>CAYUOW010000010.1:41261-48553 GCA_964446455.1 uncultured Desulfocurvus sp.
TCGGCAAGAGCATCAAGAGCACCGGCTACAACCTTACTGTCTCCAGCGGCACGGTGAGCACCCTTTACTACAGCCTGGGCGAAGCCGTCACAGACGTCACGGCCAACGTGTACGACAAGGACGGAGACCTCCTCCGCTCCGAGTCCCTGGGCTCCAAGGGCATCGGCGACTACTCCTACGTGTGGGACGGCAAGGACACCAACGGCACCACGCAGACCGACGGCACCTACGGCATCATCATCCGCGCGGTCAACTCCGAGGGCAAGGCGGTCACGGTGCAGTCGCAGATCAGCGGCGTGGTCACCGGGGTCAAGACCTCCAGCGGCACCGTATACCTGGAGCTGGCCGACGGCCGCACCGTGGAACTCGCCAACGTCACGGAAGTGGTCAACACCGCAAGCACCAGCTCGTAAGAGCCAAGCGCAATATACGACAGGTCGATTACAGGAATATAAGACAGGGGTTCAAGGAGGTCACGCATGTCTCTCACTTCGTCACTGTATCAGGGCATCACTGGTATGCAGGCCCATTCGCAGGCTATTTCCGTCATCGGCAATAACCTCGCGAACGTCAGCACCACCGGCTACAAGGGATCCAACATCTTCTTCCAGGATCTCATCAGCCAGGACATTTCCACCGCCGCAGGCAACTCCCAGATGGGCCTCGGCGTCCAGGTGGCGGCCATCTATGCCGACTTCGCCCAGGGCGCCATCGAGACCACCACCGAGGCCACCGACCTGGCCATCGGCGGCAAGGGCTTCTTCACGGTGAAAAGGCCCGACACCGACAACGTGTACTATACCCGCGCGGGCAACTTCCGCTTCGACTCCGACGGGTACCTGGTGGACACCAACGGCTACCGGGTGCAGGGCTGGGCCATGCAGCGCGCCAGCACAACCAGCACCAGCAGCACCGACTACTCCATCTACGGCTCGCCCACGGACGTGCTGGTGGCCAACTTCCAGGCCCCGGCCTCGGCCACCACGTCGGTGAACATGGTCACCAACCTCGACCCCACAAGCGACAGCAAGTGCGACTCCGCCACGGACCCGTACTTCGCCATGTTCGAGACCTGGAACGGCACGGCCGACACGCCCATTGCCAGCACCAGCTACGGCTACAGCAACACCATCAAGGTGTACGACTCCACCGGCACCTCGCACAACGTCACCGTGTACTACGACAAGGTCACCATGACCTCCAACGCCGGCGCGGACACCGTGTGGGAATACATGGTCACCTGCAACCCCGACCAGGACGGCCGCACCATCGGCGGCACCAGCCTCAAGGGCACCAGCGGCGCGGGCGTGCTGATGATCGGCACCATGACCTTCCGCAGCGGCCAGCTGGTGGGAGAAAGCGCCTACACCCTCAAGAGCAACGCCACCGGCGACCTGAAGGACCTGACCCAGTGGACCCTGGCGGACTTCTCCACCGGCGGCTACCCCATGATGACGGCGAACTTCATCATGGCCAGCAACGCCAGCGCGGCGACCTCCGTCTCGGCCACGCCCATCTCCGTGGACTTCGGCATCCGCAGCAAGAACCGCACGTGGACCCAGGCCAAGGGCACCCTGGCCAGCGACGCCGCCTCCGTGGGCACCAAGACCAGCAGCGCGGGCTGGGTTCCCAACATGGGCAACTCCGCCGTCAGCGCCCTGGCCACCCAGTCCTACGACACGGGCGGCTTCTCCACCCTGTTCCAGGACCAGGACGGCTACACGGCGGGCTACCTGCAGAACGTGTCCGTCTCGGCGGACGGCGTGCTCTCGGGCACCTTCTCCAACGGACAGGAGATGGAACTCTACACGCTCACGCTCACAAGCTTCACCAACCAGTGGGGCCTGCGCCGGGAAGGCAGCAACCTCTTCAGCGAAACGCGCGACTCCGGCTCGGCCCTCACCGGCACGGCCAAGAGCGCGGGCAGAGGCTCCATCACCTCCAACGCCCTGGAATCGTCCAACGTGGACATGGCCTCCGAGTTCGTGGACCTGATCACCGCCCAGCGCGGTTTCCAGGCCAACTCCAAGGTCATCACCACGGCGGACACCCTGCTCGGCGAAGTCATCGCCATGAAGCGCTAAACGTAGGGCCGGGCGACCAGCCCCGCACAAAGACCAGCGACAGTTCCTCGCACCCCTGCGCGACCCCGTCCAGCCTGACCAGCCGGACGGGGTCCTCTTTTGGGGCGCGGGAATTTTTTGCCTTCCCAGAGGGGCGGGCGAAACGGATGCACACGGGCGGAAAAACGCAGGCGGGATTATTCGAGCAGGGCGTTCAGGCGCTCCACCAGCTCCAGGCTCTCGCGCGCCCAGGCGGTGGAAACGTCGGCATTCAGGGCGGACATTTCCAGATACGAGGCCAGAAGGCCCCAGAAGGGCGGCAGCTCGCGGCTCACGGCGCGGGCGGCGTCGCGGTTGCCCGCTCCCTCGCGCACCAGGCGGGCCACACCCCGGCTCAAAGCCGGCAGCGAGGCCTTGAGCGAACCGGCCAGCTTCGGCCAGGCACAGGCCAGGGCCTGCCAGGCCTCGCGCACCGGGGCCTCGGGCTCGGCGGCAAAGCGCCAGAGGAAGAAACGCCGCCAGAACTCCCCGGCCAGGTCCGAGGCCTTGGGCGCAACAGCCGGGCCCAGGCGCCGCAGGCCGAAAAGCCCCTCGTCCGTGCGCACGGTCTGGAAAAGCTCCAGCCCCGGCAGCTTCACCCGCTCCAGCCGCGCGCGCGGGCCGGAAACGGCCATGGCGGCCAGGGCGGCCACGGGTTTGGGCTCCATGCCCGTGCGGCACAGGAAGGATTTCTGCCGGCAGGCCCAGCAGCCGCGCGCGCAGGAAGCCGCGCTGCGCAGCACCAGGTGCCCCGGCTGGTAGGGGCCGGTGTCCCAGGGGTTCACGTGCCCCACGGAAAGATTCAGGGTGGGCAGGCCGGTCCAGGCGGCCAGGTGCATGGGGCCGGTGTCCGGGGTGATCATCAGCGCCAGGGACTTGCCGTACTCGGCCAGCTCGGTGAGGGAAAGCCGCCCCACCAGGTCCACCAGGGGCAGGCCGCTCAGGCTGCGGATCTCGTCGGCCACCGGGCGGTCCGCCGGTCCGCCAAGCAGGGCGGGCTTAAGGCCGCGCTCAAGCAGCGTGCGGACCAACCCGGCGTAGAACAGCGCGTCCGGCCGCTTGCCCGGCTCGCTGGCGCCCACGAAGAGCCCCACCGCCTTGTTGGCGGCATCCGGCTGGCGCGGCGGGTCGAAATGCGTCAGGCGCGTCACCTTGAGGGACACCACGTCCAGGCCGTTCAAATCCGCCCAATGGAAGCGGTTGTGTCGGCCATGCCCCACCAGGCTGGCCCGGTAGAGCTGCCAGGGGCCGTGCACACGCAGGGCCCCGCCGGGCTCGCGCACGGGGCCCACCCGGATGTCCGCGTCCAGGCTGCCGGCCAGGCGGGCGGCCTCCTCGCGGATGCTCAGGTTCACGATGAGCCGGTAGCGCCGCCCGGAAAGCGCCCCGGCAGCGGCGGCGGGCCAGGTGATGTAGGTCACGTGCGGGCTCACCGGCATCAGCGGCCGGAAGAAGCTCTCCTCGCCCACCACGTGCACCTCGCGCCCGGGATAGCTGCGCGAGAGCCAGAGGAACAGCGGAAACGACAGGATCATGTCGCCCATGCGCTGCATCTGCAGCACCAGAACGGGATCCTTGGCCATCTAGGCGCCCTCCGCCCTCTGGGGGAAGTGTTCGTCAAAGGCCTGGAGAAGCGCGGCCAGGCGGTGTTCGTAGGTGTGCTCGGCCAGCACGCGCGCGCGCCCGGCCTGGGCCATGCGGGCCCGCAGGGCGTCGTCGGCCAGGTAGCGCGCCAGAAGCTCCGCAGCTTCCTCCGGGCTCGAATAGATCGCCACCTCGCGGCCGGGCTCGAACATGGCCTCCAGCTGGGCGCGCCTGTCCGTAAGCAGGAAGGCCCCGGACGCGGGCACGTCGAACACGCGCTGGTTCACCGCGCCCTTCATCTGCACGCTGGTGCAGTTGAAGTTCACGTCGCTCTGCGGATAGAAGCCCGGCAGTTCCTTGTAATAGCCGATTTCCGGGTGCAGGCGGAAGCCCTGCCGGTCGTGGAGCAGGTCGCCCCAGCCGGGATCGCCGGCGATGAGCGGCGAAAAAGGCAGGGTGGCGAGGACGCAGGCCAGGCGGTAGTCCAAGGTGGCCCGCCAGACCACGGCGGTCTCGTACGCCGTGCGGCGCTCAAGGCCCAGCTCGTCCAGCTCCGCCAGCAGTTGCGGGCGCTTGGCGGCCACAAAGCTGCGCACGTTGCGCTCGCCCGAGGCCGCGAAGGCCCCGGCCAGGGAGGCGAAGGCCGTGAGCAGCGCCGGGCCGGGATGCGCGGCCGCAAGCCTGCGCGCGGTCTTGGTGAGCATGGAGTTGCCCACGAAGGACACGCGGGCGCGCCATTCCGGCCGGCCCGGCCGACCGGGGCAAAAACGCTCCGGGTCGGCCCCCAGGGGCAGCCAGCCCGTCTTGGTGAAGCCCATGGCGCGCACGGCGTCCAGGCTGTCGGCATCCCAGGTGAGGATGAGGGTGTTTTCGGCGTCGGGCCGGGGAAACAGCGGCAGGATGAATTCCGGGTTGTCCACGAACCAGGACACCAGCGGCAGCTTCAGGTCCCGCGCCAGGGACATGAGCACTCCTTCGCGGTCCACGCCCAGGTGGTTCACGGTGAGGATGGCGTCCGGGCGGAAGTCGCTCGCCGTCTCGCGCAGGGTGCGCACGAACAGCTCCGCGTCCATCTCCTTGGTCCCGAGGTCCAGCAGCCGGTGCGGCACGTTCAGGCGCTGGCAGGCGGTGACCAATTCGCCGAGCAGGAAGTAGGCGCTGGTGAGCAGCAGCAAACGAGGGGGGCGGCGGAGGGAAGGTGCTTCCATGCGGGCGACCCTAGCCGGGAGAGGCGGGGCTGTAAAGTCGCGCGGGGCCTCAGCCCCCGGATTCCGGCTTCTCCTGGCGGGAGGAGAAGGCCACGCGCACGGAGTTGCCGCCCATGCGCTTGGCTTCGTACATGGCGCCATCGGCGCGGGCCAGCAGGGTGTCCTGGTCCTGGCCGTGCTCCGGGTAGAAGGCCACGCCGACGGAGGCGCCCAGGAACAGCCGCCCTCCCCCGGCCTCGGGGTCGTAAAGGCTTTGCCGGACCTTGGCCGCCACGGGCAAGGCATCGTCCACCTGCACCAGGTCGGGCAGGACAACCACGAATTCGTCGCCGCCCAGGCGGGCCACCGTGTCCGACTCGCGCACGCAGGCGCGGAGCCGCAGGCCCGTCTCCACCAGCACGCGGTCGCCGTGGGCATGGCCATAGGCGTCGTTCAGGCCCTTGAAGTGGTCCAGGTCGATGTACAGGATGGCCACGCTGACCCCGGCGCGCTTGGCCCGGCGCAAGGCCTGGTCCAGGCGGTCCAGGAACAGCTGGCGGTTGGGCAGGCCGGTCAGGTGGTCGTGCAGGGCCATGTGCCGCACGCGCTCCTCGCTGGCCTTGATCTCGGTCAGATCCTGGGCGTTCAGCACCAGGCGGTCGCCGTGCATGTGCGAAATCTTGACCCGGCACCAGCGCCGCGCGCCGCTTTGGTGCTGGAAGGCGAACACGCGCTCCGGCGGGTTCTCCTTCTCCATGTCCTCCTGCAGGTTGGCAATGAACGCGCGGCGTTCCTCGGCCTCGAGGAAGATGCGGTCGGCCAGCACGGCCAGGGAAGGCGTGTCGGGCAGGGTGCAGCCGAAGAGCCGCTCCATGCCGGGATTGCAGTAGGCCACGGCCCCGGTCTTGTTCACCACGGCGATGCCGTCGAAGGAGCCGTGCAGGATGGCCCCGCGCTCGCGCCCCTCCAGCTCCAGCCGGTCGTACAGGTCGGAGAGCTCCCCGGTCATGGCGTTGAAGGCCCGGGCCAGGTTGCCCAGCTCGTCGGAGGTTTCCACCGGGGCGCGCACGGAAAGGTCGCCCTCGGCCACGCTCATGGCCGCGCGGGTCACGGCCAGCACCGGCCGGGCCAGCCGCAGCGAGAGGATGTACACGCCGACGCCGAGCATCACCGCCGCCACCAGGGCCACCACCACCAGGGTGAGGGCCAGGCGGCCCGCCGGAGCAAAGGCCTCGGCCTGGGACATCTCTGCCAGCAGGGCCATCTGGTAGGCGGGCATCCAGCGGTACACGCCCAGCACCTGCACCCCGGCATCGCTCACGTAGAGGCCCCGGCCGTTCTTGCCGGAAAGGGCCTGGGCCACGCCCTCGGAGTGGGTCTTGCGCTGGGCGCTTTCCATGTCCACCCGGCCGGAGGCCACAAGCAGACTGGAGGAATCCACCAGGAAGGTCTCGCCCGTGTCGCCCAGGCCCGTGCGCGAGCGGATGATCTGGGCGATGGGCTCAAGGCTCAGGTGCATGGCCAGGACGCCCAGCAGCTCGCCGCCGGCGTCCTTCACGGGCATGCTCACCGTGAGCACGGAGCGCAGGGAGTCGGGCGAGGGGTACACGCTCTGCACGGCCGGGCCCTGCCGCCCCTGGATGTAGAAATTGTACGTGGCGCGGTAGCCGCCCACGCTGGTCTCCTCGGTGGAGGCCAGCACCCGGCCGCCCGTGGGCGCCAGCAGCAACACCTCCAGCACGTCGGGCTGGGCGGTCTTGTAGTCCTTGAACAACTGCAGCACCGCGGGGCCCGGCTGGGGATGGCCCTGTCCCCCGGCCTTGAGGCTCTGCTGCGAGACCAGCAGCGAGCCCAGGAGGTTCAGGTCGCGCAGGCGTTCCTCCACCCACAGGGCCAGGTCCGTCTCCTTCTGGCGCGAGGAGGTTTCAAGCCGCGCAAAGGCCGCGTCGCGCAGGAGCCCCCGGCTGGCCAGCCAGCTGGCTCCGCCCACGCAGACGATGACCACAAGGGAAAGCACCAGATAGGTGCTCACCAGGCGGGCCACCAGGCTTTTCTGCACAGACCAGTTCATCGCCGGAGCTTCCTTTATGACCTTGGCAGGCTGAGGCGCCACCGTAAAGCGGACTTCCCGCCGGAAATGCCCATGATGAAGGTGGAGCGGTCGGGGTCGCCGCTGCCGGAGTAGGAAATACGCCCGGTGAGGCCCTCGAAGCCGGTCAGGTTGGCCAAGCCGGAGCGCAGGGACACGGGATCGGTGCTGCCGGCGCGTTTGGCCGCGGCCACAAGCAGGTCAAGGGCGTCCAGGGTCAGCGCCGTGTTTTTGCCAAGGGGCGCTCCGGTCTTGGCGACCACGGCCTGCACTTCGGCCAGGCGTTTCTGGTCCGCTGCGGCCGGGGCAAAGTCCGTGCTGTAGAACGAA
>CAYUOW010000011.1:0-35643 GCA_964446455.1 uncultured Desulfocurvus sp.
ACACGGAGAGCGATGTGTTCTCGATGGCCCACTCTTTCTTGGCGGTCTCGGCGATCATGTCGTCGCCGGTTTCCTCGGCGCGGTTCACGGCGTCCAGGATGGCCTCGCGGCGGTAGGTCATGCTGCGCAGGTTATAGGCGCTGGCGCAGTCCCAGTGGTAGGCCTCCACGCAGCGCTCGTCGCCCACTATGTTCAGATAGGTGTCCTGCAGGCCGGCAAAGGCCTTCTTGCGGCTGTCTTCTCCTGCCGCGGAAGACCGCACGGCCACGGGCTCGTTCTCAAGGCCCGCCTCGCCGCAAATTTCCAGGTAGGCGCCACGCACGGCTTCCTTCACCTCGGCCGGGGGATCGACGGACAGGATGGCCGCCTGCACGAGGACCGAGCGCTTGCGCAGCTGGTCGATGCCCTCCGGGCTGGTGGCGAAGCCTTCCACCACGTTGTTGACGAAGGTGCGCAGCTTGATGAGGGTGCCGGTGTTCTTGACCGATTCGGCCGCGATGCGCTTGGCGATCTTGCGGGTAAACTTGCGCAGAAATTCAGGGTCGCGGTTGATCTCGTCGTCGGTCCAGTCCGTGGAGTTGTATTCCTTGTCCACGGTGCTGCGCACAAGGGCGGCGTTGACCTTGGTCTCATCCAGAAGCTTATGGAACGCAATGGAAGAAATGGCCCGGAACTGCGGGGCGCGGATGCCGGAGACCTGGCTGATGATGGCGGTGTTGTAGTTCTTGCCGCCCACGATGAGCTCGGCATCGGGCCCGATGGCCACGATGTCCGCCCCGGTGAGCACGATCTTCTTGGTCAGCTCTGCCTTGTTTCCGGCCTTGGGCTTCGCCTCTGCGGCTACGTCGGCCGCCTTGGCAGTCTGTTCCTTCTGGATTTTGGCCATGCTCTCCTCCTGGGCGCCGCTGCGTGCGGGCGGCCCTTTGCGTCGATTGAGGGACCTTCAGGACATGACGCAAGCACGTCCCTTCCCATCCTGGTCCATTCAGGTCCGCGATGGCGGGGCGTGCCGCGTTTACAGCCGTCTTTTTGCAGATACCCTGTTTGCCGGCCTTTCGTCAATTGCACATACAACAATACATACAAAAAGCAGCAAAGCGGCCAGGAGCGGGCATTTTCAGCACCACACGCGGTTCCGTGCGATGAGAATTTTCATCCCTTTGACTCCTGGCCGCTCGTAAAACGCTCACTGGCGCGCGGTCATTTGCACATACAACAATACTACTTCTGCGCTCTCCCCTAGATCTTCTGACCGCACACGGGGCAGAAGCGGAAGTCGTCGCTGGCGAGCGGCGCCTTGCAGGTGGGGCAGCCCGCCTGTGCGGGGCCCAGTTCCACCAGCAGCTCGCCTTCCTTCACGGGAACCATGACCTTGTCTTCCTGGTAGTTGGCGTTCTTCAGCACGCGCTTCACCACGCCGGCCACCGGGGCGTACACGCTCTTTTCCTGCTTCATGATGGAGATGTTGAAGATCTCCTCGCCCTTCTTCACCACATCGCCCACGCGCACGTGCATGACCCAGAGGTCGCCGTTGCTGGGGGAGCCGATGTGGTTCACGTTCTTGGGATCGGCCATCTCCATGCTGTCGCGCTCGCCGCCCATGGCGTCGCGCACCTTCACGCGGTGGCTCATGGTCTCGGAGTCCACCGAGTAGCGCACGGTGATGCAGCCCTGGTCGTCCGGCTCGGAGATGTCCGCGATGCGCATGACGTGGGGCTTGCCCGCCCGGCTCTGGAACAACAGGGTCTCACCCTTCTCCAGTCCCTCGAACCACACGTCGAGCGGCAGGTTGTTTGCGTCACCGTAGGTCTCCACAAACTCGATGGTCTTCAGCGCGTCGCCGGGGTGGTTCAAGTAGAGCACGAACTCCTCGGGCGTGGCCTTGCGGCCCAGGCGCGCGTCGAGGGTGCTCTCCTCGGCCGCCAGGTCCATGTCCGGCAAGGTCTCCAGCGGCGAAGCCTCGGTGCGGCATTCGATGGCGGTCTTCCACTCGGTGCCGAACGCGCTCTGGTAGACCCAGTCCGGCGGGAAACCCAGGGGCAGCTTGCCGTACTTGCCCAAGAGCAGGTTGCGGAAGGCGTCATTGCTGTCGCGGTAGAGGTCCAGGCGCGCCTCGCGCTCGTTGTCCGTCAGTTCGCCCTCGGGCGCCAGGTTCACTATGTCGAGCACGTTCAGCAGACGGCGCACCTCGCGCTCGCCGCCGCGCTTGTAGGCGCCGGTGACGGCCAGGAACGAGGTGTTCCAGGTGATCTGCGAGCCCGGGGTCACGTCGTGGTAGCGCACGATCTTGCGGGTGCCGGCCAGGAACTTGAGCATGTAGGGCAGCAGGTGGATGTAGCCCTGCTTCATGGCTCCTTCCTGGGAGGACGAGGTGGCGCCGCCGGGCATGCCGTGGCGCACCACGTCGTGGTCGATGCCCTGGAAGTAGGGCGAGCAGTACTTGTCGTAGTACGGCATGATCTGCTTGAGCGTGAAGTTGGTGCTGCGGATCATATCCTTGTCCAGCACGGTTTTGAGGCCCATTTCGTCCTCAATGTAGGCCGCGGTGGAGAGCACCTCGCCCTGGCCGTACCAGCGCACGCTGGAGCCGATGGCCACGTCCACGATGTGCGCGCCGGCCTTGGCCGCGGCGCCCATGGTGGGCACGAACAGGCCGTCGGTGTAGTGGCGGTGGCTGTGGATGACCAGCTCCGGGTACTTGGCCACCAGGGCGGTGATGAGCTCGCGCATGAAGCGCGGCGGGCACACGCCGGCCATGTCCTTCAGGCCCAGGATGATGGACTGCGAGGCCTTCTTCTTGCTCACGCCCATGACACTGGCGCACATGGACAGGATGTTCTCGGTGACGTCAAGGTAGTGCGGCACGTCGAAGCCCTTGGCCCAGGACATGGACAGGGCGGGCTCGAAGATGTGCTTCTTGGAGTGCAGCACAACTTCGGCGAAGGGCCGCATGTTCTCCACGTGGTTCAGGAAGTCGAAGCAGCGGATGACCTCGTAGTGCTCGCAGATCATCTCGCCGGTAAGGCGCATGAGGTTCTTGGGCTGCGGCTTGTAGCCCAGCACGTTGGTGGAGCGGATGAGGATCTGCTTCAGCGTGTTGGGGGCGAACTGGTTCCACTCCTTGGCCTCGGTGAAGGGGTAGGTCATGTTGGCCAGCATGGCCACGTGGAAGTGCGCGCCGCCGCCGTTCTCCAGGCTGAAGAAGCCGCACTTGTCCAGGCTGGGGCCGATGATGCGGTCCTCGGCCAGGCGGAAGCGGTTGCCGCTGTTCGACTGCGTGATGTCGCGGGTGGTGGTGTCGCTGAAGTGCACGATGCCAGCCGCGCGGTCCTCGCGCAGGGCGTCCAGGATGTCGTCTCGCTTCATGGCGCGGGTGATGCGCGGCTCAAAGGCGGCGTCCGTGGCGTCCGGTGCCTTCACCAGCTGGAAGCGGCCCAGGCGCTTGTCGCTGCGGCCACGGTACTCGCCCAGGGACACGTAAGGGTTGTAGCCGCGCGCGCTGATCTCGGCCACGAGCCGTGCCAGGCGGACGGGTTCGGCCTCCTGGTCCGTGTAGGCCATGAGCTCGTCCTTGTGCAGGCGCACGAAGTTCGTGTCATAGTCGCTGGCCACGAAATCAGGATGCTTCATCACCTCGCGGTGGAAGTTGATGGTCGTCTTGACCCCGCTGATCTTGTATTCGCGCAGGGCCCGGCGCATGAGCATGACCGTCTTGTCCCACGAGTTGCCGTAGGTGATGAGCAGCGCCGCGGCGGAGTCGTAGCGGGAGGGGAAGCGGTAGCCCGCGCAGATGCAGGAGTCGATGCGCACGCCCTGGCCGCCCGGGGAGACATAGCTGGTGATGAGCCCGGCGTTGGGCGAGAAATTGTCCTGCGGGTCTTCGCAGTTCACGCGCACCTGCATGGCGTGCAGGTAGGGCTTGGTGTTCTGCTCGTTGAAGCGCAGCTTCGAGCCAAAAGAGATGGCCAGCTGCTCCTCGACCAGGTCGATGCCGTAGCGGCACTCGGTGATGCCGTGCTCCACCTGCAGGCGGGTGTTGACCTCGATGAGGTAGGGACGACCGTCCTTGTCCACCAGGAACTCCACCGTGGCGAGGGAATGGTAGCCCACGGCCTTGATGAGCTTCTCGGCGTAGCCCTTGAGCTCCTTGCGCAGCTCCGGGGTGAACTTGGGCCAGGGCGAGGGGGTGATTTCCACGAGCTTCTGGTGGTTGCGCTGCACGGTGCAGTCGCGCTCGTCGAACACGAAGACATTGCCGTACATGTCGGCAATGGTCTGAAATTCGATGTGGCGGACGGATGTGAGGAGCTTCTCCACGTACAGGCGCGGGTTGCCGAAGCTGGCCTTGGCCAGGGCCGAGGCCTTGGAGAAGGCGCTCTCCAGCTGGGCGTCCTCGTAAACCTCGTAGATGCCGCGGCCGCCGCCGCCGCCCTCGGCCTTGAGCATGATGGGGAAGCCGATCTCCTTGGCGATCTTGCGCGCCTCGGGGATGCTCACCGCCTCGGGGGAGCCGGGCACCACGGGCACGCCGATCTCCTCGGCCAGCTTGCGCACGGCCACCTTGTTGCCCAAGAGGCGCATGGGGCCCTGGTTGGGGCCGATGAAGATGATGCCCGCTTCCTCGCACTTCTTGGGGAAGGAGTCGTCCTCGCTGCCGAAGCCCCAGCCGGGATGGATGGCGACGATGCCGCGATCCTTGGCCATTTTGATGATGCGATCGAGGTCGAGATAGGCGCGGGGATCTTCGCCTAGGAGCAGCAGTTCATGGGCGCCGGTGGTGGCGGGAGACGTTTTATCCACATCAGTGGCGGTCATCACCGCCACGGCCTGGAACATCTCGGTGATGGAACGGCAAATGCGGCGCGCGGGTATGCCCCGGTTGGCCACCAGAATGGGCTTGCCCTTAACTTCTTCCAGAACCTGCTCAAACGACTTCGGTCTCATGGCCAAAACTATCCCCCTTGCTGTTGCAATGCGCTTTGAGCCCCTCTGTTCCTGCCCCGCGTCAAACCGGGGTCACATCACCCGCCAAGAGGACGACCTCCTGGCCGGCGCGGTCCAGCAAAAGCCCTCCCTCTCCGGAAATTCCCCTGACGACCGCCTCGTACCGAACGCTTGCGCCTTCCTGTACGAGGACACGCCTCCCCTGCCAGGCCATCCTGGTGCGGAAAATCGTCAAGAATTCTCTGGGAGAAAAAGCCTCAAGAAGCGTTCTGTATCCCGTTTCCAGCCGGTTTACAAGGGCGAGCCAGAGGCGCGCCGGGCCAAGTCCGCCATCCGACGGACAAAATTCTCCAGCATCTACGCTGTGGCCGTCGCGCAGGGCCTCCGGCTCCGGGGCCCAGCCCAAATTCAGCCCGATTCCGGCAAGAACGCATCCGGCCCGCTCTTCCACGAGTATCCCGGCCACCTTGCGGCCGTCAGACAGAAGATCATTCGGCCACTTGACCTGAACGGCCTGTCCAAGGCCGCTCAAGGCCTCGGCAAAGAGGTAGCCGAGCACCAATGGCCGAAGATCGTTCCAAAGCCCCGTTTCCGGCGGGCAGACCACCGTGGCCAGCACGTTGCCCGGACGGGAAAGCCAAGCCCGGCGCAGCTGCCCCCGGCCCGTGGTCTGCGCGGGCGCAAGGACGCTGCCCCAGGAGCCGAGCCTGTCCAGGCCCGCCAGCTCCCGCGCCACATCCATGGTGCTGGCGCAGGGGCCGCAGAGCAGCACGGAATCAGTGGCCGTGGTTGCCGAGGCTTCGGCAACGGGGCCCATGGCGGACAAGTCATTCTTCCATAATGGGTGCGCGGCCGCGAGGGCGGCGGTCGTCACGGGTTCGGCCAGTGCGGCGAGCCCTTGGGAGAGGATGGCGAAATGTCGAGGCATGGGTTCCTCACCGCGGCGGGGCTGGCCCGGGCGGCTTTCTTTCCGGCGCGCGTCCTGCTAGCATGGCGGAATGCGCATTCTTCTCGTTGGCGGGGCCGTTCGGAACATGCTCCTCGGACTGCCCGTCCGGGACAGGGATTACCTCGTGCTTGAGGCCACTGTCGAGGATTTCCTTGCAGCCCACCCGCCGGCCAAACCCGTGGGCAAGACCTTTCCGGTGTTTATCCTGGAGCGCCAGGAATACAGCTTCCCCCGTGCCGCGACACTGGAAGAGGACTTGGCCTTGCGCGACTTCACTGTCAACGCCATGGCCATGGACGACACCGGCCGGCTGTTCTGCCACCCTACGGCCCTGGAGGACCTGCAGGCCCGGGTGCTACGCCCGGCCTCGCCGACCTCCCTGTCCGACGATCCCCTGCGCGCAGTCCGCGCCGCGCGCTTTGCGGCCCAGATGCCGGGCTTCAGCGCCCACCCGGAACTCATCACCGCCATGCGGAAGGTGGCCGCCTCCGGCGCGCTGACAACGCCCTATGCCGAACGCGTGGGGCAGGAGGTGCAGAAGGCCATTGCAGGCGAACGCCCTGGCGAATTCCTGCGCCTGCTGGACCGCGCCGGATGCCTGCTCCCCTGGCTGGCGGAGCTGGATGGCGCATCGACCATTCCGGCCGGGCCGCCCAAGTACCACGACGCCAGCGTGCTGGAGCACACGGCCCGCGTGATGGACCGGCTGGCGGGCGACGCCATGAGCGTGTGGATGGCCCTGTGCCACGACCTGGGCAAGGTGACCACGCCCGCGGACATCCTGCCCCGGCACTTCGGCCACGACCAGCGCGGCGAGGCCTTGGCCCTGGCCCTGGGCCAGCGCCTGCGACTGCCCACGCGGCTCATCAACGCCGGGGCCGACGCCGCGCGGTGGCACATGATCGCCGGGAACTACCCGGAGCTCAAGGCCTCCACCCGCGTGGACCTGCTCATGCGCCTCAAAAGCCGCGGCGTCCTGCGCGAGATGTTCCAGCTGGAGCTGGCCGACAAGGACCGCGACCACCGCGAAAAGATGCAGGCGGACCTGGCCGCGGTGCTGGCGGTGAAACTGCCCCCGGAACTGGCCGACCAGGGCGAGAAATCCGGCGAGCACCTGCGCGGCTTGCGCATCAAGAGCCTGCTCCACGCCGCTTCAACCGCGCAGCCGTAGCCGCACCGCCCCTCGACCATAGCGTGGCCGGAGCAAAATCCGGAAAATTTCAGCCTTGCGTAACACGAATATTAAATTCGTTCTTGCAAAAGGTTTACGGATTGGATATTCACTCAACTGCGCAGCGCATCGTGAGCACAAACTCCGACTGCGGGCACAGGGCGGGACGCCGCGCCTGATTGCTTCGCTCCGGCAACACGCACCCCCCAAGGAGGCTTCCAATGAAACGCGTCGCCCTTTGCCTGGCCCTGCTGCTCGGCATGTCACAGGCCGCCCAGGCCCACTTCGGCATGGTCATCCCTTCCCAGAGCGTGGTGGAGGACAAAGCCAAGGCCAATATCGCCCTGAACGTCTCCTTCATCCACCCCATGGAGATGAACGGCATGGACATGGCCAGGCCGCTGGAGTTCGCCGTGGTCTCCGCCGAGGGCAAGACCGACCTGCTGCCCGGCCTGAAGGAGTCCAAGCTGCTCGGGCACAAGGCCTGGCAGGGCGCGTTCGCTCCCAGGAAGCCCGGCGTATACTCCTTCTACACCGTGCCCGCGCCCTACTGGGAACCGGCCGAGGACAAGTTCATCCAGCACATCACCAAGGTGGTGGTGCCCGCCTTCGGCGATGCGGAGGGCTGGGACAAGCCCCTGGGGCTCAAGACCGAGATCGTGCCCCTGACCCGGCCCTTCGGCAACTATGCCGGGAACATCTTCAGCGGCCAGGTGCTGCTGGACGGCAAGCCCGTGGCCGGCTGCGAGGTCGAGGTGGAGTTCTACAACAGGGACAGGAAGTACGCCGCGCCCAACGAGCACATGAACACCCAGGTGGTGAAGACCGACGCAGGCGGCGTGTTCCACTTCGTGGCGCCCTGGGCCGGCTGGTGGGGCTTTGCCGCGCTGAATGACGCCGTCGAGACCATCAAGGTGGACGGCAAGGAGAAAAAGATCGAACTCGGCGCAGTTATTTGGGTCGAGTTTGTTGCGCCCAAGGCCGCAAAGAAGTAACACCATCCACGCGAAAGTATTCCGGGCGGGGCACACCTCGCCCGAATATCACCATCACGTACCACACGAGGCCACGCAATGCACATTTCCGAAGGAGTTCTGTCCGCGCCCATCCTGCTTGCGGGCGCGACCCTCGCCGCAGCGGGCACCTTCGTCGGCTTGCGCAAGCTGGACAACGAGCGCCTGGTCACCGTGGCCATCCTTTCGGCCGCGTTTTTCGTGGGCTCGCTCATCCACATCCCCATCGGCCCCGCAAGCGCGCATCTCATCTTGAACGGACTGCTGGGCGCGGTGCTCGGCTGGGCGAGCTTCCCGGCCATCCTGGTGGGGCTGCTGCTCCAGGCCGTGCTGTTCCAGTACGGCGGACTCACGGCCCTTGGCGTCAACGCCTTCGACATGGCCGCCCCGGCCGTGCTGTGCTCCCTGCTCTGCGGCCCGCTTTTGCGCCGCACGGGAAGGGCACGCGCCCTGGGCGCCTTCCTGTGCGGCTCCCTGTCCGTTCTTCTCGCGGCGCTCCTCACGGCCACGGCCTTGAGCCTCACGGACGAGGGCTTCCTGCAGGCCGCCACCACCCTGGTGCTGGCCCACATTCCGGTGATGCTGCTGGAAGGCGGCTTCACCATGCTGGTGGTGGGCTACCTGACCAAGACCATGCCCGAACTCTTCCAGGCCCGGCTCGCGGCCTGAGCGGTTCCCCAAGGAGCCCCGGAGGAATGATGTACCGCCGTCTCTTCGCGTTTCCCCGCACAGCGGCCCTGTGCCTGGGCCTGTTCCTGCTGTGGCCCGCAGCGGCCCTGGCCCACAAGGTCACGGTCTTCGCCTATGTGGACGGCCCGAACATCGTGGTGGACGCGTTCTACTCCAAGTCCAACAAGGTGAACAAAGGGACCATCACGGTCAAGGACGCCGCGAGCGGCGAGGAATACGCCCGCGCCCTGACGGACGAGGCCGGAGCGCTTACCCTGCCTGTTCCGGCAAAAGCCGTCGCGGCCAGGGCCGACCTGCGCGTCACGCTGGTTGCGGGCGAAGGGCATCAGGACGACATCCTGGTGAAGGCCGCGGAGTTCGCCGCGCTCTCGCCTGCGGCAAAGGCGGCGCCGCAGGCCCGGCCCAAGGCCGAAGCGGCCAAGTCCTCAACCAAGTCCAGCATGGAGGCCAAATCCGCCCAGGCCGCCCCGGCGCAAATCGACGAGGCCACGCTCACACGCATCGTCAACAACGCGGTGGAGCAGGCCGTGGACAGCCGCATGGCCCCGGTGAAGCGCCTGCTCGCGGAATCCGCCCAAAAGAGCCCCGGCCCCACGGAGATCATCGGCGGCATCGGGTACATCGTCGGACTGTTCGGCGTGGCGGCCTTCGCGGCCAGCAGGCGCAAGGGCGGTTCCGGCAAATGATGAGCACACCTAGGCACTTGCCCCAAGACATGAAAGAGGCGGCGTGCTAGAAGAACCCTTTGCCAGCGGCAGCTCGTTTCTGCACCGGGCCGACCCCCGCGCCAAGCTTTGCCTGGCCTTTGCGCTGGCCTGCATCCTGGCGGTGAGCCCCGACTGGCGCGCCCCGGCCCTGGCCCTGTGCGGCGGCGTCTGCCTAGTGCTCTGGGCCGCCCTGCCCGCCGGGCCCTTCTGGCGCAGGCTGCTCACGGTCAACGGTTTCGTGGCCTTCCTGTGGGTCTTCCTGCCCTTCAGCACCCCCGGCGACGCCCTGGGCCGCCTCGGCCCTCTCACCGTTACCAGCCAGGGTTTGGCCCTGGCCACGCTCGTCACCCTTAAGACCAACGCCATCATGCTGTCCTTCCTGGCCCTGGTGGCCACCTCGGACGCGGCCTCGCTTGGACAGGCCATGCACCGCATGCGCGTGCCCGGCAAGCTGGTGTTCCTGTTCCTCTTCACCTATCGCTTCATCCACGTGATCAACGCCGAGCGCCTGCGCCTTACCACGGCTGCGCGGCTGCGCGGCTTCAAGCCCCGCACCAACGCGCACACGTACCGCACCTTGGCCTCGCTTCTGGCCATGGTGCTGGTGGGGGCCATGCGCCGCGCGGAGATGACCCGCCGGGCCATGCTGCTGCGCGGGTTCAAGGGCAGCTTCGCCACCCTGCGCAGCTTCCGCCTGGGAACGGGCGAAAAACTGCTGCTCACCGGGGGCGCGCTCTTCGCCGCCCTGCTCGTCGTTCTGGAGGTTTCCCATGTGTGACGCCCCGCACCACGCCCCGAAACATCCCGCACGGCCCATGGGCGAGGCGATCCTGTCCATGCGCCAGGTGCGCTACGCCTATCCGCAGTGCGCCTGCCCGGTGTTCGAGGGCGTGGACTTCACCCTGCACGCGGGCCAGCGCATTGGGCTTTTCGGCCCCAACGGCTGCGGCAAGACCACCCTGCTCTCGGTGATGATGGGGCTTTTGCCCGCCACCGGAGGCGAGGTGCTCTTCGAGGACCGCCCCATGCAGAGCGAGGCGGACTTCGCCCTGCTGCGGCGCGGCATCGGCCTCTTGCTCCAGAACGCGGACGACCAGATCCTGTTCCCCACCGTGCTGGACGACGTGGCCTTCGGGCCGTTGAACCTGGGCCTTTCACCCGCCGAGGCGACCCGCGAGGCGAGGGAGGCCCTGGCCTTCGTGGGACTGGAGGGCTTCGAAGACCGCCTGGCCCACAGGCTTTCCGGCGGGGAGAAGAAGCTCGTCACCCTGGCGGGCGTGCTGGCCATGCGGCCCAAAGCCCTGCTCCTGGACGAGCCCACCAGCAGCCTGGACCCGGCCACGCGCCACCGGCTCATCCACATACTGGAGCACCTGGACGCGGCCGTGCTCACGGTCTCGCACGATTGGGACTTCCTGAACCTTGTCTCCGACACCTTCTTCACCATCGACGGCACAAAACTGGTGCGCGAGGCCGCGGCCGAACTGCACTGGCACGCCCACGCGCACCCGCACCCGGAACAACCTCACTGATTCCTGCTTCGAGTTGACAGCGCCTTTCCCCCCAGGCTATTGTCTTTAATGGCACATTCATCTCACTGATACCAATAGCCAAAGGAAAGCCCATGCGACTCGTGACCCGTTCGGACTTCGATGGCCTGGCCTGCTCGGTGCTGCTCAAGGAGCTGGGGCTCATCGACGACTATCTCTTCGCCCATCCGAAGGATCTCCAGGACGGCCTCATCACGGTCACCGAGAACGACATCCTGGCCAACGTCCCCTACGTTCCCGGCTGCGGCATGTGGTTCGACCACCACACCAGCGAACTGGCGCGCCTGGGCAAGAACCTCGTGTTCAAGGGCGCCAGCAAGCCCAACAAGAGCTGCGCCAGGGTCATCTGGGAGTATTTCGACGGCGAGAAGAAGCTGGCCAAGCACCTGCACGCCATGCTGGAGGCGGTGGACAAGGTGGACAGCGCCACCCTCACCCCGCAGGAAATTTCCGAGCCAAAGGGCTGGATCCTGCTCGGCTTCATCATGGACCCGCGCACGGGCCTGGGCCGGTTCAAGGACTTCCGCGTGAGCAACTACCAGCTCATGCTCGACATGATCGAGTACTGCCGCACCATGAAGGCCGAGGACGTCCTGAAGCTTCCCGACGTCGAGGAGCGCGTGCAGGTCTACCACGAGCAGTCCCGGCTCTTCGTCGACATGCTGCGCAGAAACTCCACCGCCCACGAGAACCTCATCATCACCGACCTGCGCGGCGAGGACCTCATCTACGCGGGCAACCGCTTCCTCATCTACACGCTGTTCCTCAAGTGCAACATCAGCATGCAGGTCATGTGGGGAGTGCGCAGGCAGAACGTGGTCATCACCGTGGGGCACAGCGTGCTGAAGCGCAACTGCAAGACCAACGTGGGCAGGCTGATGCTGGAATACGGCGGCGGCGGGCATGACAAGGTCGGCACCTGCCAAGTGCCCATCGAACGCGCCGAGGAAGTGATCAAGGCCCTGTCCGCCAGCATCATCGCCGCGGGCTAGGCTTCTCTCCTCCGGCCTCCAGGCCGGCTACAAATCCGCCAGCACCCGCCGGATCTTCTCCGTGTGGGCATCGTAGAAGGCTGCCGCAAAGGCGCGCAGCTTCTCCTCGCATGCCTTGGGCTCCGGCAGTTCCGGCGCGCGCCACAGCTTCAGCGCAGCGAAGTCCAAGGCCTCGAAGCTCATGCCGTTGTCCAGGCTCTCGGCTCCGATGGCATTGGTGATGGCGCCCTGGCCCGGGGCCTCCACGGTGCTGATACTGCGCGCATATTGCAGCACCGAGGACGCGGGCATGTCGGCGTTGAGCTTCTCGATGCGCTGGTTGAGCGCGCGGCCCATCCGCTCCACCTGCTTGTAGTGCAGGCTCATGCGCTTGCGCCCCTTGCGCTCCGGGTCGTCCTCGTACTCGCCCAGCATGTAGACCTCGCAGGCGTGGTGGATCTCCGCATAGGCCAGAAGCACCAGCTTCACGTAGCGGCTGGAAGCCAGCAGGGCAAAGGGCAGGCTGTCGGGCCGCCAGGTGCGCGAGCCGGACTGGCCTTGCGCTTCTGGAAACCGGGGTGGCAGGCCCAGGGCTGCGAACAGGGCGTCCTCGCCCTCGGGCCCGAGCAGAAGCGAACGCAGGAAGAACACGCGGGCAAAGACCTTGGCCGCCTGGGCGCGCAACTCCTCCGCCCGCAGCACGAAGTCGTCGCGCATGTCTTCCAGGGCCTTGCGCGCGCCGAAGAAGGTGCCCGCCATCTCGGAGAGCACCTCGCCTTCCAGGGCGACCGCAAGGGATTTGTATCTGTCCACGCCCGCCTCGCTGCGTTTTTGATCCATAATGACGGTACGCCAATCACCCGGGCTGCGCAACGTGTTCACGCGCTTGGCAAACCCCTTCGCTGGCGGCTTGCCCAGCCCCGCGCGAAAAGGTACGGTGCAGCGCACAGCGAATCAGCATGCAACAAGGACGTCCATGCAGCCCAAGACCCTCTGCTTCTTCAACACCAACGGCCCCTGGGGCGGCGGCGAGCACTGGCATTGCCAGAACGCCCTGCTTGCACGCGACAAGGGCTACAACGTGTGCGTGGTGGCGAAAAAGGGCGGCGCCCTGGCGGCCAAGCTGCACGGCCAGCCGGGCATCCGGCTGTTCACGCCCGACCTGGGCGGCCTGTCCTTCCTCAACCCGCTGGCTATGGCGGAACTGGTGCGTTTCTTCCAGCGCGAGAAAGTCGACGCCGTGCTGCTCTGCCTGCCCCGCGACGTGAAGTCCGGCGGCGTGGCCGCAAAGCTGGCGGGCGTGCCCGACATCATCTACCGCCGGGGCATCGCCGTGCCCGTGCGCGACCGCCTGCTGAACCGCCTGCTCTTCGGCCGCGTGCTCACCAAGCTCATCGTGAATTCCGAGGAGACCCGGCGCTGCGTCCTGGCCGAAAATCCCACGCTCATGCCCCAGGAGCGCATCCATCTCATCTACAACGGCTTCGACGCGGCGGAGTTCGACGCCAGACAAAGCGCGCCCCTGGTGCCGAAAAGGCCGGGCGAGATGGTCATCGGCACAGCCGGCAGACTCACCGAACAGAAGGGCCAGCGCCTGCTCATCGAGGCCGCGGGGCTGTTGAAAGACGCCGCCACGGTTCCCCGGTTCCGGGTGCTCATCGCGGGCACGGGTGAGCTTGAGGGGGAGCTGAAAGCCCAGGTGCGGCGCCTGGGTCTGGAGGACCGCGTCGAGTTTCTGGGCTTTGTCCAGGACATGAAGGCCTTCCACCAGAGCATCGACATCTTCGCCCTGCCCTCCTTGTGGGAAGGCTTCGGCTTTGTACTGGCCGAGGCCATGACCATGCGCCTCCCCGTTGCGGCCTTCGCCGTCAGCAGCATCCCGGAGGTGGTGGAGCACGGCGTCACCGGTCTGCTCTGCCCGCCCGAGGCCCGCACCCTGGCCGACAACCTGCTGCGGCTCATGGGCGACGCGGAGCTGCGCACGCGCTGCGGCGAACAGGGCCGCGCGCGGGTGCTGGAGCGCTTCGACCTGGGCCGCACCTTTGCCGCCTTGGAGGCCTGTTTGCGGGCCTGATGGTCCGCAAAAGCAGACGAATGCGGATTATTACAGGCCCCGCCGTTTTTTCTCCGCCTTTTTGTTGACAAGCGAACCGCAGCGGGGGTACAAGCCCTCCTCGCACGTCGGGATGTAGCGCAGCCTGGTAGCGCACCTGAATGGGGTTCAGGGGGCCGGAGGTTCAACTCCTCTCATCCCGACCACTCGACGAGCCAAGGGGTCACCGGAAACGGTGACCCCTTTTTCGTTGGCGCGACGCCCGGGATGACGCGAGCGACACCGCCCGCCTAACCGCAATCCAACCGGAAGCGGATGCGTTCCACCACGTCGACGGCGTTCACCGGCTTGTAGAAGACGTCCTCGTCTACCAGGCCCAGGCTTTGCAGCGTGCGCGGCAGGGAAAAATCCACCGAGCCCGTGTGCACGATGAACCGGCGGCACAGCCCGGCGGAAGAGGCCTCCTCGATGAAGCGGGCACCGTTCATGCCCGGCAACCGCAAGTCCACCACGCACAGGTCCACGGGCTTGTTGCGCAGGTGCTCCAGGGCGTCCTCGCCGCTGCTCGCGCCGTGCAGGTCGAACTCGTCGTACTCGCTCAAGAAATCCAACAACAATTCGCGGACCCTCTCCTCGTCGTCGATGACGAGGATGGCCTTTCCGGCCTTAGGCATCGGGCGCCTCCTCAAACTCGGCTGGCAGTTCAATGTAGAAGGTCGAGCCTTGGCCCAGGGTGGAGCCGACCCACATCTTGCCCTGGTGTCCCTTGGTGATGATGAAGTAGGACACGGCAAGGCCGAGCCCCGTGCCCACGCCGGGCGGCTTGGTGGTGAAGAAAGGCTCGAAGATCTTGTCCATGATGTCCGGGCTCATGCCGGGCCCGTTGTCGGAGATCTCCAGCCGCACGCCTGACTCCACAGCCCGCAGGCGGATCTCGATCCTCGGCTTCTCCGGCGGCGTGTCGGACATGGCCATGGCCTGGGCGGCGTTGCGCAGCAGGTTCAAGATGACCTGCTCCAGCTCCGTCTCCGTGCAGCTGCAGCGCGGCAGGTCCACCTCGAGATCCATGGCCATCTCGATGCGTTTGAAGTCGTACGCCTTTTTGAGGTCATAGTCCGACGAGGCCAGGAACACGGCCTGCTCGATGATCCTGGGCAGGTCGCAGACGCTGCGCTTGGACTCGCTGCGGCGGCTGAAGTTGAGCATGTTGCGGATGATGCCCGAGGCGCGCTGGGCCGCGTTCTGGATGTCCAGCAGAAAGATGTCGAGTTTGCGCTGCTTCAGGTATTGCTGCAAATGCTCCATGTCGAGCCCGATGCCCGCGGCCGTCTCCAGATTCTTCTTCTGCTCCGGGTTGGTGCGCTGGATGAGGTTCTGCACGGCCTGGTGCACGATGCCCAGGGGATTGTTGATCTCATGCGCGATGCCTGCGGCCAGGCTGCCGATGGACATCATCTTCTCCGACTGGATGAGCAGCTCCTGAATCCTGCGCTCGTCCGTGATGTCGTGGATGACGCTGATGTAGCAGCTTTCGCCGCTGATGGTCACCTGCTGCGAGGAGTTGACCACCCGGCGCAGCTGGCCGTCCTTGCGGCGCAGCAATAATTCGAAGTTCTTCACCCAGCCCTCGGTTTCAAGCCGGTGCCGGAACTCGACCCGCGCGTCCGGCTCCGCCCAGAGGTTGCAGACATTGATCGGCTGGCCGATGGCGTCCTCGCGCAGGTGGCCGGTGACGCTCTCGAAGGCGGCGTTGGCGTCCACAAGGACATTGTCCGAAACGCGCACGAAGAAGATGCACTCCGGGGCCATCTCAAAGATGCGCGAGAACTTCTCCTCGCTCTGCCGCAGGCGCTCCTCGGCCATCTTGCGTTCGGTGATGTCCACGATGATGCCGATGAGTCCCCCGGCGGTCCCATCGGCCTGACGGAACCCGGTGACGGAATACAGGGTGTCGTGCTGCCGGCCGTCGGCGAAGCGGATGGGCAATTCCTTGTGCACCCGGCCGACGCTGGCGATGACGGCCTCGTCCTCGGCCTGGTACAGCAGGCGGTCTTCCTGCGGCAGGTACTCCAGATCAAGCACGCGCTTGCCGATGAGTTCCGCGCGCCGGACGCCGAAGCAGACCTCATAGGCGCGGTTGAAACCCAGGAAGCGCGAATCCCGGCCCTTGTAGAACATCGCGTACGGAATGGTTTCCAGAAGCGCCTCCTGGAAGGCCAGATGGTCGGCCAGGCGAAGCTCCAGAGTCTTGCGGCTGGTTATGTCGCGGAACATCCAGATGCGCCCGTACGACTTGCCATCCGCGCCCAGCACCGGCGCAGTGTACCGGTCTATCTGCATGCCGCTGGCGAAGCCGATCTCGTCGCGTCCTATCTTCTGGGGATTGCGGTACAGCTGCTCCACCAGTTCAAGGAAGTCGCCCGGTCGGCTGGCCTGGGCGACCACATGCTCAAGCACCGCGAAGTCGTCCCCCTTGTCCAGCATGTGCTGCGGCACCTTGAACAATTCGGCGAAGCGTCTGTTCGCCAGCAGGATACGGCGCTGTTCGTCCACCACGAGTATGCCGTCCAGGGTCGCGTCCACCAGGCCTTCCAGCATGGCCGTCTTTTCGCGCAGATCGGCCTCGGCCTTGCGGATCACCGTGATGTCGCGTCCCTCGGCGATGAGAATGTTCACGGAGCCGTCGGCCTCCACGAGGGGCGACAGGGAAAAGTCCACCTGCACGTGCCTGCCGAGCGAATCGATGTTGACCACCTCGCGCCGGACCATGCCGCCGGCCAGGGCCGTGGCGATGTCGGCCCGCAACTGCTTCTCGGCCTCGTCTCGGTCCGGCCACCAGTCGCAGTCCCAGAAGGGCCGCCCCAGCATCTCCTGCAGGGTCTTGCCGGAAAAGGCCAGGGCGTTCTTGTTGATCTGCACGATGGAGCCGCTGGGATCAAGCAGGCCGCAAAGCTGGAAGGTCTGGTCAAAAGCGGCCTTGACCATGTACTCGCTGCGGCGCAGCTCCTCCTGCACGTCCTTGAGCTTCTGGATGTCCAGGTTCAGCCCGATGATGCGGCTCGGCCTGCCTGTTCCATCCCAGGCCACGGCGCGCCCCTTGCCCAGCACCCAGCGCCACGCTCCGTCGGCCTGGCGCATGCGGAACTCGGCCTCGTACAGGCCCTGCCCGTCGGAGGCGCAGTAGCTCGCCAGGGCCTGCGACGCCCCGGCCAGGTCGTCCGGGTGCAGCAGGCTCTTCCAGCCCTCAAGGGTATTTTCCGCCGATCCCGGCTTCCAGCCCAGCATGGTGAACCACTGGTCGGAGTAATAATGCGCGCCGGTGAACGGATAAAATTCCCAGACTCCGGCGCTGGTGGCGTCCAGGGCCAGCTCCAGCCGCTCCGTCTGCTCCCGCAGCTCCAGCTGGGCCGCGTCCAGGCTGCACACCTTCTCATCCAGCCTGCGCTTGAGGAAGTAGCTGATGCCGGCAAGGCTGACCAACAGCAGCACGGCGAAGATCCCCGCAAGCTTCAGCAGCCGCTGGGTTTCCGGGTTCAACAGGCCCTCGCCGCCAAGGTTTATCCAATGCTTGCGCGAGGCTTCGATATCCGCGGGCGGTATGGCGGCCAGGGCCTTCTGCAGGGAGCTCAGCAGCAGCGGGTACTTGCGGCTTACGCAGATGCTCATGGGGAACACGGCTTCCACGCTGCCGGCCACGCGCAGGTTGGTCAGGGCGTCGCGCTCAATGTAGTAGGAGGAGGTGGCGAGGTTGTCCACAAAGGCGTCCACCACGCCGAAGGACACATCGCGCAGACCTTCCAGCACACTGGCCACCGGCACCACGGTGAACTGCCCTTCCCCATGCCGCCGAACGTAGCTCTCGGTCATGTACCCGGAAACGACTGCCACGCGGCGGCCCTTGAGCCCGCGCCAGTCGATGGGCTGGCCGCCAAAGCTCTTTGCGGTTGTGATGATGGCCATGGGCAGGTTGATGTACGGCGTGGTGCAGGAGGCGTAGACCTCCCGCTCCGGCGTGCTGGCCATGCCCGCGTTCAGATGCGCCTTGCCGCTTTCCAAATCCCTGAGGAACGCGTTCCAATCATTGGTGGGCTGTTTGACGAAGGTGACGCCGAGCAGGGCCTCGACCTTGGCTACGATATCCGCGCCCATGCCCGCATAGCGGCCGTCGGCGTCCTGGAACTCGATGGGGGGGAAAGCGGCGTCGTAGGTAAGGATGATGGAATTGCGGTTCTCGTCGAGCCACCGGCGTTCCTCAGGTGTGAGGGACACGGCGGCCTGC
Source organism: uncultured Desulfocurvus sp. (assembly GCA_964446455.1). Taxonomy (GTDB): domain Bacteria; phylum Desulfobacterota; class Desulfovibrionia; order Desulfovibrionales; family Desulfovibrionaceae; genus Humidesulfovibrio. The sequence goes on from CAYUOW010000011.1 coordinate 18,328, forward strand.
CCCGCCCGCAATGCTGGCGCAGAGCCGACAAGGAGGAGGAAGGCCAACAAGACCGTGAGGACCGGCGCGAGAAGAGGCGCGAGGGCCGGCGCGGAATTCGATCGTCTCAAGCATGCCTCCACGGAAACGCTACGAAGAGGGACTGCGTAGATGCTATCCGAGATTGCGCCGCTGGACAAGGGGCACGCGACAAGACGCCCAGGCCCGGGCCAATCGTGCCAAGACGCCGGAACAGGGCATCAATCGACCCCGATGTCCTCGTTCCAAACCTCCGGCCGGGCGGCGATGAAGGCGCCCAGCAGATCGCGGCAGGCGGCGCTCTTCAGGTCCACCACCTTCACGCCGTTGCGCCTGAGCCAGGCCACGCCGCCCTGGAAGGTCTCGCTCTCGCCCACCACCACGGTGCCGATGCCGAACTGCCGCACCAGGCCGGAGCAGTACCAGCAGGGGGCCAGCGTGGTGACCATGATGGTGTCGCGGTAGCTTTTTCTGCGCCCTGCGGCGCGGAAGGCCGCGGTTTCCGCATGGATGGCCGGGTCGGAATCCTGCACGCGGCGGTTGTGGCCGCGTCCCAGCAGTACGCCTGCGGAATCGAACAGGGCCGCGCCGATGGGCACGCCGCCCTCGGCCAGGCCCAGGCGGGCTTCTTCCAGGGCCACATCAAGCATGCGCGCATACTCTTTTCTGGTCATAAAACGCACCTCCAACCGCATTCGGGCGGGATTCCGACAGGTTTCGCCAGCAAAGGTAGCATTCGGCCACCAGGCATGCAACACAACCATGCGTTTTCGGGCATCATTGCTTTTGACATACCCCGCCCGGCGCATATATGGTCCCGGACTACAGAATAATCGCCTCCGGCCTTCCCGGAGGAGTCAAGGAGCGCGCCATGGAGCAGTTTCCCAGAGTCCACAGACTTCCGCCGTACGTGTTCGCCCAGGTCAACGAACTGAAAATGAAGATGCGCCACCAGGGCGCAGACATCGTCGACCTCGGCATGGGCAACCCGGACCTGCCCACTCCCCAGCACATCGTGGAAAAGCTCATGGAGGCTTCTCAGAAGTCCACCAACCACCGCTACAGCGCATCCAAGGGCATCAAGGGCCTCCGGCTCGCCATCGCCAACTGGTACCTGCGCCGCTTCGGCGTCGAGCTCGACCACGACCAGGAAGTTGTGGTCACCATGGGCGCCAAGGAAGGCCTGGCGCACCTTGCGCTGGTCATGCTCTCCCCGGGCGACGTGGTCTTCGCGCCCGATCCCTCCTACCCCATCCATCCCTATGCGGCCATCATCGCCGGGGCGGACGTGCGCCGCATTCCCATGGGCAAGGGGCGCGACTTCCTTGAGGACCTGCAGATCGCCGTGAAGCAGACCTGGCCCAAGCCCAAGCTGCTCGTGGTCAACTACCCCCACAACCCGACGACCATCTGCGCGGACGTGGACTATTTCCAGAAGATCGTGGACTTCGCCAAGGAAAACGGCATGTACGTCATCAACGACCTGGCGTACGCGGACTTCACCTACGACGGCTACGTGGCCCCGAGCTTCTTGCAGGCCAAAGGCGCCAAGGACGTTGCGGTCGAATTCTTCTCCCTGACCAAGAGCTATTCCATGGCCGGCTGGCGTGTGGGCTTCTGCGTGGGCAACCGCGACATGGTCCAGGCCCTGACGCGCATCAAGAGCTATCTGGACTACGGCATCTTCCAGCCCATCCAGATCGCGGCCTGCACGGCGCTCAATGGCCCGCAGGAATGCGTGCGCGAGATCATGGACGTGCACCAGGACCGCCGCGACGCCCTCATCGAGGGTCTTTCCCGCGCGGGCTGGGAAGTGGAGCCGCCCAAGGCCACCATGTTCGTCTGGGCCGAGATTCCCGACGAATTCAAGCACCTGGGCAGCGTGGAGTTCTCCAAGCTGCTGCTGCGCGAGGCCGAGGTGGCCGTTTCGCCGGGCCTTGGCTTCGGCAACTACGGCGACGACCACGTACGCTTCGCCCTGGTGGAAAATCGCCACCGCATTAACCAGGCCACGAGAAACCTGAAGAAATTCTTCGGGAAATAGGACACACGCATGAACACGCTGCGCCTCGGACTCGCCGGATTCGGCACGGTCGGCTCAGGGCTCGCCCAGATCCTGCACGAGAACCGCGAGATCATCCTCGCCCGCACGGGACGCGACATCGCCATCACCACCGTGCTCGTGCGCGACCTGACCAAGAAGCGCGCCGTGGCCACCGGACCCGAGGTGCGCTTCACCGCCAAGCCCGACGACCTGCTCTCCGCCGACGTGGACGTGGTGGTGGAGCTCATGGGCGGCGTGGACCTGGCGCGCGATCTCATCACCCGCGCCCTGAACGCGGGCAAGCACGTGGTGACGGCCAACAAGCACCTGCTGGCCCTGCACGGACCGGAACTCTCGGCCCTGGCGGCCGAGAAGGGCCTCGGCCTCTTCTACGAGGCCAGCGTGGCCGGGGGCGTGCCCATCGTGCAGGCCCTGCGCGAGAGCCTGGGAGCCAACCGCATCGAGCGGCTCACGGGCATCATGAACGGCACGGCCAACTACATCCTCTCCGAGATGACCACCAATCACCTGGAGTTCGGCACCGCCCTGAAGCAGGCCCAGGACCTGGGCTACGCCGAGGCCGACCCGACCTTCGACATCGAGGGCTTCGACACCGCGCACAAGCTGGTGGTGCTCATCCGTCTGGCCTACGGGCGGGACTTCCCGCTCTCCAGCCTGCCGGTGCGCGGCATCACCCAGGTGACCGGGCTCGACATCGAGTTCGCCCGCGAGTTCGGCTACCGCATCAAGCTGCTGGCCCAGGCGCGGGAAGTCGACGGCAAGATCGCGGCCAGCGTGGAGCCCACCCTGGTGAACCACAAGTTCCTGCTGGCGCGCGTGGGCGGCAACTACAACGCCGTGCGCGTCGAGGGCAACGCGGTGGGGCCCATCATGCTGCACGGCCAGGGCGCGGGCGCGCTCCCCACGGGCAGCGCGGTCATGGCCGACATCATGGCCCTGTGCCGGGGGCTGAACGCCCCCTGCGCCAGCTTCGACAACACCGGCTTCGGCAACAAGCCCCTGCCCCCGGCGGACATCCTGCCCTCCTCGGAGTGCGTGTCCATGCACTACTTCCGCTTCTCCGTGGCGGACCGTCCCGGCGTGCTGGCGGCCATCGCCAAGACCATGGCCGAGCACGGCATCTCCATCGCCCAGGCGGTGCAGAAGGGCGACCACCAGGCCCCGGACGTGCCCATCGTGTTCCTGACGCATGAGGCCAAGGCCACTGCCGTGGCCGAGACCATCCGCGCCATCGACGCCATGCCCTTTGCGGTGCGTCCCACGGTGCACTTCCCCATCCTCTAGCGCGCCATCCACATCAGACAAGCAGGCGGACACGCATGAAGCTTCTTTTCCTCATCGCCGACGGCATGGGCGGCTGGGCCGACGAGCATCCCGGCGGCAAGACCTGTCTTGAGGCCGCCACCACGCCCGTCATGGACGAAATGGCCAGGACCGGCACCGTGGGCGTCTGCCAGACCGTGCCCGAAGGCATGCCCCCCGGCTCGGACGTGGCCAACATGTCGCTCCTGGGCTTCGACCCGGCCAAGCACCATACCGGTCGCGGACCCATCGAGGCCGCGGCCCAGGGCCTTGAGCTCCACCCGGACGACCTGGTGTGGCGCATGAACCTGGTGAACCTGACGGAGCTTTCCCCGGAAGGCACCATGCTCGACTACTCCTCCGGGCACATCACCACCGAGGTCTCCGCCCCGCTGGTGGAGGACCTGCAGGCGGCCCTCGGCGACGAGACCTTCCAGTTCCACCCCGGCGTGCAGTACCGGCACCTGCTGGTGCACAAGGGCGGCGCCAAGGAAGACGAGGCGGATCTCAAGATCAACCCGCCGCATGACATCACCGGCAAGCCCATCTATGGCGACATGCGCCAGTTCTCGCGCTCGGCCCGCATGTGGGACCTGCTGTTCCTGGCCGCGGAGCGCCTGGAACGCACGGCCGGGCACACCAAGGCCAAGTCCATCTGGCCCTGGGGCCAGGGCCGCCCGCTCATCCTGCCCGCGTTCAAGGACGCCTTCGGCCTCACCGGCGCGGTCATCTCCGCCGTGGATCTGGTGCGCGGCCTGGGGCGCGCGGCAGGCATGGAAGTCATCCAGGTGCCGGGCGCCACGGGGCTCATCGACACCAACTACCAGGGCAAGGTGGACGCGGCGCTGAAGTACCTGGAACGCGGCGACTTCGCCTTCGTGCACCTGGAAGGCCCGGATGAATGCGGCCACGCGGGCAACGCCGCGGAAAAGGCCGAGGCCATCTCCCGCTTCGACGCGCGCGTGGTGGCCCCGCTGAAAAAGGCCCTGGCCGGGCAGGACGTGGCCTTCGTGGTCACCTGCGACCACTTCACGCCCATTGCCGAAAAGACCCACACGCCAGACGCGGTGCCCTTCCTGCTTTGGCGCGAGGGCGGCGAGGAGAACGGACTGACGGCCTTCACCGAGGCCCAGGCGCGCGGCACCGGCCTGGTCGTCGAGACCGGGCACGAGCTCATGTCCTGGGTGCTGCACCAGCTGCGCTAGGCGCGAGCAAAAGGAACCCGCATGGACTTTCCGAAAGAGTTCCCGGCCAACGGCACCTGGTACGCGCACCGCGTGTCCTATGGTGAAACAGACGCCATGGGCGTGCTCTACTACGGCGAGTACCTGCACATTTTCGAGCGCGCGCGCGGCCAGTTCCTACGCGAGCGCGGCATGGGCTACAACCTCGTGGAGGAGCGCGGCATCCTCTTGCCCGTGCGCGAGGCCTGGTGCCGCTACCGCGTGCCCGCCCGCTACGACGACCTGCTCTGGGTGCACTGCGGCGTGGCCGAATGGCGCCGGGCCAGCATGCTCATCGTCTACGAATTCTGGACCGAGGACAAAAGCAGACTCACCGCCCAGGGCTACACCGAACACCCCATGGTGAACCCGCAGGGCAAGCCCGTGGCCGTGCCGGGCTGGTTCAGGGAAGTGTGCGAAAACGCGCCGGTCGTTGCCTCCAACTGCCCGGAAGAAAAGCAGTAAGCACTCCCTCGCCTCATTTTTCTTGCCCCGCCAGGTATGCGGGCGTATGTGAACTCCCGCCACATCAGCAGGAGTTCCCGCAGTGTTCACCGACACGCATACCCACGTCTTTCATCCAAAAATTGCCGAGAAGGCCATCAACCAGCTGCACAGCCACTACGGAATCCATCCGCAGGGCACCGGCGTGCTGGATGACCTTCTCGCCCGCGCCGACCGCGCCGGCATCGGCCGCGTGGTGGTGCATACCGCCGCCACAGATCCCTCGCAGGTGATCCCGGCCAACAACTGGGCGCTCGACATGGAGCGCCAGTCCGCGCGCGTCACGGCCTTCGGCACCCTGCACCCGGACTACGCGGAGCCGGAAAAGGAGCTTGCGCGCCTGCGTGCGGCCGGCATCAAGGGACTGAAGTTCCACCCGGATTTCCAGGGCTTCTTCCTGGACGACCCCAAATTCTACGCCCTCATGGAGACCATCGGCGACGAGTTCACCCTGATGATCCACGTGGGCGACACCCTGCCGCCGGAAAAGAACCCCTCCTGCCCGCTGAAGATGGCCAAGCTGCGCCGCGCCTTCCCCGGCCCCAGGCTCATCGCCGCCCACCTGGGCGGCTTCAGCCACTGGAAGCATGCCGTGGAGCACCTGGCCGGACTGGACGTGTTCTTCGACACCTCAAGCTCCCTGTCCTTCATCGATGACGACACCCTGCGCGAGCTCATGGCCAAGCACCCGGCCGAGCAGCTGCTCTTCGGCAGCGACTATCCGCTCTTCGACCCGGCCGACGAGATCGCCCTGGTGGAGCGTCGCATCGCGCCCCTGGGCGTGAGCGTGGAGACGCTGCTCACCGCCGGAACCAGATTGTTCCCCGAGCGCACAGCAAAATAGACTTGCGCACGACGCAAGAAAGCCCCCGACAGGAACTCCTGCCGGGGGCTTTTTGTTGTGAATGACGTTCGTCCTTACTTCTTCGCCGCGTCTTCGAGCGCTTTGAAACCGGGCAGTTCCTTGCCTTCCAGGAATTCCAGGAAGGAGCCGCCGCCCGTGGAGATGAAGCTGAACTTGTCGCCCAGGTGCGCGGCATGGACCACGGCGTCAGTATCGCCGCCGCCCACGATGGACAGGGCCCCGGACTGCACGATGGCCTTGGCCACGCCGATGGAGCCCGCGGCAAAGGCCGGGTTCTCAAACGCGCCCATGGGGCCGTTCCAGACCACGGTGCCCGCGCCCTTCATCACATCCGCAAAGGCCAGCACGCTCTTGGGGCCGATGTCCAGGGCCATGAGCCCAGCGGGCACGGTGCCCGTGTGCGAGGCCACCTCGGCCTTCTCGTCCTTGAAGCTCTTGGCCAGCACGAAGTCCACGGGCAGGTGGATGTGCGTGCGGTTGTCGGCCGCCATCTCCATGATGCTCCGGGCCTCGTCCAGCAGTTCGCTTTCCACCAGGGAAGCGCCCATGTCGATGCCCTGGGCCAGGCGGAAGGTGTTGGCCATGGCGCCGCCGATGATCAGGTGGTCCACCTTGCCCAGCAGGTTTTTGAGGATGCCGAGCTTGCTCGACACCTTGCTGCCGCCGGAAACGGCCACAAAGGGCCGCTTGGGGCTCTTCAGCGCGCCGTTCAGGTATTCCCACTCCTTTTCCATGAGGAAGCCCGCGCAGGCCTTGGGAGCCGCCAGGGGGGCCTCGGTGACGGAGCCGTTGGGCCGGTGCGACACGCCGAAGGCGTCGCTGACGTAGATGTCCAGCCCGGCGACCAGCTCCTTGGCAAAGGCCATGCGCTCGGCCTCGTCCTTGCTGGTCTCGGCCTTGTGGAAGCGCAGGTTCTCCAGCATCAGCACCTCGCCGCCTTTGAGCGCGGCGATCTTGGCCTTCACGTCGGCGCCGATGCAGTCCGCCGCGAGCGGCACGCTCTGGCCCAACAGGCCGGCCAGGTGCGCGGCCACAGGCGCCAGGCTGAACTCCGGCTTCACCTCGCCCTTGGGCTGGCCCAGGTGGCAGCAGATGACCGCCGCCCCGCCCTGGGCCAGGATGTGGCGCAGGGTGGGCAGGCTCTCGCGGATGCGCGTGTCGTCCGTGACGCGGGTGCCGTCGAGCGGCACGTTGTAGTCCACGCGGATGAGGACCTTCTTGCCGGAAACGTCGATGTCCTTGAGATAAAGCATGTCAAATCCCTAGAGGCCCTTGTCGGCCATGAGCTTGATGAGGTCCGCCACGCGGCAGGAATAGCCCCATTCGTTGTCGTACCAGGCCACGATCTTGGCCAGACCGGAGCCCGAAACCACCGTGTATTCCTCGTCGATGATGCTGGAACGCCGGTCGCCGCGGAAGTCCGTGGAGACCAGCGGCCGGCTGGAAAAACCAAGGATGCCCTTGAGCGGGCCTTCGCTGGCCTCCTTGAGCTTGGCGCGCAGGGTGGCCGTGTCCGTGGGCTTTTGCAGGGTGCAGGCAAAGTCCACGATGGACACCGTGGGCGTGGGCACGCGCAAGCTGTAGCCGTCCACCTTGCCCTTGAGCTCCGGGATGACCAGCGCCACGGCCTTGGCCGCGCCGGTGCTGGTGGGCACGATGTTCAGGGCCGCGGCCCGGGCTCGGCGCAGGTCCTTGTGCGGCAGGTCCAGGATGCGCTGGTCGTTGGTGTAGCTGTGGATGGTGCACATGAGGCCGTTGACCACGCCGAAGGAGTCGTTGACGACCTTCACGGCCGGGGCCAGGCAGTTGGTGGTGCAACTGGCGTTGGAGATGATGTTGTGCTTGGCCGGATCGTACAGGTGCTCGTTCACGCCGATGACGATGGTGATGTCCTCTTCCTTGGCGGGCGCGCTGATGATGACCTTCTTGGCTCCGGCGTCGCGGTGGGCCTGGGCCTTGGGGCCGGTGGTGAAAAGGCCGGTGGACTCGATGACGATGTCCACGCCCAGGTCGCCCCAGGGCAGGTTCTTCGGGTCGCGCTCGGCGTAGCAGGCAACCTTCCAGTCCCCGTAGCTGATGCCCCCGTCTTCGGTCACGGCCACGGGATGCGGCGCCCTGCCGTAGGTGGAGTCGAACTCCAACAGGTGCGCGCTGGTGTTCACGTCGTACAGATCGTTCAAGGCCACCACCGTGGCCGCGTCTTTATGGTTGTCGTAAAGGGCCTTCAAGACCTGCCTGCCGATGCGGCCGAAACCATTGATCGCGATGCGCAGCATAATCGCCCCCCTAGTCTTCGAAGATGCGGTGCTCGTAGGAGGCCAGCATCTCGTAATCGGTTTTCAGGGCCTGGTGCAGCCGGGCGTTCTCGATGGCCATGGCGGAGATGTCCGCGACGGCGTGCAGGAAATCGAGGGAGGGTTCGTCGAAGCTGCGCTCGGTGGTGGTGTAGATGCGCATGACGCCGATGGCCTTGCCGTCGACCATGAGGGGGGTGACGAGCACGGTGACGATGCCTTCCTTCTTGGCGGCCTCGCCGTACTGGAAGCGCTGGTCGTTCTGGGCGTTGGGGATGTGGATGGTCTTGCCGGACAGGACCTCGCGGTCCACCTCGCTGTGGGCGAGCTCAACGGAGCCCTTGCGGAAGTATTCCTTCGAAAGGCCGAAGGCCGCGCTGGGCAGCAGGCGTTTGCCCGAACGGTCGAGCAGGCGCAGGGTGCAGCCTTTGGCGCGCACGGCCTTGGTGGTCTGCTCCGTGACGGCGGAAAGGACGTGGCCGGTCTCCAGGCTCGAATTCACCACCCGGGCCACGTCGGCCAAGGTGCGGAAATACCGTTCAAAACGATCAGGCGCTTTCGTCATGGCATCCTCCTCGGGTTACGAACGATATTTATCCGCGTGCGATGGGAATGTCAGCAAAAATATGCGTGGACGCATGAAACTTCGCATAATCGTGACTTCGGCGCGCCCTGTGCGGAGGATGTCCCGCCGGCACGAAAAAGGGGGCCGCAGCCCCCTTTCGATTCCATACGGCGCAAAGCCTAGCCGAAGGCCGCGACCTTCTTGATCAGACGCACCAGCTGGTTGGTGAAGCCGGCCTCGTTGTCGTACCAGACGATGAGCTTCACCTGGGTGCCGTCCATGACGGTGGTGAGGCCGGAGTCGAGCACGCCGCCGAAGGTGCTGCCCAGGAAGTCCGAGGAGACCAGCGGCTCGTCGCAGTAGCCGAAGCTCTCGTTGGCCGCGGCCTTCATGACGGCGTTGACCTCTTCCTTGGTGGTGGCGCGGTCAAGCTCGCAGGTCAGGTCCACGATGGACACGTCCGGGGTCGGCACGCGGATGGCGAAGCCGTCGAGCTTGCCCTTCAGCTCCGGAATGACCAGGGAGAGGGCCCTGGCCGCGCCGGTGGTGGTGGGAACCATGTTGAGGGCTGCGGCGCGGGCGCGGCGGATGTCCTTGTGGGAGCCATCGTGCAGGCGCTGGTCCATGGTGTAGCTGTGGATGGTGGTCATGAGCCCGTGCTTGATGCCGAAGGCCTTGTGCAGGGCCTGGGCGGCCGGGGCAAGGCAGTTGGTGGTGCAGCTGGCGCTGGACACGATCTTGTGTTCCGGCTTCAGGTCGGAATCGTTGACGCCCACCACCACGGTGGAGTCCATCTCCTTGCCCGGGGCGGAGAGGATGACCTTCTTGGCCCCGCAGGCGAGGTGCGTGGAGCAGCCCGCGCGGTCGTTCAGCTTGCCGGTGGACTCGACCACGATGTCGCAGCCCATGTCGTTCCAGCTCCACTCGCCCGTGGCGAAGCGGGTCACGTTGACCTGCTTGCCGTCGAGCAGGAAGCCCTTGTCGTTGCCCTCCACGCGGGGGAAAGCCCCGTGCACGGAGTCGTATTTGAGCAGGTGCGCCAAGTCCTTGTTGGTGGCGCGGGCGTTGATGGCCACAAGCTCCAGGTCGGGCTGGTCGGCCAGAAGTCTGGTCAGGTAGCGGCCAATGCGGCCAAAGCCGTTGATGCCAATTCTCGTCGCCATTTCGTCTCGCTCCTTCGCGGGTATTTCTCTCCGCCTAGGCCTTGCCAGAGCAGCCCAGGACGTTCTTGATCTTGCGCTGAACCATTTCCTTCACCGCCGTGCGCGCCGGGGTGAGGTACTGGCGGGGGTCGAAGTCCGCCGGATTCTCGGCCATGTGCTTGCGAATGGTGGCGGTCATGGCCAGGCGGATGTCGGTGTCGATGTTGATCTTGCACACGGCCTTGCTGGCGGCCTTGCGCAGCAGGTCCTCGGGCACGCCGCGCGCGCCGGGAACGTGGCCGCCATACTTGTTGGCCATGTCCACGAACTCCTGGGGCACGCTGGAGGCGCCGTGCAGCACGATGGGCACGTTCGGCAGCAGCTGGGCGACCTTGTCCAGGCGGTCGAAGTCCAGCTTGGCCTCGCCCTTGAACTTGTACGCGCCGTGGCTGGTGCCGATGGCGATGGCCAGGGAGTCGCAGCCGGTGCGGGTCACGAAGTCCTTGGCCTGGTCGGGGTCGGTGTAGATGTGCTCGTCCGAGCTGACGTCCTCTTCCACGCCGGCCAGACGGCCCAGCTCGGCCTCGACCCAGACGCCGCGGGCGTGGGCGTACTCGACCACGCGCTGGGTCTCCTTGATGTTCTCCTCATAGGGCAGGTGCGAACCATCGTACATGACCGAGGTGAAACCGCCGTCGATGACCTCTTTGCACAGCTCGAAATTCGGGCCATGGTCCAGGTGCAGCACCACGGGCAGGTCGTTGCCCTGCAGGGCGGCCTCCATGAGCTTGATGATGTAGTTCTGCCCGGCGTACTTGCGCGCACCGGCGGAAACCTGGAGAATAAGCGGAGCGTTCTCAGCCTTGCCGGCTTCCACGATGCCCTGGACGATCTCCATGTTGTTCACATTGAAGGCGCCGATGGCGTAACCGCCGGCATAGGCTTTGGCAAACATTTCCTTGGGTGAAACGAGGGGCATGGATTCCTCCTTGGCGGTCGTGAAGGGGGCGATAAATGACGGCTGCGAACACTCTATGTCATGTCACGCTCTCAATTCTCTGTCAACTGAGCGTGCCGGAAAGCATGGGTTCCAAGAGCTCCAGGGTCTCGTGATCGGTGAAGTCGAACTTGAGGGGGGTCAGGGTCACAAAGCCCTCGGTAAGCAGCCTGCGGTCGCGTCCCTGGCTGATGCGCTCGGCCTTCAACTCGCCGCACATCCAGTAGTACGGGCGGCCGCGCGGGTCGAGGCGCTCCTCGAACCAGTCCTCGTAGGCCACGCGGGTGTGCGGGCAGAGCTTGAGGCCCAGCACCTTGTCCATGGGCCGGGCCGGAAAGTTCAGGTTCAGCACGCACTTCTGCGGCAGGCTGGCCAGCGGCAGCCTGGGCAGCAGGCTTGCGGCAAAGGCCGCCTGGCCGGAGAGATCCGTGGGATTGAAGTCGTCCATGGACACGGCCATGGCCGGGTAGCCCATGAACGCCCCTTCCGTGGCCGCGGAAACAGTGCCGGAATATAAGAGGTCCACGCCCACGTTGGCGCCGGAATTGATGCCCGAAACCACCATGTCCGGCCGGTCCTTCACCAGGGTGGAAAGGGCCAGCTTCACGCAGTCCGCCGGGGTGCCGGTGACGCCCAGGCCGAAGAAGCCCTCGTCGCGGAATTCCTTCACGCGCAGCGGCGCGGAAAGGGTTATGGCGTGCCCCACGGCGGACTGCTCGGTCACCGGGGCCACCACGTGGACCGCATGCCCGGCGGCCACAAGGGCCTTGTGCATGGCGCGCAGGCCCACGGCCTGGATGCCGTCGTCATTGGTGAGCAGAATGCGCATGGACACTCCCTGGCAAGGGCGGTCGCCCTGTTCTTCAGCCATTGTTCGGGTTTGACAAGCCGCGCCCCTTGAGGGCAAATGATGCGTCACAAGGGACGCCCTGCCCGCCGCACGGCGCGGTACAGGCGCAGTACCCCAACACGAGGGAGTTGGCAAGGCCGTGATAGCGAAAGCTGTGTACATACGGGACATTAGCCCCGGACAGACGATACAGGATTACTTTCTCCTGGCGGAAGCCCGCACCGGGACCTCGCGCAATGGCCCGTACTGGAGCCTTGTGCTGCAGGACGTGAGCGGCCAGATGGAAGCCAAGGTCTGGAGCCCGCTTTCCCAGGCGCACCCGGCGCTTTCCGCCGGGCAGCTGGTGCAGGTGCGCGCCCAGGCGGCCAATTACCGCGACAAATGCCAGCTGACCATCGACCAGCTCACCGAGGTGGACGTGGCCGAGGCCAACCTGGCGGACTTCCTGCCGCCCAGCCCCGTTGACCCGGAGGCCCTGCTGGCCGAGATCGAGGACCTGTGCCGGCGCGAGCTGACGCACAAGCCCTGGCGCAGCCTCATGAAGAAGATCCTCACCGACCCGGAGATCCGGGGCCACCTGCTGCCCGCCACCGGGGCCAAGGCCGTGCACCACGCCTACGCCGGGGGTCTCTTGGAACACACCCTGGCCGTGGCCCGCACCTGCATGGCCATCTCCGGCCTGTACCCGCACCTGGACCGCCAGATTCTCCTGGTGGCCGCGCTGCTGCACGACCTGGGCAAGGCCTGGGAGCTCACCAGCGGCCTTTCCCGCGAGTACACGGACGAAGGCCGGCTGCTGGGGCACATCCAGCTGGGCCTCACGCGCATCGAGCCCTTCCTGGCCAAGGCCAAGGATCTGGACGAGGGGCTCATCCTGCACCTCAAGCATCTCATCATCAGCCACCACGGCGAATACGAATTCGGCGCGCCCAAGCGCCCCAAGACGCCGGAGGCCTTCATCCTGCACTTCGCGGACAACATCGACGCCAAGATGAACACCATGGCCGGGGCCTACGCGGAGCTGGAAGGCACGGACCAGGCCTGGACGCCCTTCCAGCGCTATCTGGACCGCTACCTGTACCGCGCGCCGCACACGCCGGAAGCGCCGGCCCCGGGCTTCGGCCTGCTGGGCGGCAAGGACGCAGGCGAGAAGAAGCCCGCTGCCAAGGCGGGCCCGCAGGACATCGACGAACGCTTCCTGCTGCTGCCCCTGGGATCGGACTAGCCCATGTTCATCACCTTCGAGGGCATAGAGGGCACGGGCAAGTCCACGCAGATCGCGCTGCTGAAAACGCACCTGGAGTCCCAGGGCAGGCGCGTGCTCGTCACCTGCGAACCCGGCGGCAGCCGCATCGGGGCGGAGCTGCGGCGCGTGTTGCTGTCGCTGGAAAACCGCGACCTCTGCGCCCGGGCCGAGCTGTTCCTGTACCTGGCCGACCGCGCCCAGCACGTGGCCCAGGTGGTGCGCCCGGCGCTGGAGGCCGGGATGGTGGTGCTCTCCGACCGCTTCGCCGACTCCACCGTGGCCTACCAGGCCTTTGGCCGGGGACTGGACGCCGAGATGCTGCACGACCTGAACCAGCTTGCCGTGGACGGCCTGTGGCCCGACCTTACCATATTGCTCGACATCGAGCCCGAAGTGGGCCTGACCCGCGCCGTGGCCCGCAACACCGCCGAGGGCAAGACCGTGGCCGAGGGCCGCTTCGAGGCCGAGAGCCTGGCCTTCCACGGCCGCGTGCGCCAGGGCTACCAGACCTGGGCCGCGCGCTTCCCGGAGCGCATCCAGACCGTGAACGCAACGGGCACGCCGGTAGAAATCGCCGCCGTGGTGCAACGGCTTGTGGACCAAAGAATGGTGGAGACGCGTCTGAATGCCTGACCCCAAGCCCGCACGCACCGCCGGAAGACACTGGCCCGTCCTGCGCGACTGGCTGTGCTTCCTGCTGGCGCTCGCGGGCTTGCTCTGGCTCATCGCGCGCGGGGCCGACAGCCTGGGCTACAACTGGCAATGGTACCGCGTTCCGGTCTTCCTCGCCAGGCCGGACGGCAGCCCCGGCCCGCTGCTCCTGGGCCTTTTCGTCACACTGAAGCTCACCGCCCTCTCCGGCCTGGGCGCGCTGGCCGCGGGGGTCATCACCGCCCTGCTGCGGCTTTCCCGCTCCGTGGCCGGGCGGGCACTGGCGCGCGCCTACCTGGAGTCCGTGCGCAACACTCCCCTCCTGATCCAGCTTCTGTTCCTGTACTTCGTGCTGGCCCCGGCGCTGGGCATGGACGCCCTCACCAGCGCGGTTCTGGGCCTCTCGCTCTTCGAGGGCGCCTACGTGTCCGAAATCCTACGCGCGGGCATCGTGTCCCTTGATTCCGGCCAGTGGGACGCCGCCCGCAGCCTGGGCATGAGCAAGTTCGCCGCGTACCGGCTGGTGATTCTGCCCCAGGCCGTGCGCCGCGTGCTGCCGCCGCTCGCCAGCCAGAGCGTATCATTGGTCAAGGACACCTCCCTGGCCAGCGTCATCGCCATCGCCGAACTGACCCTGCGCGGCGGCGAGATCGTGGCGCAGACCTTCCTGAGCTTCGAAATTTGGTTTACCGTTGCGGCGCTCTACTGGATCGTCACCACCACCCTTTCCGGCCTGGCGGCGACCCTGGAACGCAGGCTTGCCTACCCCACCTGATACTTACGGAGGACGCACCATGTTCACGAAACGCTTGAACGTTTTCCTCATGGCCCTCTTGCTGCTGGCCGCCCTGGGCTGCTCCAAGTCCGAGCAACCGGCGGGGCAGGCCGCCAAACAGGACGCCGCCAAGGGCGGCGCTGTGGAGCAGATCCTCCAGCGCGGCGTGCTGCGCGTGGGCTTCTCCACCTTCGTGCCCTGGGCCATGCAGGACAAGAAGGGCGAGTTCATCGGCTTCGAGATCGACGTGGCGCGCCGCCTGGCCCAGGACATGGGCGTGGCCGTGCAGTTCGAGCCCACCCAGTGGTCTGGCATCATTCCGGCCCTTTTGTCCGGCAAGTTCGACATCATCATCGGCGGCATGGGCATACAGCCCCAGCGCGGGCTCAAGGTGAACTTCACAATCCCCTACGAGTACTCGGGCATGTCCCTGGTGGCGGACAAGCAGAAGGCCGCGAAATTCAAGTCCCTGGCCGACTTCGACCGCCCGGACGTGATCCTGGCCATCCGCCAGGGCACCACCGCCGTGGACGCGGCCAAGAAGTACATGCCCAAGGCCCAGCAGCGCCTGTTCGAGCAGGAGGCCCAGACCATCCAGGAAGTGCTGAGCGGACGGGCCCACGCGGTCGTCGCCTCCGATCCCTTCCCGGCCTTCCAGGCCCTGAAGTACCCGGACAAGCTGGTGCTGCCCATGGCCGAGCCCTTCACCAAGGAGCCCATCGCCTTTGCCGTGCGCAAGGGCGACCCGGACTTCCTGAACTTCCTGGACGGCTGGATCCGCATGGTGACGGACGAGGGCTGGCTGACCGAGCGCCACAACTACTGGTTCCGCACCGACAAGTGGAAGGACCAGGTGGAGTAGCCACGCTTGACCGCCCAAGCCAACAGTCCTGTTGAGCCCCGCGCGCCCGGCGCGGCGGCGTCAGGCCGTGCGCGGCTGTGCCCGCTGGACGCCCTGGTGCTGCTGCTGGCCGGGGCGGGGCTTTTCTGGCTGGGGCACAGCGCGGCCGCGCGGCTCAATTACCACTGGCACTGGGCGGCAGTGCCGCAGTTCCTCGTCTATGCCGACGCCGACGGCGGGCTGCACGCCGGGCGGCTGCTCACCGGCTTCATCGCCACCATCCGCCTGAGCCTGTGGGCCGGGGCCCTGGCGCTTTTCCTGGGCACCCTGGCCGGGCTCATGCGCGTCAGCTCGCGCCTGTTCTGGCGGCTCTGCGGCGGCGCGTATGTTTTGGCCGTGCGCAACACGCCGCCTCTGGTGCTCATCTTCCTGTTCTCCTACTTCCTCTCCGGCCAGCTCATCACCGCCCTGGGCCTCGACGCCGCGGTGGCGCACATGCCCGGGGCCCTGCGTGGCCCTGCGCAGTTCCTCTTCGGGCCCATCGGCCAGATGCCGGGCTTCCTCACCGCCATCGTCACCCTGGGGCTCATCGAGGGCGCCTATGTGGCCGAGATCGTGCGCGCCGGGGTGGAGTCCATCGAGTCCGGCCAGTGGGACGCGGCCTCGGCCCTGGGGTTTCCGCGCTGGCGCACGCTGCTGCACGTGGTGCTGCCCCAGGCCTTCCGGCGCATGGTGCCGCCGCTCACCGGGCAGTTCGTGTCCACCCTCAAGGACTCGGCCATCGTGTCCGTCATCAGCATACCGGAGCTGACCTTCCAGGCGCAGGAGCTTGTCAGCGCCACCTACCTGTCCCTTGAGGTCTGGACGCTGGTGTTCCTGCTCTACCTGGCCCTGGGGCTGCCCTGCTCCCTGGCCGCGCGCGCCCTGGAAAAGCGCCTGGCCCGCTCCGACCGCGGCGACCACGCGGGCGCGGCACGTGCCCCTGCAACCCCGCTTGAGCACTCGCCAATGGCTTTGACAGGCAACTGGTTTTCGCGCATGTTCGATAAAACACCACAGACCCCGGCCTGCTCGCCGGACGTCCAAAACATAAGGAGCGACCGCATGGCCCCAGTCGTGAAAGTCTACGCGCTGTCCACCTGCATTCATTGCAAGAAGGCCAAGGAATACCTGGACCAGTGCGGCGTGAAATATGAGTGCGTGCATGTTGACCAGCTGACCGGCGACGAGCGCAAGATGACCGTTGAGGAAGTGAAGAAGTTCAACCCCTCGGTGTCGTTCCCCACCATCATCATCGACGGCGAGACCGTGGTGGGCTTCAACCAGGAAAAGATCGACAAGGCGCTGAAGAAATGACCCCGGAAAAACTCTATGAAGCGTTGAAGAAGATCCAGGAGCCCAAGGGCTATTTCTTCAACCCGGACATGAGCATGACCATGCCGCTCATGGAGAGCCTGCTCATCAACAAGGACCGGCTGGGGTACATGGCGTGCCCCTGCCGCCTTGCCAATGGCACGTTCGAGGCCGACCGCGACATCGTGTGCCCGTGCGAGTACCGCGAGGCGGACGTGGCCGAGTTCGGCGCGTGCTTCTGCGGGCTGTATGTCAGCAAGGGCTGGCTTGAGGGGACGGTGGAGAAGGTGGTGGTGCCGGAGCGGCGGCCGGTGGAGAAGATTTTGTGGTAGACGCTCTGCTTTAGCGCCGCTTCGCACAAGGCGACCCAATGATCTGGGAATCTAGCTACTGGAAAAAGCCATTATTGCGCGCCGCAACGTGGCTTGAAAGAGTAAAGGTAAACGAAGCCAACGAAGAAAGCACGCTCGCTAGAATTGAGCGAACAGTTTTAATTGGGTTCTATTCAATTCGCAGACTGCTTGAAACATATAAAGTCACTCAGCTCACAAAAGATCAACCATTCGAGTTGATATATCACAAAAACATTGAACGGGTAGACTACTTCAACTGGCATCGGATAGGC
>CAYUOW010000011.1:35653-47088 GCA_964446455.1 uncultured Desulfocurvus sp.
AAATGCGATCTTTCTGTGCAACCAGTTTGTACACAGCTATGTTTTCACAATTACCACGGACGAACTTGGTCAATTCTTAGGTTGCTACGTCTGTTCTGACAAGAAGAGACACAAGAAGCTATACTTCGTAACAAGCCAACAAATTATCAGTTATTTCCGAATCGTCGGACGGGACTACCCCCATACGCAATCATTCACCAGAAAACCTGTTGATGATCAATGGGAAGAAACAACAAACTAAAAAAATGACACGGTTGCACTACGCAAAAAAGCCCCGGTCCGCTTACGCAGACCGGGGCTTTTAAATGTGCTTCGGTATATGATTTAGTAGCGGCGGGGAGGACGGGCTTCGCGGGCCTGAGCCTCGTTGACCTTCAGAGCGCGGCCACCGAGTTCTTTGCCGTTCAGGGCCTGGACAGCCTCAAGGGCGTCAGCGTCGTTCATCTCGACGAAGCCGAAGCCGCGGAAGCGGCCGGTCTCGCGGTCATTGATGAACTTCACAGACAGGACTTCGCCGTACTGGGCGAACACGTTACGCAGCTCGTCTTCGGAAGTGCTGAAGGCGATGTTGCCGACATAGATAGACTTAGACATGCGCTGAAACTCCTAAGAAGAAACAGTAAAAAATTATCGCCCATTACGCCTGAGCAAAGAGCCTCCGGCCAGCGTGTCCAGATGTTGTTTGCTAACTCCGCAAAAGAAAGATGTAAAGACCCGAAAGAATAAATTCTTTAAAAAAACGCTACGCAGACCACTTTTTTTTCGTTCTTCCCCCTGCGCAGCGGCAACGGGCTGAAAAAGCGGCCCAATGACACGCCCTCCGCGCCTATTTCCCGGCGCGCTCCGCCAGCCAGGCGGTGAAGCTGTCGCGTGCGCGCTGGCCGTACAGTTCCTTGCGGATCTTCTTGCCCGCCCGGCGGTTCAGCTCCGGCATCAGGCCGAAGTGCGCGTTGGAGGGCTGGAAGCGCTTGGCGGGCGGGGTGCGCAAATGCCCCAGCAAACCGCCCAGGGCCGTGGTGTTCGGCGGCGGCGCAAGGGTGCCCCCGGCCAGCTTCGCGGCCAGCGATAGCCCCACCCACAGCCCGCACGCGGCGGATTCCAGGTAGCCCTCAACGCCGGTGATCTGCCCGGCCAGGTACACGCCCGGCCGCGCCTTGAGGGCGAGGTCCGCGTCCAGCACGCTCGGCGCATCAACAAAGGTGTTGCGGTGGATGCTGCCCAGGCGCAGGAACTCGGCGTTCTCCAGGCCGGGAATCATGCGGAACACGCGCTGCTGCTCCGGGTACTTCAGCTTGGTCTGGAAGCCCACGAGGTTGAAGGCGGTCTTTTCCGCGTTCTCCGCCCGCAGCTGCACCACGGCAAAGGCTTCCTCGCCCGTGCGCGGGTTGGGCAGGCCAACGGGCTTCAGCGGCCCGAAGCACAGGGTAAGGCGGCCGCGCTCGGCCATTTCCTCAACAGGCAGGCAGCCCTCGAAGTGGATCTCCTTCTCGAACTCGCGCGGGGCGACCTTTTCCGCAGCCATGAGCGCCTCAAGGAAGGCGTCGTACTGGGCCTCTGTCATGGGGCAGTTGAGGTAGTCGTCTTCCTCCGGCCTGTAGCGGCTGCCCCAGAAGGCGATGTCCAGATTCACGCTGTCGCGGCTGATGATGGGTGCGATGGCGTCGTAGAAATACAGGCGCTGGCCGCCCTCCACCTGCGTGGCCTCGGCCAGGCTGGCGGCAAGGGCGTCGCTGGCAAGCGGCCCGGCGGCGACAACCACGGCGTCGAAGCCCTGGAGCTCCGGCGCGTCCAGGCTCTGCACCTCTTGGCGCACAACCTCGATGTTCGGCTCGGCCTCGATTTTCGCGGTGATGAACTCGGCAAAGCGGTCGCGGTCCACGGCCAGGGCCTTGCCCGCGGGAATGCGCGTGGCGTCCGCCGCCTGCATCACCAGGCTGTCCAACTCGCGCATCTCCAGCTTCAGGCAGCCGATGGCCGTGGTCAGTTCGTCGGAGCGCAGGGAGTTGGAGCACACGAGTTCGGCCAGATGCCCGGTGGTATGCGCCGGGGAGGACTTGTCCGGGCGCATCTCGAACAGGCGCACGAAAACGCCCGCCTTGGCCAGCGCCAGGGCGCACTCGCACCCGGCCAAGCCGCCGCCGATTATCGCGACACGTTTTCCCGATCCCTGCACAGGCACCTGCACCTCGTTGTTATCCGCCATGATTTCCGGTATCCTCTTGATTGTTCTACGCGCAAACCTTTCGCCCACGCACCCCAAAACCCGGCGCGGTCCATGAATCATACCAGCGACAGCCAGCCCCTCACCGAACCCGCTCCCGAAGCCCTGCTGGACATCAGGGGGCTTACCACGGCCTTTGCCAGGCAGTCCGGCGGCCGCGGCGGCGCAACCGTCGCCAGGGCGGTTGATACAGTGAGCCTGCGCGTTCGGCAAGGCGAAACCCTGGCGGTGGTCGGGGAATCGGGCTGCGGCAAGACCGTGCTGGCGCTTTCCGTGCTGGGGCTCATCCCGGACCCGCCGGGCCGCGTCATCGAGGGCGAGGCGCTCTACCGCGGACAAGATCTGCTCGCCATGAGCGAGGCCGAGCTGCAGGGCGTGCGCGGCAACCATATTGCGATGATCTTTCAGGAGCCCATGACCTCGCTGAACCCCGTGTTCCGCGTGGGTGAGCAGATAGCCGAGGGCTACCGCCTGCACAAGAAGGCGGGCCGGGCCGAGGCGGCGGAGCGCGCCGTGGAGATGCTGGGGCTGGTGGGCATCCCCAACCCGGCCGCGCGCGCGCAAAGCTACCCGCACGAACTTTCCGGCGGCATGCGCCAGCGCGTCATGATCGCCATGGCCCTGGCCAACGACCCGGACCTCATCTTTGCCGACGAACCCACCACGGCGCTCGATGTCACCATCCAGGCGCAGATCCTGGACCTCATGCGCAGGCTCCAGGCCGAGAAGGGCTCGGGCATCGTACTCATCACCCACGACCTGGGCGTGGTGGCCGAGACGGCGCAACGCGTGGCCGTCATGTACGCCGGGCAGGTGGTGGAGGAAGCGCCCGTGGCCGAGCTGTTCGGCGCGCCCGCGCACCCGTACACGCAGGGGCTCCTCGCCTCCGTGCCTCGCCTGGGCGTGAAGCGCGTGCTCGCGCCCATTCCAGGCATGGTGCCGGGCATCTTCGACCTGCCCTCGGGCTGCCGCTTCCGGCCGCGCTGCGCAAAGGCCTTTGCCCGCTGCGAGGAGGCCCCGCCGCTGTTCGCTGCCGCGCCCGGGCATTCGTCCCGCTGCTGGCTGTGTGAAACCGCTGGAGGCGCGGCATGAGCGCGCTCCTGGAACTTTTCGACGTGGCCCGGCACTACGCCGTCACCAGCGGCCTGCTGGGACTGAAGAAAGGCGTGGCCCGCGCCGTGGATGGCGTCAGCCTGAGCATCCACCAAGGCGAAAGCCTGGGCCTGGTGGGGGAGTCCGGCTGCGGCAAGTCCACCCTGGCCCGCTGCATCCTGGGCCTGGAGCCCCTGGCCCACGGCCGCGTGGAGTTCCAGGGCCGCAACGTGGCAGACTGGCCGGAGAAGGACCTGCGCCGCCAGATGCAGATGATCTTCCAGGATCCCTACTCGTCGCTCAATCCGCGCATGCGTGTGGGCGCAATCGTGGCCGAGCCCCTGGTGATCCATTCCGTGGGCTCCTCGTCCGAGCGCGCGGCCAAGACCTCCGACCTGCTGCGCCTGGTGGGCCTGCCGGAATCTTTGGCCGGTCGCTACCCGCACCAGCTTTCCGGCGGGCAGCGGCAGCGCGTGGCCGTGGCCCGCGCCCTGGCCCTCAACCCTGCGCTCGTGGTGTGCGACGAGCCCGTAAGCGCGCTGGACGTGTCCATCCAGGCCCAGGTGCTGCTGCTGTTGCAGGACCTGCGCGAAAGGCTCGGCCTCACCTACCTGTTCATCTCCCACGACCTGGCCGTGGTGGGCCAGGTGTGCGACCGCATCGCCGTCATGTACCTGGGCAAGGTGGTGGAAAGCGCCCCGGCCGCGACCTTGGTCGGCGCGCCCAAGCATCCATACACCAGCGCCCTGCTCTCCGCCGTGCCCGTGCCCGACCCCGGCCGCCAGCACATGCGCCAGGAGCTCACGGGCGAACTGCCCAGCCCGCTCGCTCCGCCCTCCGGCTGCCCCTTCCATCCGCGCTGTCCGCAGGTGATGCCGCGCTGCTCAAAGGAATTTCCGCCCGCCTTCGACACTTCGTCGGCCGGCGACGGCCCGCGTTTCGCCCACTGCTGGCTGCACGCGCCGCAAACCTAAGCTTCAGGAGGACCTGCCATGCTCTCCCGCGCCGAAGCCTACGCCCTGATGACCCAATACATCCCCGACCCGGCCCTGCAGGCCCACTGCCTGGAATCCGAGGCCGTGCTGCGCGCCCTGGCCGCCAATCTGCGCCAGGATGTTGAACTTTGGGGCCTGACGGGCCTCTTGCACGACCTGGACTACGCCACCACCAAGGACAACCCGTCGCGCCACGGGCTCGGCTCCGCCGAGCTTTTGGACGGCAAGCTGCCCGTGGAGGCCCTGGACGCCATCCGCGCGCACAACCACGAGCACACGGGCTTCGCGCCCTCCACCCCGCTGGACTTCGCCCTGCGCTGCGGCGAAACCGTCACCGGGCTCATCCACACCAACGCCCTGGTGCGCCCGGCGCGCATGGACGGCATGGACGCCAAGAGCCTCAAGAAAAAGATGAAGGACAAGGCCTTTGCCGCCAGCGTCAGCCGTGAGACCATCGGCGAATGCCAAAAGCTCGGCATGGAGCAGGCGGAGTTCTTCACCATCGCCATCGCCGCCGTGGCGGGTATCGCCGCTCAGGTGGGCCTTGCGTAAGCCGTGCGGCCTTGCTTTCGCGGGTGTGATGACGCAGAATGCCCAACATGGGACAAACCCGAAAATATGGGGGCACACAATGAATAAAAGCGCACCAATCCTCGCGGCCGCAGCCGGAGTTCTGCTCCTGGCCGCGCCCGCCCTGGCTCAGGACAAGCTGTACGTGGCCTCGGAAGGGGCCAAGCTCAAGGCCGACAAGAGCGCCTCCTCCGACACCGTGGCCGAACTGCCCGTGGGCACCGCGCTCGCCGTTCAGGGGCAGGAGGAAAGCTGGTACAAGGTCACGGCCGGGGGCAAGAGCGGCTGGATCTATCGCGGCAAGGTGGCCGCCACCCCGCCGGAAGCCTCCCAGCAGGGTGGCGACAAGCTCTTCGGCGGCGCGGGCTCAAGCTCCATCATGGTCAGCGAGGCCGACAGCGCCCGCAGCATGCGCGGCCTGAACGAGAGCGAGCAGGACGCGGCCAAGGCCGCCGGACGCGCGCCCCGGCCCCTGTCCGAGTACAAGCAGGCCCTGGACAAGGTGCTGGCCGAAAAGGTGGAGAAAAAGGAACTGGAAAACTTCCTCAAGGCCGGCCGCATCGGCGAGTACGCGAAGTAAGGGGGGCGACATGGACAGACGGAAATTCATCCTGGGCATCGCCGCCAGCGCCCTGCCCCTGGCCCTTCCCGGCTCGGTCATGGCGGGCTTCCTCGACGCCATCATGGATCCCAACTCCAAGGAGAACAAGATCCTCTCCGGCGCCAAGAGCGTGCTTTCCAGCTCGCAGCAGCTGGATTACCAGAGCGAACGCACCATCGGCGAACGCCTGGCCGTGGAGGGCCTGCGCCGCTACGGCATGCCCGTTCAGAACCAGCATCTGCAGCATTACGTGAATCTGGTGGGCATGGCCGTGGCCACCAACTCGCCCCGGCCGAACATCCCCTACCGCTTCGTGGTGGTGGACAGCCAGGTGCAGAACGCCTTCGCCTGCCCCGGCGGCATCATCTTCGTCACCTCCGCCCTCGTCGGCACCATGACCACCGAGGCGCAACTTGCGGGCATCCTCTCGCACGAGGTGGGCCACGTGGCCCTGCGTCACGCCCTCAAAAGCATCCAGCGTTCGCAGTTCTTCACCGGCGTGGGGCAGATCACCGCCGCCACCATGAAGGGTGACAAGGGCGCACAGTTCGAGAGCATGATCGGCGACCTGCAGAACGTGCTCTTCGACAAGGGCCTGGACCAGAACATGGAGTACGAGGCCGACGCCAGCGCCATGGAAACGGCCTACCGCACGGGCTACAACCCGGCCGGCATCACCGAGACCCTGCAGACCTTGCAGCGCCTGGAGGCCAGCTCGCCCAACAAGAAGGGGTCCTGGTTCTCCACCCACCCGCCGCTGCCCTCGCGCATCGCCAAGAACCAGGCGGCCATGAAGAAGTACCCTGACGCCATGACCCTGGCCGTGCTGCCCGAGCGCTTCAAGGCCCAGTCGAAGTAGCGCGGCGTTCACCACATCCCCGAACAGGGCGGAGGCGTGCACAGGCCCCCGCCCTGTTTCATTTTTCTGAAGCAATCCGCTCACTTTTCAGAGCTTCCCTAAAGTCGCCCGGAGACGTGGCCGATAAGAGGAGCGTCACGCCAGACACGCAAACGCCAGAACGCCAGACGCCAGAACGGAGTCCCTCATGTCCAAGAAGCTCTTGCACGCAACAGGATTCGGCAGAATCCACCAGCTCATCTGCGAGAACAGGCAGGAAGAGGCCCGGGCGCTGCTCAAGGCCCTCCAGCACGAGTACATCGCCCTGGTGGAAGAGAACGAGGCCCTCAAGAACCAGATCATTGAGGTGGCCCAGGTGCTCGACATGGCCGAATGCATGGAGTTCGACGGCCAGAAGTACTGGCTTACGGACGAGTTGCGCCACAAGGGCCCCTACTGCCAGCTGTGCTACGACCGCGACGGCCTGCTCATGCGCCTGCAGAAGCAGCAGCGCCACTGGAAGTGCCACAGCTGCGGCAACATCTTCGTGGACGCCAAGGCCGTGAAGGAAACCGCCGCCAGGCGCACCTTCCCCACCGCCGTGCCCCGTCCGCCCATTCCGCTGTTCGTGAAATAGCGCCCCCACACACCCATACAAAAGGGCCGGAGCATGATCTGCTCCGGCCCTTTTTCTTTGGCGTGCGGCCTGGCGTTGCGGCGGCTATTTGTGCGGCTTGCCCAGCACCACGTCGCGCCACCAGAACTCACGCAGGCGGCCGTCCTCATGGAAGCGGGCCGTGGCGTAGGCCAACCCGCCCGCGTCCATGCCGGTGAGCAGAACCTCAAGCTGCAGGTTCTCGTCCTTCTTGCGCTCGGCCTTCCAAATCTCGCGCACGATCTTGCGCAGGGCTTCCGGCGCGGGGGGCTGGGCCATGTCCAGGCGCACGCGCAGGGTCACGGTGGGCGGCTTCTTGCGGTCCTCCTTGCGGCTCACCACGGCATAGCCCACATCCGGCTCGGCCTCGGCCTTGGGTTTCTGGGCCTTGGCCGAAGCGGCGGGAGCGGCCGGAGCCGCAGGAGCCGGGCTCGCCTGCATGGACGCGGCGCCTGGCCGCTCGCTGGGCACGTTGGACACGGCCTCGGCCGGGACGCCGGCAAAGGAGCCCTCCGGCACCAGATACTTGTCGCGGCTGTAGCCCCAGGCCTTGGAAAGATCGCGGGTCTTCTCCTCCGGGTCGAACACGGCGAACCAGCCGTCCTCCAGGTAGTCCACGCGCACCCGCTGCCCTGGCTTGAGCAGGCGCTTGAACTCGGACTCCTTGTCGCGCTTGGCGCGGATGGCGAGGGAGCGGTCGGCCACGCGGATCTCGCCGAAGCCCTTGGGAGCCTTGGGCTCGGCCTTGGCGCTCTTGTCGATTTTGACCGGCTTGTCGGATTTGGCAGACTTGTCGGGCTTGGCATCCGCCTTGGCAGACTTGGCGCCAGGCTTGGAGTCGGACTTCACTTCAGGCTTGGCGGGCTTCTCCGGCTTGCCGTTGACCACGACCTCGGGCTGGGCGTCGGGCCTCGGCTTGCGGACCTCGATGGAGGTGGCCTGGGCCAGCTCCAGGCGACCGTTCGCCTTGAGCTCGGTCAGCTTGGCGTAGCCCATGGCCTTGAGCTCGGAACGCACCTGCTCCTTGGGATCGAACACCGCGGCCCAGGCTTCGTCCTGGAAATCCACGCGGACCTTCTGCCCGGCCTTGAGCACGCGCACCTTGAGGGCTCCGTCGGCCGGACTTTCGCGCACGGACACGTTGCCGGTGACGATGTACAGGCGGCCCCAGTGAGGCTCCTCGGCCAGGGCCGGGGCGGCGCCCAGCGCCAGGGCGAGAAGGCACAAAAGCAGCAGACGCAGAAAAAAGTTCGGCTTGCGCATGTCATTTGCCTCGCGCGTCGAGTTCACGGGCCACGCGTTCGGTGAGGTCCGCGTTGGCCTTGTCCACATAGCCGACGGCAGCGGGATCGGTGATGATGAGGGCGTAGCCGCCCTTTTTGCCTATTTCCTCCAGCACTGCGTCGGCTCGACGCATGACGTACTGCAGGAGCTTGGCCTCCTCGGCCTTGATGTCGCGGGCGTTTTCCTGGAGCAGGGTCTCGTGCAGGCGGCTCTTGCGGTGGTAGGCTTCCTCGCGCCGGGTGCGCTCCGCGGCGGAGAGGGCCGTGCCCTCGGCCTCCTTGCGCAAAACGGCCAGCTGGGCGGCGCTCTCCTTGGCCAGGCGGTCCTTTTCCGCCACATAGCGGGCCAGGTCGGCCTTGGCCATCTGGCCGAGCTTGGTCTCGTTCACCACGCGTTGCGGGTTCACGAAGCCGATCTTTTGCTGGGCCTGGGCCAGGGAGGGCGAAAGCGCGAGCGAAGCGAGCACGCAGGCTCCCAACGCGCGACGCAGAACGGTGAAATGGCTCATGTCTTGGTGATACATGCGGCTGCCTTTGTTGTCGAGACCTTGCCCTAGAGCATGTTCACGGGGTCGAGGTCCAAATCCAGACGAAAGGCCTCGGGCGTGGCGCCGGGGCGGTTCAACGCGCAGTACAGGCTGCGGATGGCCTGCCAGTCCGCGCACTTGAGCAGGCAGTTGAAACGCTTGCGCCCTTTGAGCTGGCCCAGGGGGGCCGGGGCCGGGCCCAGCACGTCCACGCCCAGGGGGCGGGCGGCCTCGCGCAGGGTCTTGGCGAACACGGAGAGCCCCTGCTGCACGTGCTCGGCCTCCGCCGGGCAGGACAGGCGCAAAAGCGCCAGCTTGGCGAAGGGTGGATAGCGGAAACGCTGCCGCTGGGCGATCTCCCGCTCGTAGAACCCGGCATAGTCCGCGCCGAGGACGAAGTTCCAGAACGGATGCCCGGGGTTGCGCGTCTGGATGATGACCTGGCCCGGCCGCTCGCCCCGGCCCGCCCGGCCCGAGACCTGCACCAGAAGCTGAAAGGTGCGCTCGGCCGCGCGGTAGTCCGGCAGGTTCAGGCCCATGTCCGCGTTGGCCACCACGACAAGCGTTACGCCGGGGAAGTGGTGCCCCTTGGAAAGCATCTGGGTGCCCACCAGCACCTGCCCCTCGCCGCTGGAAAAGCGCCGCAGGATCTCGTCCAGGCGCTCCTGCCTGCGCGCGCTGTCGCGGTCCATGCGCAGGATGGACACCTCGTGCCCCAGGGTGCGCTGGAAGTACTCCTCCAGGCGTTCGGTGCCGTCGCCCATGGGCACGAACATCGTCCCGCCGCACTTGGCACATGGCATGGGATAGGGGTGCGAAAAGCCGCAGTAGTGGCAGGTCAGCCGCTCGCGCAGCTTGTGGTAGGTCAGGCCCACCTGGCACTCCGGGCACTTGGGAACTTCCTCGCAGTTCATGCAGTACATCACCGGCGCGTAGCCCCGGCGGTTCAACATGACGATGACCTGCTGGCCCGCGTCCAGGGTCTCGCGGATGGCGGCCAGGGCGTCCGGCGCAAAGGGCTCGTCGGCCTTGAGCCCGGTGATGTCCGCCAGGCGCACGGCGGGCATGGGCCGGCAGCCCACGCGCCGCGCCAGGGTCGCGCATGGCAGCTGGCCCGACTGCGCGGCGTGGAAGGTCTTCACGTCCGGCGTGGCGCTGCCAAGCACCAAGAGCCCCCCGGAGCGGCGGATGCGCGTGAAGGCCAGCTCCTTGGCGTGGTACGGCAGGCGCTCCTCCTGCTTGTAGGACTCGTCGTGCTCCTCGTCGAGCACCAGCAGGCCCAGGTTGCGCAGGGGCAGGAACAGGGCCGAGCGCGTGCCCACCACCAGCACCGGTCCCTTGGCAGCGGCCACGCGGGAGAAGGTCTCCTCCCGGCGCGAAGGCGTCTGGTATCCGTGGGAGAAATAGGCCTCGGCCTCGGGGAAGGCCGCGCGCACCTGGCGCCACAGCTGGCTGGCCAGGGCGACCTCCGGCGCAAGGAGCAGCACCGAGCGCCCCAGGGCCAGGGCCCGGCGCGCCAGCTCGAAATACACGTGGGTCTTGCCGCTGCCCGTGACACCGTGCAGCAGGGACATTTTGGCCTGCGGGCTTTCCAGTGCGGGCAGCAGCTCTGCAAGGGCCGCGCGCTGCTCGTCCGTGGCCGTAAGGTCAGACACAGGCGCGCAGTCCGGCGGATCGGGCGTCACGGCCGGGGCGTCGTCCGCCTCGACCTCGGTGTCATCGGGATCGCCCAGGCGCACCAATCCGGCCTGTGTCAGTTTCTGCAAGGCCAGCTGCCCCGGAGGGCCAAAGGCGGCCTTGAGCATGCCCAGGCTCATGGGCCCGTTCTCGAACAGACGCTCGAGCAGGCGCAGCTGGTTCACGGCGTTGGGCCGCACGGCCCAGGGCGGATCGGCCGCCAGGCAGGCATAGAGTTCCTCGGCTTGGCGCTTGAGGCTCACGCGCACGCGCATGCGGCCCTGCGCCCACACGTCGGCCAGGGCGACAAGGCGTTCAGGAGGCAGCTCGGCCAGGGCCTTGGGCGCCAGCCTGCGGGGAAAGTCCTTGTGCTCCACGTCGAAGCGCACCTGGGCCGTGCGCAGGCCGCGCGGCAGGATGAGCTCAAGCACCCGGCCCGGATGGGCCATGTGCCGGGCCGCCAGGTCGCGCACCAGCTCCAGGGTGTCGGGGTCGAGCACGGGAGTCTGCTCCAGGGGCCAGAGCAGCGGCTTCAGGTCCACGCCCTCGGGCGGGGTCTCGCAGGGGCCTTGCAGAATGCCCACGCGCAGGCCGCGGCTCAAGGGGGCAAGCACGCGCAGGCCCGGCACGGGCTTGGGCAGCCAGTCCGGCCAGAGATAGGTAAGCGCGGCATAGGGCGGGCTGGCCAGCCACACGTTCCATGCGCTGGGCCCGGTCCCGCTCACGCCATCCCCCTCAAGACCCCGAAGGGGCCCTTACTTGCCCTTGCAGGGCACGAGCTCATGGATGCGCCGCACGAGGTCGTCGTGCAGGTCCTCGTCGTGCAGGGCAAAGTAGATGTTGGCCGTGAGGTATTCCACCCAGTCGCCGGCGTCGAAACGTTGGCCGCGCAGCTTCACCGCCAGCAGGCGGTTCTTGGCGGCCAGGCCCTGCAGCGCGTCGGTGAGCTGCAGCTCTCCGCCCACGCCGGGCTCCA
>CAYUOW010000012.1:0-13827 GCA_964446455.1 uncultured Desulfocurvus sp.
ACTCTTCTCTCGTATCTTTTAACTCCTGCCGCTGAAGCTCAAGCTCCTGCCGCTGCATTTCGATGCTGCTTCTCTGCAGCCAGACAGCGTAGCCAGCCGCGGCAAACGCCAAAGCAGTAAAAAGTGCCCCACTCGCCTCTAGGGCTTCCGCAATGTTCACTTCTCGTGAAAGGTCGGAAATGAACGTCCCTACCCATGCCCAGACAATGACAATTCCAAAACCACAAAAAACCAAAGTCGATTTCTTCATATTCCTACCCCGCCTGCTGCTCCCAAACAAAGTGCTCCAGGTGCTGCACCACGGCCACCATCTTCAGCTCATCCGCCCACGAGAACATGGACAGCCGCCCGTCCTGCGAGACCACGAACACGTCGCACCCGCGGTTGGCATTGACGAAGCGCGCGGCCGACTGGTGCCGCATGCCCCCCAGCTCCGCCAGGGAAACCCGCTTGCGCAGGCCGCCCGTCACCGCGTTCAGCGCAGCCACGTGGAATTCCTCCGGCCCGTAAAGCAGCTTCGCGCCAAAGCCGTGCAGCCGCAAATCCATGTCCATCACCACCGCGCCGTCGATGAGCCCCAGGTCGCCCACGCGGCGGAACAGCGACTCGCTCAGGGTGCGCAGAAAATTCACGGCCTCGTACTGCTCGCGCAGGGCAATGAGCGAGGCGCAGCTGGTGCGCCCGGAAACCAGGTCATCATACCCGCGCGAGGCCTCGCCCAGCAGGGACTCGAAATTGTGCACGCTGTCGTACAGCACGCGCGCGCTGGGCTCGTCGAAGCAGAAGCGGAAGCTCACCCCGTTACGCCAGCTGTTGTCCTCCGGCGGCACCAGCACCAGGCTGCCGCCGTGCCCGTGGCGGATCATGGTGGTCACCACGCGGATGAGCCTGCCGGGCATGTTGCTGTGCTGCTCCAGGGAGCGCTCCTTGCCCAGGGTTTGCGCCACCAGCTGCGCCAGGGAAACCTCGTCCGCCGCCACGGGGATGGACACCTGCCCCTGCTGCAGAAGCGCCAGCACCTGCCGCGCGCGCGAGGCCAGGAGAATGCCGTTGCCGGCGATGCGCAGGCGCACCGCCCCGTCGGGTTCGGAATCGAGGATGCCCCAAACCTCCAGGCCTTCCGGCCCGCCGTGCACGGCCAGGGCGCTGCGGGGCGAGGCCGTGAGCAGGGCCACCAGGTTCTGCACCGAAAGATGCACGGGCCGGGTGAAGCGCCGCGCCAGAAGCGATTCCGCGGGCGAGCACAAAATCAGGGTGCCGCGCACCTCGCGGCCTTCCTCCTCCTCCAGGCTGGCCCAGAAGCAGGCGGAGCACAAAAGCGAAAGCTGCCTCGCATCGGCCAGCAGGGCGGCGGCGCGGTCGCTGAAGGCCTGTTCCGGCGATTCCGTCCAGGTGCCTTGCATGGCGGACACGAAGGCCGAGTCGTCCTTGAAGATGCAGGTGTCCATGCGCGCCTCCCGGTGTGGATGTCGGCTGGCTGCCGGCGGATGCCAAAAGATGCCGCGTGAATGCGGCTGCGGTTGGGAACTCTGTAGCGCGCTTTTTCCATGCGCGGCAAGAGCCGTAACGCGAAACCGCCCGGCCTCGCGCCTGGAAAAGACGGAAGCCGGGCGGCAAAGGATGCGGAATTGAAGCGGCTAGCAGATTCTGGGCAGCTGCTCGCCTTCCAGCATGCCGAGCAGCCGCTTGCCGCCCAGCCCGGTCTTGAGCAGCACCCGGCCGGGTGTTCCCGGCTTTTCCACCGGCACCACGGAACCGATGCGCTTGGCCCCGGCGCAGAGCGGGTCGGCGCGCATGATGGCGAGCGCGGCCTCGGCCTGGGCCTCCGGCACGATGCAGATGAACTTGCCCTCGTTGGCCAGGTACAGCGGGTCGAGGCCCAGGAGCGAACAGCCGCCGCGCACCTCGGGCCGCACCGGAATGTCGTCCTCGTTGATCTCGCAGGTGACGCCCGAGGCCAGGGCGATCTCGTTCAGGGTGGTGGCCAGGCCGCCGCGCGTGGGGTCGCGCAGCACGTGCACGTCGGGCAGGCCCCGCAAGAGCGCCTCGATGGCGTGGTTCAGGCTGGCGCAGTCCGAGAGCACGGGCGTCTCAAAGGCCAGGCCCTGCCGGGTGGACAGGATGGCCAGGCCGTGGTCGCCCAGGGTGCCGCTGATGATGATGGCGTCGCCGGGTGCGGCGCGGTCGCCCGCCGGGGCCGGGTCCACAATGATGTCGCCGATGCCCGTGGTGTTGATGAAGATCTTGTCGGCCGCGCCCTTGGGCACCACCTTGGTGTCGCCCGTGACGACCCAGACCCCGGCCGCGCGCGCCGCCGCGCCGAGGGACTCCACGATGCGCGTCAGGTCGGCCATGGGCAGGCCTTCCTCGATGAGAAAGCCGCAGGTGAGGTAGCGGGGCACCGCGCCCATCATGGCCACGTCGTTCACCGTGCCGTGCACGGCCAGCGCGCCGATGTCGCCGCCGGGGAAGAACGCCGGGTCCACGGTGAAGGTGTCGGTGCTCACGGCGATCTTGCCGGAAACGGACAGCACCGCGCCGTCGTTCATGCGCCGCAGTTCCGGGTTGTCGAAATTCTTCAGAAACAGCTCGCCGATGAGCCGCTGGGACGCCTTGCCGCCGGAGCCGTAGTCGAGGAGAACCTTGTCGCTCATCAGCTTAATCCACCTGGTATTTGAAGTAGGCCGCGCAGGAACCCTCGGTGGAGACCATGCACGGGCCGACGGGTTTGGCGGGGGTGCAGGCCTTGCCGAACAGCGGGCAAAGGTTCGGGGCCATCTTGCCCTTCAACACCTCGCCGCACTTGCAGCCCGGCAGCGGCGGGCAGTCCTGTATCTCGATGCCGAAGTCGCGCTTGGCGTCAAAGGCGGCGTATTCCGGGGCGATTTCCAGGCCGGAGCCGGGGATCTCGCCGATGCCGCGCCACAGGGCGTCGGCCGGGGTGAACACCTCGGCCAGCATGGCCCGGGCCTTGGCGTTGCCTTCGTCGCGCACCACGCGGCGGTACAAATTGACGACTTCCGCGCGTCCGTCACGCTTGCACTCGGCCAAAAACAGCAGGGCCTGGAGGATGTCGAGCGGCTCGAACCCGGCGATGGCCGCGGCCTTGCCGTAGCGCGTGGCCACGGGCAGATACGGCGCCAGGCCGATGATGGCCGACACGTGGCCGGGCATGATGAAGGCGTCGATGTCCGTGCCGGGATCGGAAAGCAGGGCGTCCAGCGCCGGGGGCACCAGCTTGTGGAAGGAGAGCACGCGGTAGTTGCCCAGGCCCTGCGCCTTGGCCATCTTGAGGCTGGCGGCCACGCCCGGGGCCGTGGTCTCGAAGCCCACGCCCAGGAAAACGACCTTGGCGTCCGGGTTCTCGGCCGCGAGCTTGAGGGCGTCCGGAGGGGAATACACCACGCTCACCCGCGCGCCGTCGGCCTGGGCGGCCTTGAGGGTCCGGCCCTTGCTGCCGGGCACGCGCATCAAGTCGCCGAAGGTGGCGATGATGACGCCCGGCTTCTCGGCCAGGTCCAGGAAGGCGTTGATCTCGGCCTCGTGCGTGACGCAGACCGGGCAGCCCGGGCCGGAGAGGTGCACGATCTCCTTGGGCAGAATGGAGCGCAGGCCGCTGCGGAAGATGGCCACGGTATGCGTGCCGCACACTTCCATGAAGCGCAGGGGCTTGCCGTCCAAGGTGACGCGCAGGCGCTCCAGCACGCTCTTGCACAGGCCGGGGTCGTGGAACTGGTCCAGAATTTCGAGGCTCACGGGCTGCCGTCCTTGGTTTTCGTGGCTGACGGGGATGCGCCGGGAATGCGGAACAAAGGCGAGCGCACTCCGGCCCAAGGGACATACACCGTGTCGGGACGCGAGTCCATGCCCGGCGCGACCTTCGCGCGTGTCACCGGGGGGTTACGCGCGTCCGTCCCGCTGCGCCACGTGGTAGTAGATGAGATCCAGGTTCGGGGCCTTGATGCCGCAAGCGCCCAGCAGGGCATGCAACTGGCCCCGGTGGAAGGTCTGGTGGTTATAGAAGTGCCCCAGGCAGAGCAGAAAGGGCTCGGCGCAGTCGCGGCCCTTCATGTCCCGGTAGCGCAGGGTTCCGGCCAGGCGCTCCGCGGCCAGTCCCTCGGCGAAGGCGACGACGCGCTCGTCCTCCGCCGCGCGCGCAGCGCGCAGGCCGGCGAAATCCGGCCAGGGCACGTCATCCACGCTTGCCGGCTGCTCTCCCTCTCCGGTGAAGCGGAAGAGCCAGGCGCGGTCGGCCAGCACCGTGTGGTTGGCAATGCCGAGGATCGAACCGAAGTTGGCCTCGGAGGTCCGGGCCAGTTGCTCCGGGGAAAGTTTGGCAAGCTCGGCGTACAGCAGCGCGTTTGCCCAACGGTTGGCCCGCGCCAGGGTGGCGAAATAGTCCTTCATGGCGTCTCCTGGAAGACTGCGGAAAAATGAAAAAGGGCGGAAGCCGAAGCCTCCGCCCTTTAGCATCAAAATCGGCGCGGTTGTTACACGCAGCCGGTGGGCTTGGGCAGGCCGGCCATTTTGCAGGCGCCTTTGCCGGGGCCGGAGGGGAACAGCTCGTAGATTTCCTTCAGCTTGTATCCGGTCACCTTGGACAGGATGCGCACCATGGGGGCGATGCCGTTCTTCTTGTAGTAGTCCTGCAGGAAGTCGATGACTTTCTGGTGGTTCTCGGAGATGACGGGGATGCCCTCGCTCTCCTTGACGAACTCGACCCACTCGGGGTTCCAGTCCTCAAACTTCAACAGGAAGCCGTCCTCATCCACTTCAAACTTTTTGCCTTTGTACTCGAGAATAGCCATATTCGGATCCTCCTCGGTCTAGATTGCACAACTGTGCGCAGTGGGGGCCACAGACACCCGCATCGGGCAGGCAGCCCGTTGCGCCATTCGATTTCCAACACCACCTGTAGCCCGCGCCACAGAAAATTTCAAGGGCAATTTCAACCCTGCCTCGCCAGAAACCGCCGTCCACGCGCTTTATTTTTCAGGCCGCTGCTGGTAACCAGAAACGATGCCGCCAACCACGGCGGCCCTGAAACCGCAAGAAGCACAGGCGGCCCGATCCATGCAACCCATGCGCCCCGTCATCCCCATGGCCCCCATGTGGCCCACCCTGCCGCCGCCCCCGGCCCCCGCGCCGAAGACCAGCCGCAGGCCGCCCTGGCGTGTCCCCTCCGAGGCCCGCTGCGTGGCCCTGTGGGACCGTTTTGAAATGCCCACGCACATCCGCGCCCACAGCGCCAAGGTGGCCCTCGTGGCCACCCAGGTGGCCGAGGCCGCGCGCGCCCGCGGCATCAACGTCTGCGTGGAGACGGTGCGCGCCTCCGCCCTTTTGCACGACATCGCCAAGGCTTACTGCATCAAGCACGGCGGCCACCACGGCCAGCTGGGCGGGGCCTGGGCCATGGCGGTCACGGGCAATCCGGTGCTGGCCATGGGCGTCATCCACCACATGTACTGGCCCTTTGAAATGGACCTGGCGCGCTTTTTCGCGCCCATCGCCGTCATCTACGGCGACAAGCGCGTGGCCCACGACCAGATCGTGCCCATCGAGCAGCGCTTTGGCGACCTGCTGGACCGCTACGGCAGCACCCAGGAGATCCGCGACCGCATCGCCTGCACCAACAACCAGGCCAAGGAAATAGAAGACGCCCTGTCCAAACTTCTGGAGATTGACCTCAATGCGCATGATTTTGATAGCCGGCGGCTGGTCGACTGAACGAGAGGTTTCCCTTTCCGGCGCGCGCGGCATCAAGGACGCGCTCATCCGCCTGGGCCACCAGGTGCGCTTCCTGGACCCGGCGCTGGAGTTCGCGGAGATCATCCCCGCCGCAAAAGAGGCGGACTTCGCCTTTTTGAACCTGCACGGCTCCCCCGGCGAGGACGGGCTCATCCAGGCCATGCTGGAGGAAGCGGGCTGCCCCTACCAGGGCGCGGGCCCCAGGGCCTCGTTCCTGGCCCTGAACAAGGCCGCGGCCAAGGCCGTATATGCCAAGCACGGCCTGCGCACGCCCCGCTGGCGGCTGTTCACCGGCATACCCGGCGAGGCCCGCACCTGCGACCTGCCCTGCCCGCTCTTCGTGAAGCCCAACACCGGCGGCTCCAGCCTGGGCATGAGCCGCGTGGCCGAGCCCGGCGACTTCGGCCCGGCGCTGGACAAGGTCTTCGCCCTGGGCCAGGCCGCCCTGGTTGAGGAATGCATCCCCGGCCTGGAGCTGACCTGCGCGGTGCTGAACGACGCGCCCCTGCCGGTGATCCTCATCCGGCCGCGCGCGGGCACCATCTTCTTCGATTATGAGAACAAGTACGCCGCCGACGGAGCCGAGGAAATCTGCCCGGCCCCGGTGGACGCCGCCCTGACCGCCGAGGTGCAGGAGATGTCCCTCGCCGCGCACAAGGCCCTTTCCATCGACGGCTACAGCCGCTCGGACTTCATGGTGGACGCGGACGGCAAGCCCTTCATCCTGGAGACCAACACCCTGCCGGGCATGACGCCCACGAGCCTTTTGCCTCGGGCCGCCAAGACCGTGGGGCTGGACTTCGACGCCCTGGTGGCCGAACTGGTGCGCCTGGGCCTGGCGGCGCACAAGGCCAAGGCCGGCGTGTGAGCATGCCCGCCAAGCTTCCCGCAAGCGTGCGCGCCATGCTGGGCCTGTACGGCCTGGCCTGGCGGGCGGCCCTGTACGGCCTGCGGCGCAACAAGCGCCTGCGTGAGGGCTGGGAGCAGCGCACCCTGCAGGCCGGCCCGCCGCCCAAGGCCGACCTCTGGATCCAGGCGGCCTCCGGCGGCGAGGCGTATCTGGCCTGGGAGCTCTTACGCCGCATGCCGGAATTCCTGCCCGCCGCGTGCCGCTCCCGCAGGCCCAAGGTTCTCGTCACCACCTTCACCAGCCAGGGCATGGGCGTGCTGCGCAAGGCCGCGGAGGCCCTGTCCGCAAGCATCGAACTCGTGCCCGCCTGGTTTCCCTTCGATATCCCCGGCCGCATGGACCGGGCGCTCGCCGCCGTGGCCCCGAAGGCAGTGGTGCTGCTGGAGACCGAACTCTGGCCAGGACTCATGGGCGCCTGCCGCAAACAGGGCGTGCCCTGTCTGGTGGTCAACGCCCGCATGACGCACAAAAGCCTGACCGGCTACGGCCGCATGCCCGGCTTCTGGCGCGCGCTGGGTCCCACGCGGGTGCTGGCCGTTTCCGACGACGACGCAGGGCGCTTTGCCAGGCTTTTCCCCGAGGCCCGCACCGGCGTCATGCGGAACATCAAGTTCGACCGCCTGGACTTCAGCCCCGCGCCCGCGCGCCCGGAGCTGGCCGCCCTGCTGCCCGGCAATGAGGACGGCGCCTCGCCCTTCATCGTCCTGGGCAGCGTGCGCAGGCAGGAGGAAGCCGAGGTCCTGGAGATCGTGAAGGGCCTCTTGGCCAAGCGCCCGGACGCGGTCATCGGCCTGTTCCCCCGGCACATGGAGCGCGTGGAGGCCTGGTCCAAACTTTTGTGCAAGGCGGGCATCCCCCTCACCCGGCGCAGCGCGGGCGAGGCAGCCCGGCCGGGCACGGTGCTTTTGTGGGACGCCTTCGGCGAGCTGGGCGCGGCCTTCGGCCTGGCGCGGGCCTGTTTCCTGGGCGGCAGCCTGGCCGCTCTGGGCGGGCAGAACTTCCTGGAGCCCCTGGCCCACGGCATCGTGCCCGTCATTGGCCCCTCCTGGTCCAACTTCGCCTGGGTGGGCGAGGAAATTTTCCATACCGGGCTGGTGCGGCGCGAGGCCGACTGGCAGGGCGTGCTCGGGGCGCTATGCGCCCTGGCCCAAGACGCGCCGGAACGCCAGGCCGTGCGCGCGGACGCGGAAATGTATGCGAAATCGCGCCGGGGCGGGTCCGAGGCGGGTTGCCAGGCAGTTGCCGAATACCTAATTTGCGGGTAAACACCCAGCGGAGCCGTGAAGCGCATGAAGTCCCTGCCCCCCTGTTACGCAATCATCCCGGCCAGGTATGATTCCACACGTTTCCCCGGCAAGCCGCTGGTGGAGATTCTGGGCGTGCCCATGTGCGTGCGCGTGCACCAGCGCGCGGCCAAGTGCCCGCTCTTCGCCAAGGTGGTGCTGGCCACGGACGACGAGCGCATCATGGCCGCGGCGAAACAGTGGAACGTGCCCGCGCTCATGACCGCGCGCGACCACCAGAGCGGCACGGACCGCGTGCTGGAGGCGGCGCGCCTGCTTGGGGCGGAGGCGGACAGCGTGGTGGTCAACGTGCAGGGCGACGAGCCCGCGCTGGACCCGGCCATGCTGGCCGAGCTGCTGGCCCCCTTTGCCGGACCCCAGGGCGCGGGCGTGCAGGTGGCCACCCTGGCCACGCCCATGAGCCGCGCCGACGCGGCCAGCCCGGACCGGGTGAAGGTGGTGCTGGACGCGCAGGGCCGCGCACTGTATTTTTCCCGTGCGGGCATTCCCTATAGCCGCGATGGCGAAGGGGACGCCGAGACCGGGCCCCTGCTGCACGTGGGCCTGTACGCCTTCCGCATGGCCGCCCTGGAGCGCTTTGCCGCGCTGCCGCAAGGACGCCTTGAACGCACGGAAAAGCTTGAGCAGCTGAGACTTCTTGAGAACGGCATACCCATCCACGTGGCCGTGACCAGCCGACAAAGCCACGGAGTGGACCGGCCGGAAGACGTGGAGCACATCGAAAAAATCCTGCGGGAGCACGACATATGAAAGCTATTCTGGCCCTTGAAGACGGCACCTGGTTCGAGGGCGAATCCTTCACCGGACCCGGCGAAACCGGCGGCGAGGCCATCTTCAACACCGGCATGACCGGCTACCAGGAGATCCTCACCGATCCCTCCTACGTGGGGCAGATGGTCTGCATGACCTACCCGCTCATCGGCAACTACGGCGTCAACGCCGAGGACGTGGAGTCCCACAAGGTCGGCGCCGAGGCGCTCATCGTCAAGGAGTGCTGCAAGCAGCCCTCCAACTGGCGTTCGGCCATGTCCCTGCCGGACTACCTGAAAAAGGCCGGCGTCATGGGCATCGAGGGCATCGACACCCGCGCCCTGACCCGCCACCTGCGCATCAACGGCGCCATGCGCGGCGTCATCTCCACCTCCGGCACGCCGGAGGAACTGGTGAAGAAGGCCAAGGGCCTGCCCAGCATGGAAGGCCTGAACCTGGCCGACAAGGTGAGCGCCGCCAAGCCCTATGTCTGGACCGGCACCACCACCAAGGACGTGGACCTGGCCTCCTTCAAGTGGGCGGGCACGGGCCCCAAGCTCGTGGTCTACGACTTCGGCATCAAGTGGAACATCCTGCGCCTGCTCGCGGCAGAGGGCTTCGACATGCTCGTGGTGCCCTCAAGCTTCACCCATGAGCAGGTGACGGCCCTGGCCCCCGATGCCGTGTTCCTGTCCAACGGCCCCGGCGACCCGGCCGTGGTCACAAACGCCATCGAGGCCACCAAGGTCTTTGCCGACAAGTATCCCACGGCGGGCATCTGCCTGGGCCACCAGATCATGGGCCTGGCCCTCGGCGGCCGCACCTACAAGCTCAAGTTCGGCCACCACGGCTGCAACCACCCGGTGATGGACATGGAGTCCGGCAAGATCGAGATCTCCTCCCAGAACCACGGCTTCTGCGTGGACATCGCGCATCTGCCGGAGCTGAAGATGACGCACCAGAACCTGAACGACCAGACCCTTGAAGGCTTCGCCCACAAGAGCAAGCCCCTCATCGCCATCCAGTTCCACCCGGAGGCGGCGCCCGGTCCCCACGACAGCGCCTACTTCTTCCGCCGCTTCCGCGACATGGTGCGCGGAGCCACCGGCAAATAGCACGAGGCGCGCACGACCACGGTCCACAGGGCAATGCCCGCGAAGGCGGGGACAGCAGGAGGCATCCATGTCAGGCGAACTCACCAAGGCCCGCCAGAAGCTCACAGGCATCAACGCAAGCCTGAAGATGGGCAAGTACCTGGCCGCCGCCCAGGCCTTGAACGACGCCATCGTGCTCATGCTCTCCGCGCCGCTCATGAAGAACGAGCGCGAAGAGTTCGCCCAGATGCTCGACTCCACGGTGTACGCCCTGAACAACCACAAGGAGCTGCGCAAGGTCTACCCGCTCCTGCTGCACTACGCCCCGGGCGAGGAAAAGAAGCTCCTTGAGGAAATCTACGAAATGCGCAAGGTCCTCCAGGAGGACGTGAACGAGAATGCCCAGAAGGATCTGGACGCGCTCGAATCCAAGAAGCACGAGGGCCTGGCCCGCGGCCAGAAGCACCTGGACGAGCAGCAGTTCGAAGAAGCCCGCCAGGTCTTCGACAAGCTCACGGGCGAGTTCCCCGGCGACGCCGAGCTCAAGGCCGACATCGCCGACCGCTACTACAAGGCCGGGCTGAACCAGGACGCCGTGGGCCACCTGAACCAGGCCATCAACGAGTCGCCGGAGTCCATCCACCTGTACAACCGCATCGGCATCGTGCTGCGCAAGATGCAGGACTTCGAAAGCGCGGAGAACTACTACCGCCGCGCCCTGGGCATCTGCAAAACCGACGAGTACCTGTTCTTCAACCTGGGACGGCTGTACTACGACTGGCAGCAGTGGGGCAAAATGGCCGAGGCCGCCAAGATGGCCGTGGCCATCAATCCGAATTTCGTGGAAGCCAAGAAGCTGCTCGCCTTCGCCCAGAAGAAGCTGGCCGGCTAGCACAGCGGCCATTTTCCCCCAAGGAGGCCCCGTGGCCCCTGCCGCCCCCGCCCGCACCGCCTGCCATGTGCCCGGCCGCGTGCTCATCCTCGGCGCGGGCTTGGCGGGCCTGCGCGCGGCTCTCGCCGCCAAGGAAGCCGCCCCCCGCCTGGACGTGCTCCTGGTGAGCCCGCGCAAAGGCCCCTCCGGTTCCTCCTTCGCCAACCGCAACAACGCCCTGGGCATGCAGGCCCCGCTCCCGCACGAGGCCGCCGGCTTCGTGGACGAGGCCCTGCGCCTGGCCGCGCCGGGCTTCGTGGACCCGGAGCTCGTGCGCGCCCTGGCCGCGGACGCTCCCCTGCGGGCCGAGGAACTGCTGGACGGACCCGGCGGGCTGAGCCTCGCCTTCCGGCGTGATGCCGAAGGCAGGCTGCTGCGCTTCACCGGCTGCTTCAGCCCCCAGGCCCGCGCCCTGGTCTTCGACGGCCTTGCCTCGGCGCATGCCGCCCTGCTCGCCCGCGTGCGCGAAGGCGGCGTGCGCCTGCTGCACGGCTACGAGGCCCTGGAGATCACTCTCCACAATGGCAGGGCGGCAGGGGCGCGGCTGGCCCCGTTGCGTGGTGCGTCGCGGGATGGTGGGGTGCTCAATGTGGACGCGGGCGCGGTCATTGCGGCCCTGGGCGGACCGGCACCGCTCTTCGGCAGGCGCATCTGCGGGCCGGGCAGCGGCCTGGCCTACGGCCTGCTGCACAGCGCCGGGGCGCGGCTGGTGAACGCCCAGTACCTGCAATTCTTCTGGGGCCGCGCGCGCGACCGCGCCTTCGTGAACCCCGCCGAGCTGCCCTGGTCCGAACTGGCTCCGGAGCTGGCCCCCCTTGCCGCTTCGCGGCGCATGCATTGCCCCGTGGCCTATGGGTTGCCCGATGCGGCCCTGGACCGCGAACTGCTGGCCCGGCGCGATGCCGACGGCCTGGTGCGTCTGCCGGGGCAGGAGCCCCTGGCCCTGTATGCCCACGCGGGCAACGGCGGCGCGCGCATCGATGCGCAGGGACGCACCACCGTGCCCGGCCTGTACGCCTGCGGCGAATGCGCCGGGGGCATGCACGGGGCCCAGCGCCTGGGCGGGGGCATGGTGCTCTCAGCCCTGGTGTTCGGCGCGCGGGCGGGCGCGGCTGCGGCAGCCGAGGTGGGAAACGCGGGAAATTTCGAAGCTCCCACCTCCGCTCCGTCGCCGTCCCCTCCCGGTCTTTCCCTGCCCGGCCTCTCCCTTCCCGTTGACGCGAATTTCCTGCGCCGCCTGCGCCGAGGCATGGACCGCCACGCCGCGCCCTTCGCAACCGCAAAAACCGCGCGCGAAAACCTCACGGCCTGGCTCAAGGCCGAAGCGCTGCAGGCCGCCTCGCAGCGGCAACGCCTGCTGGCCCTCTCGGCCCTGCTGGTGCTGGGGGAAATGCGCTGAGGCCCGGCTCAGACGCTGTGCCGCTCAGCCAAAACTCATCCCGCGAGCCTTGCCCGCCGGACCATGTCCACCAAGTGGTTCCCCTGGGCGGCAGACCTGAAGCCGAAAATCGACAGGAACGAGCGGCCGGAAGCGCTATTTCGCGGGCGGTTCGGCCAAGGCCCCGCGCAGGAACACGTCGATGACCGTGTTCAAAAACTCTTCCGGCGAAACGCCGCCCTGTGCGGTGCCGCGCCCCACGGCCTGCGAAAGCCTGTGGTTCAACCGGCGCGAGGACGTGAACCAGTGCTCCACGGCGCAGAGCATGGCCGACAAAAGCGGCAGGGGCTCCACGCCCTCGCGCAGGTGACCGCGCTCCTTCATGGCGCGCAGGCGGTCGTGGGCCGCGCGCATCAGGTGCAGGGTGCTCATCTCGCGGCCCTGGTCGTCCAGCTCGTCCAGACCCGCCACCAGGTCCGGATCGTTGTGCATGGAGAGGTCCAGGATGCGGTACAGCCGCACGCACTGCTCGTGGGTGGACAAAAACCGGAAGTAGGCCTTCAGGGCCGAGGTGATGAAGG
The DNA here is from genome assembly GCA_964446455.1 of uncultured Desulfocurvus sp. Taxonomy (GTDB): domain Bacteria; phylum Desulfobacterota; class Desulfovibrionia; order Desulfovibrionales; family Desulfovibrionaceae; genus Humidesulfovibrio. Next base: position 12,697 of record CAYUOW010000012.1, read on the forward strand.
CCGCGCCGTCCTCCGGCGCATTGCCCCCGGGCAGGTCCAGCCCGGGCTGCATGATGCCCTTGAGGCCCTCGTCCAGTTCGGCCAGGTAGCCGTGCACCGCCGCAACGTAGAGGCCCTTCTTGGAGCCGAAGTGGTGGTGGATGAGGCTCTGCGTCATCCCGGCGCGCCGGGCGATGTCGCTGAGTGAGGCCTGGTGGTAGTCGCCGCGCAGAAACACCTCCTGCGCGGCCTGCAGGATGGCCGCCCGGGTGCGTTCCGAATCGCGGGTGCGGCGGCGCTGGGGCATGGCGGGCTTGTGCTGGGCGGCTTTGCTCGTGGGGGTGCTCATGGGCTGCTCCTGGCCGAGTGAGGGGGGGGACTGCGCTTCAAGCCTTACTGATTGATCAATCTATTCGTCCCCAATTCGACAGTCAAGCCGCTGCGCCGCAAAACGAAAAGCGGCCGCCCGCAATGGACGGCCGCCTGGGCTTGAAAGGGGTGCCGACCGGGCGCGCTAGCTGTCCGCGCGCTTGCCCCAGGCCTGCTCGTAGGCGTTGCCGCCGCGCTCGATGATCTCCTCCGCCGCCTGTGGCACCAGCATGGCCAGGCTGCGGCGCTCGCACCAGCGGTTGCGGATGTCCGTGGAGCTGACTTCCATGACGGGCATGGACACCAGATGCAGGCTGTTGCCCGTGGCAAAGCGCAGTTGCGCCGGGGTCACGCGCTCCATGCCGGGCCAGTTGGCCTCGGCAAAGGCGGTGATGGATCCGGCGTCGGCGCCGGGCCGCAGCACCACGGCCACGGAGGCCAGGTGCGGCAGCTCCAGGCCACGCTTCCAGGAAGGCAGGGCCAGGAAGGACTCGCTGCCCATGATGAAGGTCAGTTCGTCGCCGGGCATCTTCTCGCGCAGGGCGGCGAGGGTTTCCACCGTGTACGAGGGGCCGGGGCGCGTGCCCTCCAGGCCGCTGGCCGAAAGGCCGGCCACGCCGCGCACGGCCAGCTCCACCAGGCGCAGGCGGTGGGCAAAGGGCAGCATGCCGTCGGCAGGCTTGTGCGGGGGCTCTCCCGCAGGCATGAGCAGCACGCGGTCCAGGCCAACGGCCTCCCGAGCTTCCACGGCCATGCGCATGTGGCCGGCGTGGATGGGGTTGA
>CAYUOW010000012.1:13837-46453 GCA_964446455.1 uncultured Desulfocurvus sp.
TGGTCACCTGTATGAACCTCTCGCCTTGCCGCCCGTCATTGCGCGATAAAGGCCCCGGCCGGGCTGAACCCCGGGGCCGTCGTGATTCCTATTGCCTGATCTGCCCCTGGCCCAGCACCACGAACTTGGCGCTGGTGAGTTCCAGGATGCCCATGGGGCCGTATGCGTGCAATTTGGTGGTCGAGATGCCGATCTCCGCGCCCAGGCCCAGCTCGCCGCCATCGTTCAGGCGCGTGCTGGCGTTCACCGCCACCATGCTGGCGTCGGCCTCCCGCGTGAAGCGCATGGCGTTGGCATGGCTCTCGGTCAAGATGGCCTCTGTGTGATTCGAGCCGTACCGGGCGATGTGGTCCAGGGCCTCGTCCAGGCCCGCCACCACCTTCACCGCCAGGGTGAGGCCAAGGAACTCGAAGCCCCAGTCGGCTTCGGCCGCGGCCTCGGCCGTGGGGCCCATGAGGGGCAGGGACTCCGGGCAGCACTTGAAGCGCACGCCATCGACGCCGAGCTTCTTCGCCACCTCGGGCAGCAGCTTTTGCGCCACGGCCCGATGCACCAGGATGCACTCCAGGGAATTGCAGGTGCCGGGACGCTGCACCTTGGCGTTGTGGATGATGACCACGGCGCGCTCAAGGTCCGCGCTCTCGTCCACAAAAGTATGGCACACGCCCTTGTAGTGCTTCAGCACGGGCATGGTGGCCTGCTCCACCACGGCGCGGATGAGGCTTTCGCCCCCGCGCGGGATGACCACGTCGATGTATTCGTCGAGCTTGAGAAGCGCGCCCACGGCCTCGCGGTCCGTGGTGGGCGGCACCTGCACGCAGGCGGCAGGCAGCCCGGCCTGGGCCAGCGCCTTGTGGATGACCCCCACCAGGGCCTCGATGGAGTGAAAGGCCTCGCTGCCGCCGCGCAGGATGGCGGCGTTGCCGCTCTTGATGCACAGGGCGGCGGCGTCCACCGCGGCGTTGGGGCGCGATTCGAAGATCATGGCCACGACGCCAAGGGGCACGCGCATGCGGCCCACCAACATGCCGTTGGGCCGCTTCTTCATGCTCTCGATCTCGCCCACGGGGTCGCTCATGGCGGCCACCTCGCGGCAGCCCTGGATCATGCCCTGAAGCACCTTGTCGGAAATGGTCAGGCGGTCCAGGCGGGCCTTGTCCAGTCCGCGCGCTTCCGCGGCTTTGATGTCCTTGGCGTTGGCGGCCTGGATGGCCGACGCGTTTTCGCCCAGCAGGTCGGCCAGGTTCAGCAGGGCCTGCTGGCGGGCGCTGCCCTCGGCCGCGGCCAGCTTGCGGGAAGCGGCGCGCGCGGCCTGCGCCATGGCGCGCATCTCGGCGGCGATGTCCATAGTCTCCCCCGGCGTATGATTTTCCCTGCGAGAACCCGCAGGGCCTCGGAATGGCTACCCTCGAAGGCTCCCCAAGTCAACGCGGGCGCCGCGCATTATTCGGCCCTACTCAAATTTGTCAGATTTTCCCTCAGGTTTTCAGGAATTTGCGAAGGCAGATAAGATATTTGCGCGGGGCCCGGTATTGGGCTTTGACCTGATTGACATTTTTGAGTAAACCTCCTTGGTCCGAGAGCGCGCGGCCGATTTCCGAGCCTGCGCGCCATCACCGCTTCCAAGGAGCTCCCCCGCATGGACGAGAACAAGCCCCAGAGCCAGACCGAGACCCCCGTCAATCCCGGCGTCGTGGAACAGCTTGAGCAGATCAAGAAGGTGGTGCCCGACACCTCCCAGCGCCTGTTCGACTTCCTGGTGTCGAACTTGAAGCCCATCGCCGTGGGCTGCGGGGTCATCCTCCTGGCCGTGGCCGCCTATTCCGGCGTGGACCACTGGCGCAAGGGCCAGGCCGCCAAGGCCGCCGACGCCCTGGGCGTCATCCTCATCGAAAAGACCCAGCCCGAAGCCCGCGCGCAGGCCCTGGAGGCCTTCCTGAAGGACGCGCCTTCGAGCCTGAAGCCCACGGCCCAGCTGGAGCTGGCCGCCGCCGCCATGATCGGCAAGCAGTATGACAAGGCCATAGCCGCCTGGACCGAGCTCGAGGGTTCCTCCTCGCCGGACCTGAAGGCCATGGCCTCCATCGGCCACGCCAAGTGCCTCATCCTTTCCGGCAAGCCGCAGGAGGCCCTGACCCTGCTGGAAGGCATGAAGGCCAAGGCCCCGGAAGCCTACGCCGTCGCCGTCACCCGGCAGATCGCCGTGGCCGCCGAGGCCGCGGGCAACACCCAGGCCGCCAGCGCCGCCTATGCGGAACTGGCCGGCAAGGCCGAAGGCTCCGGCAAGCCCTACTTCGAATTCAAGGCCAACCAGCTCAAGCCCAAGAGCTAGAACAAGGACAGGACCACATGGCGCATCCTCTTCTGGCTGGCGCTCCCGGCTCCACGCACCTGTTCCTCGGCAACGAGGCCATCGTGCGCGGCGCCATCGAGGCCGGCATCCAGTTCGTCAGCTGCTATCCCGGCACGCCGTCTTCCGAGGTGCCGGACACCTTCTTCCGCCTCTCGCCCGAGGGAAGCTACACCTTCGAGTACTCCGTGAACGAGAAGGTGGCCCTTGAGGTCGCCGGCGGCGCCACCCTTGCGGGCGCGCTGTCCATGGTGACCATGAAGCACGTGGGCGTGAACGTGGCCGCCGACCCCCTGCTGACCCTGACCTACGTGGGCAGCCCGGGCGGCTTCATGCTGCTTTCCGCCGACGACCCCGGCTGCCACTCCAGCCAGAACGAGCAGGACAACCGCATTTACGCGCGCATCGCCGGCATGCCCTGCCTGGAGCCCGCCACGGCCCAGGAAGCCAAGGACATGACCCGCGAGGCCCTGACCATGTCGCGCGCGCTTGGCGCGCCGGTGCTTTTGCGCACCACCACCCGCGTGAACCACCTGCGCGGACCGGTGACGCTTGCCGAGCCCGCCGTGCTGCCCAAGCCCGCCGGGTTCCAGAAGAATCCCTCGAAGTTCGTGCCCATTCCGGCCTTTGCCCGGCCCATGCACCTGCGCCTGCTGGAGACCCTGGAAAAGGCCCGCGCCCTGGCCGAGACCTCGCCCTACAACGTGGTTTCCGGTTCCGGCACCGTGGGCGTCATCGCCTCGGGCATCAGCCGCGCCTACCTGGCCGACGCCCTCACCGAGGCCGACCTGGCCGGGCAGAACGTGAAGGTGCTGGACCTGGGCTTCAGCTATCCCCTGCCGGAGCGGCTCATCACCACCTTCATGCACGGGCTTTCCACCCTGCTGATCCTGGAAGAGCTTGAGCCCGTGCTGGAGAACGAGATCCGCGCCCTGGCGCAGAAGCTCGGCATGCGCCTGACCATTTTGGGCAAGACCCCCGGCCCCATGCCGCGCTTCGGCGAGTTCGACGTGGCCATGGTGGCGGCCGCCCTGCGCGAAGTGCTGGGCCTGCCCGAGCCCGCGCAGCTGGCCTGCTCCTGCGGCACGGACCCCGTGGTGGCCCTGCCCAACCGCCCGCCCAACCTCTGCGCCGGGTGCCCGCACCGCGCCACCTACGTGGCCGTGCGCAAGGTCTTCGGCGACACGGCCGTGTACTCGTCCGACATCGGCTGCTACACCCTGGGCATCCTGCCGCCGCTCAAGGCCGCGGACTTCCTCCTGTGCATGGGGTCGAGCATCAGCGCGGGCTGCGGCGCGGCCAAGGCCGCGGGGCAGACGGTGGTCGGCTTCATCGGCGACTCCACCTTCTTCCACTCCGGCATCACCGGGTTGGTGAACGCGGTGTTCAACCGCCACGACATCCTCGTGGTCATCCTGGACAACCGCACCACGGCCATGACCGGGCACCAGCCCAACCCCGGCGTGGACAAGACCACGCTCGGCGACAACCCGTCCATGGTGCCCATCGAGCCCCTGGTGCGCGGCATCGGCATCGAGCACATCCGCACGGTGAATCCGCTGAACCAGAAGGCGACGCTCAAGGCCATCGAGGAACTCAAGGCCCTGTCCGGCGTGCGCGTGCTCATCGCGGTGGAGCCCTGCCCGCTCTTCGCCCGCCGCGCCTACGGCGTGAAGCGCACCCAGGTGGCGTACGTCGCCGCCGACTGCGCCGAGGCGGCCAAGGACGGTTCCTGCGGCGACTGCCTGAACACCCTGGCCTGCCCGGCCTTCTATCTGGAGGACGGCAAGATGGCCATCGACCCCATCCTGTGCGCGGGCTGCATGCTCTGCCTCCAGGTCTGCAAGAACATCAAGGCCCGCAAGGGAGACGCCAAATGAGCACCCCGAACAACACCCGGCTGCGCATCTTCATGACCGGCGTCGGCGGACAGGGAACCCTCACCGCCACCACGCTGCTCGCCCGCGCGGCCCTTGCCGCCGGGCTGCCCGTCACCTCCGGCGAGATCCACGGCATGGCCCAGCGCGGCGGCGTGGTCGAGTCCACCCTCTTGATCGGCTACAAGAGCCCCAAGATCGGCCACGGCGAGGCGGACATCTTGCTCGGCTTCGAGCCGCTGGAAACCCTGCGCGCCCTGCCCTACCTGAAGCCCGGCGGGCTGGTGCTCTCCAGCACCGAGTGCCTGGCCCCGCTCTCCGTGGCCACCGGCAAGGAGACCGCCCCCAGCGTGGAGGAGATCCGCGCCAAGATCACCGCGCGCTGCGCCACGGCCTGCTTCCTGCCCTGCCGCACCCTGGGCCTGGAGGCCGGGGCCGTGCAGAGCGGCAACATCGCGCTTCTGGGCGCCCTGTGCGCCCTGGGTGTTTTGCCCTTTGGCCGCGAGGTGGTGGAAGAGACCATCCGCGCCACCATGAAGCCGAAGGTGGCCGAGATAAACCTGAAGGCCCTGAACCTGGGCGCGGCCTGCCCCGCCTAGCGGAAACCAGCAGGAAGGATAGCGAACCACATGGCGAAAACCGAAGCCCACGCCTGCGCCCCCGAAGGCAGCCTCAGCGCCCTGCGCAGCATCCTGCGCGAGCTTTCCCCCGGCGCCCCGCTGGAGGAAAGCCTGGGCGGACTGCTCAAGGTGCTCTCCAAGCAGATGGGCTATCTGCGCGTGTTCCTGGTGATCATGGACCCGGAGGCCGAGAGCCTGCGCCTTTCCCTGGCGCACAGCCCCACGCGCTCCATCCCCGCCACGTATACCCCCGGCCAAGGCGTTGTGGGCCAGGTGTACGAGACGGGCAAGGCCACCATCATCCCCAAGCTTTCCGAGAACAGCGAGTTCCTGAACAAGGCCTTTGGCCGCTCCCCGGAGGAGCTGCAGACCCTGGCCTTTGTCAGCGTGCCCGTGACCATCACCCGCCACGGCGTGAACGAGGTGCTGGGCGCTCTCTCGGCCGACCTGCCCATCATGCCCGATGCGGAGTTGGAGAAGCAGAAGGAATTCCTGGAGGTGGTGGCCGACCTCATCGCCAACCAGGTGGCCCAGCTGCAGGAAGAAATGGCCCTGCACAAGCACCTCATGGCCCAGGGCATGGTGAGCCCTGGCCTCGACGCGCCGCCGCCGCCCAACTTCGTGGCCGCCAGCAAGAGCATGCGCGTGGTGCTGCGCCAGGCGCGCCAGGTGGCTCCCAGCCGCGCCACCGTGCTCCTGCGCGGCGAATCCGGCACGGGCAAGGAACTGCTGGCCGAGGCCATCCACATCGGCAGCCCCAGGCACGACAAGCCGCTCATCAAGCTCAACTGCGCGGCCCTGCCCGCGGACCTGGTGGAGAGCGAACTCTTCGGCCACCAGAAAGGCGCCTTCACCGGCGCGGTGCAGACCAAGCGCGGCCTGTTCGAGGTGGCGCACAACGGCACCCTGTTCCTCGATGAAATCGGCGAGCTTTCCCTCGACGCCCAGGCCAAGGTGCTGCGCGCCATCCAGGAGAAGGAAATCCAGCGCGTGGGCGGCGAGCAGACCCTGTCCGTGGACGTGCGGCTCATCTGCGCCACGCACCAGCCGCTGGAGGAGCTCCTCGTCCAGGGCCGCTTCCGCGAGGACCTGTTCTACCGCATCAACGTCTTTCCCGTGTTCATCCCGGCCCTGCGCGAGCGGCGCGAGGACATCCTGCCCCTGTGCGAGCATTTCCTGAGCGACTTCGCCAAGGAGTACGGCAAGAGCATCAAGCGCATCTCCACCCCGGCCATCGAGCTTTTGAGCATGTACCACTGGCCGGGCAACGTGCGCGAGCTGCGCAACTGCGTGGAGCGCGCCGTGCTGGTGTGCGAGGAGGAGGTCATCCGCACCTACCACCTGCCGCCGACCCTGCAGACGGCGGACTCCTCGGCCACGGGCATCAACCTGTCCTTCGGCGAGGCCGTGGCCAAGTTCGAGCAGGAACTGCTGGTGGATTCCCTCAAGAAGACGCGCGGCAACATGCTGCAAAGCGCCCGCGACCTGCGGGTTTCCTACCGGATCATCAATTACAAGGTCAAAAAGTACAACATCGACGTGAAGCGCTTCGCCTCGGTGAAGCCTAAGCGGAAGAAATAACGCCGCGCCAGGGCAACATATCGGCAGGAACGAAAAAGGGGACCGCAAGGTCCCCTTTTCTTTTCAGCAGTTTCGCAAACGTCGTATTACGCCGCCTGGAGCCCCTTGGTGAAGGCCAGGCCCTCGGAGAAGTCGAGGGTGCCCGCGTAGATGGCGCGGCCCGTAATGGCCCCCTGGAGGCCTTTTGCGCACAGGGGCGCGAGGTTCTTCAGGTCGTCCAGGTTGGTGACGCCCCCGGCCGCCACAACGGGCAGCTTCGTGCTCTCGCACAGGCTGGTCAGCGCGGGCAGGTTCACGCCGCTCTGCATGCCGTCGCGGGCGATGTCGGTGTAGATGATGAAGCTCGCCCCGGCGGCCTCGATGCGCGGCAGCACGTCCATGACGGTGAGCCCCGCATCGGCCACCCAGCCGCGGCTTTTCAGCTGGCCGTTCACGGCGTCCAGGCTCACGCCCACCTTGCCGGGCAGCGCGGCGCACATCTCGGCGAAGAGCTCCGGCTGTTCGAGGGCGATGGTGCCGATGATGAGCCGGGCCACCCCGGCCTCGATGTAGGCCTTGGCCGTGGCGAGGTCGCGGATGCCGCCGCCCAGCTGCACGGGAATCTTCGCTTCGGCGCAGATGCGCTTCACCAGTTCGAAGTTGCGCGGCAGGCCGCTGAAGGCGCCGTCGAGATCGACGATGTGCAGCCACTGCGCACCGAGACGCACCCAGGCAAGGGCGCTCTCGGCCGGATCGTCTCCGAAAACCGTCACGGCATCGGCGCGGCCCTGTTCCAGGCGCACGCAACGGCCGTCCTTGATATCAACGGCGGGGAATAGAATCACAGACCCATCTCCCGCAAACCGGCCTCGATGCCTTCCTTGGCCAGCACGTCGGCGCCGACCCACTCGCCCTTGCGCTTCACGAACTTGCCGATGTCCAGCAGGTTGTCCGTCAGGGCCTTCTGGGTCTCGTCGTAGTGGTAGCGGGTCACCAGGCGCTCGCCCTTCACGTCGATGAGGTAGAAGTCCATGACCACGGCGGCCGGGTTGCCGCCGCCCTCAAGCTCCTTCCAGGCCAGCACCTGGGGCACCAGGATGTAGTCCGCGGGCAGGCAGCGGCCCACGCCCAGCCAGTACGACCAGGCGGATTCCCGGGCCTTGCCCGAGCGCTCGAAGGTCACGATCTCCTGGCACTGCCGGATGGCGGCCGGGGTGCCGGTGAGGCCCACGCCGTGGGCGCGCAGGGTCTGGTTCATGGCCGTGTCGAGGTTGGCCAGAATCTCCGGCTTCACGGTCTTGCCTTCCTCGGGCAGGTAGCCGGCCAAAAGCTCCCAGTTGTACTTGGGCGCGCTGAAGGCGGCCACGGCGATGGAGCCCACGGGCCGCAGCTGCGGCGTGATGGGCTTGGGTCCGCAGGCGGCCAGGCCCAGCGCGCAGATGACGGTGAAGATCGGAAGCAGCTTGCGCATAAACATCAGTCCACACTCCCCTTGGTGCTGGGCGCGCCCGCGCGGCAAACCTGAACCGCCTGGCGCAGCGCCAGGCCCAGGGCCTTGAAGGCGGCCTCCAGCAGATGGTGGCCATTTTTCCCGTACTCAAAGCGGATGTGCAGGTTCATGCCTGCCCGCTGTGCAAAGGACTTGAAGAATTCGCGCCACACGTCCTTTTCCTCGCCCGCTATCTGCGCGGGCAGGAGGTCGTCGGCGTAGACGAGGTAGGGCCGGCCGGACAGGTCGACGACCACCTCGGCCAGGGCCTCGTCCATGGGCACCTTGGCGTTGGCCACGCGGGCGATGCCCGCCTTGTCGCCCAGGGCTTCGGCCAGGGCCTGGCCCAGGCTGAGGCCGATGTCCTCCAGGCTGTGGTGCGCGTCCACCTCAAGGTCGCCCTTGCAGGAGAGCTTCAGGTCGAACCCGGCCCAGAAGGTCATGAGCGTCAGCATGTGGTCGGCAAAGCCCATGCCCGTGGCGATGGAACACTTGCCGCTGCCCTGCAGGGCCAGCTCGACGCGGATGTCCGTCTCTTTGGTCGTGCGCGTGATTTTCGCGGTGCGCTTCGCCACGGTGTCGCTCCTTTCGCCCCGCACGCGGCTTTCGCGGCGGCTGGCGCTCTTCCCCATGACCAGAGCCGTCCGGCCTTGTCAAGCCGCAGGCTCCATCTCAATCGGACGATTCCGAAAAAAGCCCCTGGGTTAGGCGGCCTCTGTGGGCGCTTGCGCTTCTTCCGCCGGGGCGGGCTTGGGCTTCTTGCCGAAGAAATAGGCCATCCAGATGCCCACCTCGTACAGGACGCACAGGGGCACGGCCATCATGGTCTGGCTGATGGCGTCCGGCGGGGTCAAAGCCGCGGCGATGACGAAGGAACCCAGGATGGCGTACTTGCGCTTGGCGCGCAGGCCCACGTGGGTCACGATGCCGAGCTTGGCCAGGAAGAAGATGAACAGCGGCAGCTCGAACACGATGCCGAAGGCGAACAGAAGCTTCAGCACGAAATCCAGGTATTCGTCGAGCTTGGGCGTGAAGACCAGGATGTCGCTGGTGTAGCTGGCAAAGAACTCGAACCCGAAGGGGAAGACCACGAAGTAGCCGAACAGCGCGCCCGTGGTGAAGCACAGGGCGGAGAAGAAGGCGATGGGGATGATCCAGCGGCGCTCGTGGCTGTAGAGCCCCGGAGCCACGAACTGCCAGATCTGGTAGAAGATATAGGGGCTGCAGGCGAAGATGCCGGCCACGAAGGCGATCTTCATTTCGGTGAAGAAGGCCTCGGTGGGCAGGGTGTAGATGAAGTGGCTCTGCTTCAGGGCGTCGAGCATGGGCTGCATGAGGATCTTGAGCAGCTTGCCCGCAAAGGCGTAGCAGCCCAGGAAGCCCACCAGCATGGCGATGGCGCAGCGGGTAAGCCGCTTGCGCAGGTCGTTCAGGTGGCCGAAGAGGCTCATGCGGCCGGAAACGCCCTCGCCCACGGCGTCGTCGCCCACGGGCGGCGGAGGCGTATCGCCCCCTCCCGCGCCTTCGGTGGCGGCGCCTTCGGTGGCGGGAGGAGCGGCGGGCTCGGCCTCGGCCGGGAGCCCAGCCTCATGCGCCTCAGCCGGAGGCGCAGCCTCGTGGACCTCGGCGGGCACGGGCGCGTGAGTCTCGGCCGGAGTTTCCGCCGGAGTTTCCAAGGCGGCTTCAACAGGCGTTTCGGCAACCGGTTCCGCGGGCGTTTCGGCGTGCGCGGCTTCGACAGGAGCCTCGGCAACGGGCTCGGCCCGCTCCACCGGGGGCTGCTGCGGGTACTCCTCGGGCTGCAGCTCGTGTTCGACAGGCTTCTGCTCCGCCGCTTCGCCTTGGACCGGAGTTTCGGCCGGGGTGCCCTCGGGCGCGCCAGCCGCAGGCTGGGCCTGGGCGTCGGAGCCCGGGCCGTAGAGCTTCTCGTGGGCCTCGGCCTTGCGCTTCTCAAAGTCGGCCATCTCGGTCTCGCGCTCGATGGTGCGCTTGAACTCGCCGCTCATCTGCTTGAACTCGCCAATGGCCTTGCCCAGACCCTTCATGAGGTCGGGCAGCTTCTTGGGGTCCACCACGATGATCGCCACCAGGGCGATGATGAGCATTTCTCCGGTTCCGAGCATAGGCCTTCCTGAATCTTATGCGGTGCGGGCGGGTCTGCCTCGTCTGTGCGGCTTGCGAATCTCGCCTACTCCCACTCGATGGTGCTGGGCGGCTTGCTCGAGATATCGAGCACCACGCGGTTCACGCCCTTCACTTCGTTGATGATGCGGCTCGACATGCGGGCCAGCACCTCGGAGGGCAGGCGCGACCAGTCGGCCGTCATGGCGTCGATGCTGTCCACGATGCGCAGGGCGATGACGTGCTCGTAGGTGCGGCCGTCGCCCATGACGCCCACGGTCTTGAGGGGCAGCAGGACGGCGAAGCCCTGCCAGACCTTGCGGTACCAGTCGCTGGCCATAAGTTCGTGCTGCACGATCTTGTCCGCGCGGCGCAGGATCTCCAGGCGCTCCTCGGTGATCTCGCCGATGACGCGGATGGCCAGGCCCGGGCCGGGGAAGGGGTGCCGCCAGATGATGTGCTCGGGCATGCCGAGCTCATAGGCGACCTTGCGCACCTCGTCCTTGAACAGCTCGCGCAGGGGCTCGACGAGCTTCAGGTTCATCTTCTCCGGCAGGCCGCCGACATTGTGGTGGCTTTTGATGACCGCGCTGGGGCCCTTGAAGGACACGGACTCGATGACGTCCGGGTACAGGGTGCCCTGGCCCAGGAACTGCACGCCCTCGATGGCCTTGGCTTCGCGGTCGAAGACATCGATGAAGGTGTAGCCGATGATCTTGCGCTTCTGCTCCGGGTCGTCCACGCCCTTCAGCTTGTCCAGGAATTCCTTGCGCGCGTCCACGACCTTCACGTTCAGGTCGAAGTGCTCCTCCAGGAAGCCGATGACCTCCTGGCGCTCGCCCATGCGCAGCAAGCCGTTGTCCACGAAGATGCAGAAAAGGCGCTTGCCGATGGCGCGGTGCAGCAGCACGGCGGCCACGGTGGAGTCGATGCCGCCGGAAAGGCCCAGGACCACCTTGCCCTCGCCCACCTGCTCGCTCATGGTCTTGATGGAGGACTCCACGAAGGAGGCCATGGTCCAGCCGGGCTTGCACCCGGCGACCTTGAACAGGAAGTTGGAGATGATGCGTTCGCCCTGGTCGGTGTGGGCCACCTCCGGGTGGAACTGCACGGCGTAGATCTTTTTGGCCGCGTCGAACATGGCGGCGTTTTCCAGGCTGCCGGTCTTGCCCATGCGGGCAAAGCCCGTGGGCAGCTTGCCCACGTGGTCGCCGTGGCTCATCCAGACCGTGAGCTTCTCCTTGTTCTCCACCCCGGAGAACAGCACGTTGTCGCCCACGGCCTCGAACTCGGCGCGGCCGTATTCGCGGTCCTTGGAGCGGGTCACTTCGCCGTCCAGGGTGTGCGCCAGGATCTGCATGCCGTAGCAGATGCCCAGGATGGGCAGGCCCCAGGTGAGGTATTCCTTGGGCAGCGGGGGCGCGCCGTCGTCGTGCACGCTGGAGGGCCCGCCGGAAAGCACCAGGGCCTTGGGATTCATGGCCTTGATGACCGCGGGATCGCTGGTGCAGGGGTGGATCTCCGAGTACACGCCCGCCTCGCGGATTCTCCGCGCGATGAGCTGGGTGACCTGGGACCCGAAGTCGATGATGATGACCTTTTCTTGGTGCTGCATGGCGCGGCCCTTTACGCGGTCCCTTAGGACTCGACGCGGTAGTTGGGGGATTCCTTGGTGATGATGACGTCGTGCACGTGGCTCTCGCGCAGGCCCGCGGCGCTGATCTCCATGAAGCGGGCCTTTTTCTTGAGCTCCTCGATGCTGCCGCAGCCCACGTAGCCCATGCCGGAGCGCAGGCCGCCCACGAGCTGGTGGATGCTCTCCGTCACCTGGCCGCGGAAGGGCACGCGGCCAACGATGCCTTCCGGCACCAGTTTCTTGCTCTTGTCCTGGAAGTAGCGGTCGGAGCTGCCGGCGGCCATGGCGTCTATGCTGCCCATGCCGCGGTAGATCTTGTAGGTGCGGCCCTGGTACAGGATGGTCTCGCCCGGGCTTTCCTCGGTTCCGGCGAAGAGCGAACCCATCATGCAGGTGTCCGCCCCGGCGGCCAGCGCCTTCACCACGTCGCCGGAGAACTTGATGCCGCCGTCGGCGATGATGCACTTGTCGGCCTCGCGGCAGGCCTTGCCCGCTTCGAGGATGGCGGTGATCTGCGGCACGCCCACGCCCGCCACGATGCGGGTGGTGCAGATGCTGCCGGGGCCGATGCCCACCTTCACGGTGTCCACGCCGGACTCGATGAGGGCCTTGGCCCCCTCGTAGGTGGCCACGTTGCCGCCGATGATCTGGGCGTCGGGGAAGGCGTCGCGCAGGGCCCGGCAGGCGTTCAGGATATTGCGGGAATGCCCGTGGGCGCTGTCGAGCACGAGGAAGTCGACCCCGGCGCGCAGAAGCGCCTCGGCGCGGGAGATGCCGTCCTGGCCCACGCCCACGGCCGCGCCCACGCGCAGGCGGCCCTTGTCGTCCTTGCAGGCGTTGGGATACTTTTTGACCTTCTCGATGTCCTTGATGGTGATGAGGCCCTTCAGCTGGTTGTCGTCGTCCACCACCAAAAGCTTCTCGATGCGGTTCTGGTGCAGGTGGCGCTTGGCCTCCTCGTCGCTGATGCCCTCGGGCACGGTGATGAGGTTGCGGCTGGTCATGACCTCGGAAACCGGGGTGGCCGGGTCGGTGACGAAGCGCACGTCGCGGTTGGTGACGATGCCCACGAGCTTGTCGCCGCGGACGACCGGCAGGCCGCTGATGCGGAACTCGGTCATGAGGGAGAGCACCTTGCCCACGTTGTCGTCGGGGTGCACGGTCACGGGGTCGTGGATCATGCCCGACTCGCTCTTCTTGACCTTGTCCACCTCGCGCACCTGGTCGCGGATGCTCATGTTCTTGTGGATGACGCCCACGCCGCCGGAGCGCGCCATGCTGATGGCCATGCGCGCCTCGGTGACGGTGTCCATGGCGGCGGACAGAAGCGGGATGTTCAGGCGGATTTCCGGCGTAAGCTGGGTGCTCACGTCAACGGTGTCGGGGAGGACCTCGGAGTAGTCAGGCACGAGCAGCACGTCGTCAAAGGTGAGCGCCTTTCCGATGATCTTGTCCTGCATGGAATCCTCCCGGGGGCTTGGCCGCCCTGTTTCGTGTTGCGCTGAATAATTCCGGGCCGTTTCTACAGGCCCAGGTATGCCTTCTTCACCGCATCGTTGGCAAGGAGCTTGTCGCAGGCATCCTCCAGCGTAATGCGGCCGTTTTCCATGACATAGCCGCGGTGCGCCACCTTCAGGGCCTGGTTGGCGTTCTGCTCCACCAGGAAGATGGTGGTGTTGCTCTCGCGGTTGATCTGCTTGATGATGTCGAAGATCTGCCGGATGATGAGCGGAGCAAGGCCAAGGGAGGGCTCGTCCAGGAGCAGCACCTTGGGCCGGGCCATAAGCGCGCGGCTGATGGCGAGCATCTGCTGCTCGCCGCCGGAAAGGGTGCCGCCCAGCTGCTTGCGGCGCTCCAGCAGGATGGGGAACAGGCCGAACACCTGGTCCAGGTCGCGGGCGATGCCCTCCTTGTCGGAGCGCAGGAAGGCGCCCATGTCCAGGTTCTCCTGCACGGTGAGGTCCGGGAAGATGAGGCGGCCTTCCGGCACCTGGCAAATGCCCTGCTTGACCACCTTGTCCGGGCTGACGCCGTTCATGACGCGGCCCTCGAAGAGCACCTCGCCCCTTCTCGGCGGCACCACGCCGCAGATGGTCATGAGGGTGGTGCTCTTGCCCGCGCCGTTGGCGCCGATGAGCGTGATGATCTCGCCCTCGCCGATGGTGATGCTCACGTCGCGCAGGGCCTGGATGTTGCCGTAGTAGGTGTCTATGTTTCTAAGCTCAAGCATCGCTTTCCTCGCCCAGGTAGGCCCGGATGACCTGCGGATCGGCGCTGACCTCTGCGGGAGTGCCGGTTGAGATGACGCGGCCGTATTCCATGACGTAGATCCGGTCCGACAGGCTCATGACCATCTTCATGTCGTGTTCGATCAGGAGCACGGAGACCTTGAACTCCTCGCGGATGCGGATGACCATCTCCTTGAGTTCCAGGGTCTCCTGCGGGTTCATGCCCGCGGCGGGCTCGTCCAAGAGCAGCAGGAAGGGGTCCGTGGCCAGCGCCCGGGCTATCTCGAGCCTTCTTTGCGCGCCGTAGGGCAGGTTGCGCGAGTACTCGTTGGCGACCTTCTCCAGTCCCACCTTCTTGAGCAGCTGGTAGCTTCTGTCCACCACCTCCTGCTCCTCGCGCCGGGCCGTGGGTCCGCGCAGGATGGCGCCCAGGATGCCCGCCTTGGTGCGGCAGTGCCGCCCGATCATGACGTTCTCAAGGGCCGTCATGCTGGGGAACAGGCGGATGTTCTGGAAGGTGCGCGCCATGCCCAGCTCGCACACCAGGTTGGTGCGCATGCCGTTGATGCGTTTTTCCTTGCCGTCGCGCGGGTAGGCCAGCACCTGCCCCTCCGTGGGGGTGTAGATGCCGGTGATGCAGTTGAAGAACGTGGTCTTGCCCGCGCCGTTGGGGCCGATCAGGGCCACCACCTCGCCGGTGCGCACCTCAAGGTCCACATCGGAAAGGGCGCGCAGGCCGCCGAAGTTCATGCTCATGTTGCGGACCGAAAGGACCGCCTTCTGTGTGTTTTCCATCACGCCGCTTCCGTGTTGATCTTGTATACCTT
This sequence comes from uncultured Desulfocurvus sp., assembly GCA_964446455.1. Lineage (GTDB taxonomy): Bacteria > Desulfobacterota > Desulfovibrionia > Desulfovibrionales > Desulfovibrionaceae > Humidesulfovibrio. The sequence goes on from CAYUOW010000012.1 coordinate 28,546, forward strand.
GCGCTTGGCGCGGATGAGCCCCTGGGGCCGGAAGACCATGACCAGGATCATGGTCGCGCCGAAGATGAGCATGCGGTACTCGGAAAAGGCGCGCATGTACTCCGGCAGCAGGATAAGCAGGAACGCGCCCAGGATGACGCCCAGAACCGAGCCCATGCCGCCCAGCACCACGATGGCCAGGATCATGGCCGATTCCATGAAGGTGAAGCTGGCCGGGTTGATGAAGGTGGTCTTGGCGGCGAACACCACGCCCATGAGCGAGGCCAGGGTGGCGCCCAGGGCGAAGGCCATGAGCTTGGCCCGGGTGTTGTCGATGCCCATGGCCTGGCAGGCGATCTCGTCCTCGCGCAGGGCCAGCCACGCGCGGCCGATGCGCGAATCCTTGAGCCGGGCCGTGACCACGATGGTCAGCAGCACCAGGGCCAGCATGATGTAGTAGATGTAGGTGGTGGCCTGCTCAACCGAGTAGTTGATGCCGAAGAGCCCGGGCCGGGCGATGTTCGACACGCCGCTGGGGCCCATGGAAAACTCGCTCCAGTTCTCCAGCACCAGGCGTACAATCTGCCCGAAGCCGAGCGTCACGATGGCCAGATAGTCGCCCCGCAGGCGCAGCACCGGGAAGCCGAGCAGGATGCCGAAAAAAGCCCCCAGGATGGCTCCCAGGGGCAGGACGGTCCAGAAGCCCAGCTGGAAGTGGTGGTTCAGCAGGGCGTAGGCGTAGGCGCCCACGGCGTAGAAGGCCACGTAGCCCAGGTCGAGCAGGCCCGCCAGGCCCACGGTGATGTTCAGCCCCAGGCCCAGCACCACGTAGATCAGCGCGCTGATGAGGATGTTGGTCTGGTACATGGAGAACAGGTAGGGGAAGGCCACCGCCACCAGCAGGCCGAAGGCCATGAGCGGCTTGGCGAAGCGCGGGTCTTCCAGCAGGACGGACAGGCGCGACTGGGTCTCGCCGCCCTCGGCGTTCTTGGCGGCCGCGCCGCGGTCGCGGCGGTCCATCATGAAGTGCCAGGCCAGGGCCAGCACGAAACTGCCCGCCAGCATGTACACCAGATGCATCCAGCGCCAGGTCACGGTCTTTTCCACCGTGTCCACGCGGATGACCATGATGGGCAGGGTCAGGAAGGCCAGCCACAGGGCGGCGGCCACGGACTTCTTCAGGTTGGTGAGGATATTCAAGGCAGCCATGCGCTACACCTTCTGGGCCCGCTGTTTGCCGAGCAGGCCGGCAGGGCGGAAGATAAGGATGAGAACCAGCAGGCAGAAGGCGAACACGTCCTCGTAGTCGCTCGAAACGTAGCCTGCGGCGAAGCTTTCGGTCCAGCCGAGCACGAGGCCGCCCAGCACCGCGCCGGGAATGCTGCCGATGCCGCCGAGCACCGCGGCGGTGAAGGCCTTGATGCCCGCCAGGAAGCCGATGACGAAGTTGATCTGCCCGATGTGCGAGGCGATGAGCACGCCGCCCACGGCCGCCAGGGCCGAGCCGATGATGAAGGTCATGCTGATGACCTGGTCGACGTTGACGCCCACCAGCATGGCCATCTTGCGGTTCTGGGCCGTGGCCCGCATGGCCTTGCCCATGCGCGTGAACTTGATGAACAAGGTCAGGGCCACCATCACCGCGATGGAGGTGACGATGATGAACAGGTCGCTTGTGGCCAGGAAGTTGGCGTAGGGCTCCATGAACTCAAGGTCCGGGATGAGCCTCGGGAAAGGCAGGAAGTCCGGGGTCTGCGCGAGCATGATGTAGTTCTGCAGCAGGATGGACATGCCGATGGCCGAGATGAGCGGGGCCAGGCGCGGAGCGCCGCGCAGGGGCTTGTAGGCGATCTTTTCCACCGTGTAGCCGTAGGCCGCCGAATACAGGACCGAGATGATGAGCGCTATGACCAGGATGGACAGGGTGGGCCAGCCCATGGCCGTAAGCACCCCGGCCACGATGAGGCCCATGAAGGCCCCGATCATGTAGATCTCGCCGTGGGCGAAATTTATGAGCTCGATGATGCCGTACACCATCGTGTAGCCCAGGGCGATGAGGGCGTACACGCTGCCGCGCGAGAGCCCGCCGAAAAAGAGCTGAAGAAAATATTCCATAAAACCGTCCTACCGCTCAGGAACAGCCTTCCTTGCGGCCTTTCCCTTACGGAACCAGGGGACGGGCGCAACCGCCCCCGCCCCCTGGCTCGTTTATCGCCTGCCCGTGTTCCGGGCGGCGGAGGCTACTTCACCAGTTCGTACTTGCCGCTCTTCACCTGGTAGACCGAGAAGCTCACGCCCTCGGCGTCGCCCTTGGCGTCGAACTTGATCTTGCCGACCGGGGTCTCGATCAGTTCCTTCTGCAGGGCGGCCACGACCTTGTCGTAGTCGGTGCTGCCGGCCTTGGCCACGGCGTTCAGCAGGGCCTGGCTGGCGGCATAGGCCTGCGGGAAGAAGGCGCCCGGCTTGGAGCCGAATTCCTTCTCGTGGTCGGCGGCGGCCTTCTTGAACACTTCGTTGTCGGCCAGGATCTGCGGGCCGGTGGCGTACACGCCCTCGGCGTCGGCGCCGGCGGTCTTGATGAAGGTATCGTCCTTCACGCCGTCGTCAGACACGAAGGCGATCTTGAGGCCCTTCTTGTGCATCTGGGTGACGATCTTGGAGGCTTCCGGATGGTAGCCGCCGTAGAGCACGCAGTCGGCGCCGGAGGCCTTGATCTTCTGCACCACGGCGGAGTAGTCCACGCCGCCCGGGGTGATGCCCTCGAACAGCGCGACCTTGGCGACCTTGCCGTCCTCAAGCGCCTTCTTGGCGCTCTCGGCAAAGCCCTTGCCGTAGTCGCCCTTGTCGTGGATGACGGCGACCTTCTTGACCTTCAGCTCGTTCACCGCGAACTCGGCCGCGGCCTTGCCCTGGATCAGGTCGTAGGAAATGGTGCGGAAGAAGTTGGGGTAGTTGCCGCTCTGGGTCAGCTCGGTGCTGGTGGCCGAGGGGCTCATCACGATGACCTTGGCGTCCTTGTAGATGGGCAGGGCGGCCTTGGTGGCGCCGGAGCAAATGTGGCCGAGGACGATGGTGACCTTCTCGCTCACCAGCTTGGTGGCGGCGTTGGTGGCCAGCTCGGGCTTGCACTGGTCGTCCATGGGCAGAACCTCGACCTGGGCGCCGTTGATGCCGCCCTTGGCGTTGATCTCTTTGGCAACCAGCTTGGCGGCGTTGAGCGAAGGCAGGCCGTAGGAGGCCAGGTCGCCCGACTGCGCGCCGGCCACGCCGAGCACGACCTTCTTGGCCGGAGCCGCGGCGGTGGCGTTGGCGGCCGCTTCAGGCTTCTTCTCTTCCTTCTTCTCGCCGCAACCAACGGCCAGGAGACCGGCCATGGCCACACCCAGAACAGTCAGCATCCATCTCGATTTCATGTCCCAACTCCTCGGAAAAAGTTCTGACAGCCAAGAAATCCTGATATACCGCACGGCCACGGAGCAAATACTCCGTGGCCTTTTTCACCTTGAAGGCGGCTATTTTAGTGGAATATCCGCCCATGTCAATACGGCACCCGTGCCGCGCGGCCCGGTACTACTTAGCCGGTGCCTTGGCGGGCGGAGCGGCCAGCTCCTCCTGGGCGCTTTTCAGCACGTCCTCGTCCTTGGGGTTCAGCTGCACCACGCGGCGGAAGTGCGCATCGCCCTCGGCGGGCTTCTGCATGTAATGCTTCAGCAGTATGCCCATGTTGTAGTGGGCCAGCACGTCGTTGGGGTCCTTCTTGAGCACGGTGTCGAAAGCCTTCTTGGCCTCCGGGTACTCCTTGCGCTCAAAGCGCACCATGCCCATGGCCCGGTGCACGTTGGCGTCGTCCGGCGCGGCCTTGGCCGCCATGGTCACGAACTCCAGGGCCTTGTCCCAGGCCTGCATCATCATGAAGGTGTTGGAGAGCTCCAGCAGGTTCTTGGCGTCGTTGGGATTCTCCTGCATCTTGCGCATCTGCTCCCGCAGCTGGTCCATGTCCACGCCCATCATGCCCATGGGGCCGCCCTTGCCGCCCATGGCCTCGCCCATGCCGCCGCGCTCCTGGCGCACTTCGACCACGAGGCCGCGGCCCTGCATGCGGTACAGAAAAGAACCCACGAACATGGTCAGGATGGCGCCCAAAAGCGCCACGAGGATGATTTTCTGCCCGCCGCCCAGGGAGGCGTTCTTATTCATGGTGTCCGTCACGGAGCATCTCCAGCTGTTTCAGTCTGTTGGATATGGACCTGCCGCGCAGGACCAGGGACGCGGCATAGGCCGCGAGAAAAAGCCACACAGCGGCGTTGGCCGCAACGACGTATCCGTTCATGAGATTCCCCTCCCCTGCCCTAGCGGGACAGCATGAGCGCGCGGGCGCGCTCCTCGGCGCGGCCGTTGGCGTAGCGCGCCAGAAGCAGCGTCAGCCACAGGACGCCGAAGGCCACGAGGTTCGCCAGCACCGCGTGCCACATCTCCGGCTCCAGCCCGCCGCCCTGGCTGGCCAGCACCGCCGGGTGCACGCTGCGCCAGATGCGCGCGGAATAGAACACCAGCGGCACGTCCAGGAAGGCCACCACGCCGAGCACGGCGCTGACCATGGCCCGGCGCTCGCCGCCCATTCCGGAACCGCGCAGCACCAGGTAGCCCGCGTACACGAACCACATGATGAGCGTGGTGGTGAGGCGCGGGTCCCAGGTCCACCAGACGTTCCAGGCCGCCCGGCCCCAGATGGAGCCGCTGATGAGGGCCAGGCCGCTCATGAGCACGCCGATCTCGGCGGCCGCGCCGGCCAGGATGTCCGAAGCCGCGTCACGCTTCATGAGATGGCGGATGCTCGCCGCGAACACCACGAAAAAGCTGATGAGCGCCCACCAGGCCAGCGGCATGTGGATGTAGAAGATCTTCTGCACCACGCCCATGGTTTCCTCAAGCGGCGCGTAGCTCCAGATGAACCACTGGCCCACGGCCAGGGCGATGACGCTCACTATGGCAAGAATACGGATCGGCATGCTTGAACTCCAAAGACGGCGTCTCCGCCGCTATTCCTCACCCGTGTACAGGAACGGGAACAAAAACGCACCAGCGGCGGTGAACACCGCGTCGAAGGCCACGATGATTCCGGCCCAGAGCTGCTGGTCCATGGCCGGCTCGCCCGAAAAGCTGCCCGCGAAGATGCGGATGCCGCCCAAAAGCACCGGCAGAAGCAGCGGAAACAGAATGACCGAGAACAAAGACTCACGCGCGCCCTGCCCCTGGGCCAGGGCTCCCAAAAGCGCGCCCAGGGCCGCAAGGCCCCAGTCCACGCCGATGAGCGCCAGGAGCAGCACGCCCCAGTCGCCCTTGATGTCCTGGCCGAGAAACACGGCCGAGGCGGGCAGGAACACGGCCTGGGACAAGAGCAGCAGAGCGAACCCGGCCAGGCCCTTGCCCAGCCACACGGAGTGCTCGGGCACCGGGGAGGACAAGAGGCCCAGGCGGCAACCCTGGCCCTCCTCCAGGCTGAACAGGTCGTTGAACACCAGCACCAAGCCGAAGGCCGAGGCCAGCCAGAAGATGGCCGCCGCCGCCTGGGGCGAGACAAGCTCAGCCGTGGGGCGCGACAGCGAGAACAGGAAGATCAGCAGCAGGCCAAGCAGCACGGCCTGCACCAGGCCCTGCCCGCCGCCCACGGCCAGGCGCAGGTCCTTGGCCGCTATGAAGCCGCCGCGCCTCAGCATGTGAGCCCCCCGGCGTCGAAGCCGGACGCCTCGCCGCAATAGGCCACGCGGGTGTCCTTGATGTGCAGCACACGCTCGGCCAGCAGCATGTCCGAGGCCAGGTGGTGGCTCACCCAGACCACGGCAGCGCCCGAGGCTTTGAGATTGGCGATCTCGCGGCGCAGCAGGTCCTGGGAGGCCGGGTCCAGGCCGGTGCCAGGCTCGTCCAGGAACACCAGCTTGGGGCCGATGAGGAACACCCGCGCCAAGTTCAGGCGCTGGGCCATGCCGCGCGAGAAGGTGCCCGCGGGCTCGCCCTCAACGTGGGCGAGGCCTACGCGCTCAAGCACGGCGGCAATGTCCGCCCGGCTGGGGGAAAGGCCGTACATGCGGCCCCAGAAGGTCAGGTTGGCCCCGGCCGAAAGGCGCGGGTACAGGAAGGTGGCGTGGCCCAGGTAGGCGCAGGCTTCCGGCTCCACGCGCACGTCCACGCTGCCCGCCGAAGCGCGGCAGAGGCCGGCCATGATCTTGAGGAGCGTGGTCTTGCCCGCTCCGTTGCCGCCGACAACCAGCAGGGCCTCGCCCGCGCGCGCCTGCACGCTCACGTCGCGCAGCACCAGGCGCGAGCCGAAGAACTTGCCCACGCCGTGCGCGTCGAGCAGCACGTCCGGACGCACAGGGACAGAGACGCCTGCGGCGTCCTGGCGGGCTTCGCCCGTGGGGTGCGCGGCGGCCTCGGACATGGGGCCTACCCCTTGTCCTTGCCCTTGCGGTAGCCCAGGAGCAGGAAGGGGGCCACGCAGAAGATGATGCCGCCGATCCAGATCCAGTTCACCAGCGGGTTCACGTTGACCTTGACCGTGGTGTGGCCGTCCTGGTCCGCGCCCAGGAGCACGGCGAAGATTTCGTCGCCCAGGCCGGGAATGACCTCGACCTCGGCGAAGGCCTGCTCGTAGCCGCGGTACATGCGGCGCTCCGGGTTGACCACGCCGACGAGCTTGCCGCCCTTTTTCACTTCCAGCTCGGCGATGAGCTGGGCCATGTTGCGCGAGCTCTTCTCGTGCACTTCCTTCAAGGTCACGGTGTAGCCGCCCACCTCGTAGCTTTCGCCGACAAAGAGCTCCTTCTCGGAGGAGACCTGGTAGGGACCGCTGAAGGCCACGCCCAGCGCCATGAGGCCCAGGCCCAGGTGCACGGCATAGGCCGCCAGGGACTTGCGGTTGCGCACCTCGGGCAGAAGGCCCATGGCCAGCACGGCCGTGGTCATGCACGACACCGCGCCAGCCGCGCCCACCAGGGCCAGGGGCAGCTTGTAGCCCAGGGCCAGGAACAGCGCGCCGGAGGCCGCGAAAGCCACGCCCGCGGCGATCAGCCCGCGCTTGTCGCGCACACCCTCTTTCCAGCCCAGCCAGGGGCACACGGAGAAGAGCAGCACGAGCAGGGCGAAGAGCGGCAGGCACACGCGGTTGTAGAAATGCGCATCGAGCCCGACGGACTTGGCGCTCCAGATCTTGCTGATGACCGGCCAGAGGGTGCCCAGGCCGATGATGAAGCCCAGCGCCAGGAGCGTCCAGGCCACGATGACCAAGAGGCCCTCGCGGCTCAGCAGGTCGCCCAGGCGGCGCTGTTCGCCGGGCTTGGCCACGGCGGTGGCGGCGAAGGAGACGGCGGTGAGGAACAACAGGAAGCACAAGAGCGGCAGGGCCACGCCGCCCTCGCCAAAGGCGTGCAGGGACTCCACCACGCCGCTGCGCACCAGATAGGTGCCGAAGACGCAGAGGATGTAGGTGAGGGCCATGATGAGGATGTTGCTTCTGGCCAGGGCGTTGCGGCGGCTGCCCACGATGGCCGTGTGCAGGAAGGCCGTGCCCGTGCACCAGGGGATCAGCGAGGCGTTCTCGACCGGGTCCCAGGCCCAGTAGCCGCCCCAGCCCAGCTCCATGTACGACCACCAGCCGCCCAGGATAATGCCTGCGGACAGGAAGGTCCAGGAGAGGATGCTCCAGTTGCGGGTGGCGGAAATCCAGGCGCGGGTCTCGCCGCTCATGGCGCCGGCCAGGGCCGCGCAGGCGGGGATGACGTACATGGCATAGCCCAGCAGCAGCAGGGGCGGGTGGAAGATCATGCCCGGATTGCGCAGCAGCGGATTCATGCCCTTGCCGTCCATGGGCACCGGCGCGGCCTGCATGAAGGGGTTCACCCAGCAGGTGAGCATGAGCAGGAAGAAGCCGTTGATGACGAAGAAGAAGATCCAGAAATACGCGCGGGTGCGCTCACTCAGGGCCTTGTAGCCCGGGGTGAACACGAAGATGGCCCCGCACAGGGCCATGGAGAGTCCCCAGAACAGCAGCGAGCCCTCGCTGCCCGCCCAGAAGGCGGTGATGACGTAGGCCAGCTCCAGGCCGTTGTCCACGTGGGAGAGCACGGAATAGAAGCCGTAGTTGCGCGTCACCAGGGCCCACAGCATGATGCCCGAGGCGAACAGCACCAGGAGCGTCACGGCCTGGTGCCCGCGCTCGGAGAAGCTCACGCGCTCCGGCTTGCCGGCCAGCACGGCCGCAGCGGTCCAGCCGCCCAGGAACAGGGTCCCGATGAGGGCGAAAAGCATGGAAATATAGGCGGTCATTTGCATAACGTCAGGGCTCCTGGGTAAGGCGGACGCGGCGCGGCAGGAGACGGAAAAAGCGTCTCCCTCGGGGCCGGGTCTACCCCCGGTTCTGCTTCTGGTACTTGGAGGGACACTTGGTGATGAGCGTGCTGGCCGTGAAGGTCTGGCCCGCGCTGTCCAGCCCGCCCTCGACAATGACTTCGGCCCCGGCCTTGAAGGCGTCGGGCACGGCTCCCTTGTAGCTCACGCGGAGCGTCTGGCCGGGATTGTCCTTGTCGATGAGGATGAAGCTGACGCCGGGGCCGGGCTGCATGGGCTCTATGCCCTCCGCCGCCACGTTGCCGAACAGACGCGCCTGCTTGAGCTTGGCGGTGTCGGTGGCCAGGGCCTCGCCCACATTGAGGAAATAGACGCTGTCCTTGGTCACGCCGGTGCCCACGAGGTAGCCGACGCCGCCCAGAAACAGCACAAGGGCTGCGATGTAGATGCCTTTGCCGCCTTTCGTGGCCATGGTCTTCTCGCTGTCAGTTTCGTTGTTGGCTCTTCACTTCCGGAACAACGATTGGAGTCCTTTACACGTCAAGAGCCCTGCTGTCCACCGCTCCCGCCGCGTTTGGCGGCAGCAAGTTCGCTGCGGCGGCGCCTGGCCAGCTCGCGCATGTCCACCACCTCGTCGGTCTCGTCCACGATCTCGCTGCCGAGCATCTCCTCCAGCACGTCCTCCAGGCTCACCACCCCGGCCATGCCGCCGTATTCGTCGAGCACCACGAAAAGATGGGTGCGGCTTTCCAGGAAGCTGCGCAGGGCCTTGTCGAGCGTGAGGTTTTCCATGACGAAGCGCACCGGCTTCATGAGGTCGCCCAGGGTCAGGTCCTGCTGGTCGTCGGCCGCGGCCTCGAACACCTGCCTGCGGTAGACCACGCCCACGATGTCCTCGGAATCCTCTGCCTCGTACACGGGCACGCGGGTGTGCGGCCAGGCGCGGTGCGCGCTCATGGCTTCGGCCACGGTCATATCCGCCGGGAGGGAGAAGACCACCGTGCGCGGGGTCATGATCTCGGCCACGCGCTTGCTGTCCAGCGCGAGGATGCTCCTGATGGCCGATTCCTCGTAGGGCTTCAAAATACCCTGCTGCCGGGTGAGGGACACCAGGGCGCGGATGTCGTCCTCGTCCGCCTCCGGGGTCTTGTGGCGGCTGCGGATGAGCCGCACCACGCCGCTCAAAAGCCAGATCACCGGCAGGCAGAGGAAGATCATCCACTTGAGGGGCTTGGCCAAAAACGGGGCCAGCTGGCGGGCGTAGGCCACGCCGGTGGTCTTGGGCACGATCTCGCCCAGCACCAGGATGAGCAGGGTGAAGACGACGGTGAACCAGCCCAGGGAATCCTCACCGAAGACCTTCACTGCGGCCGCACCTGCCACCGCCGCCCCGGCCGTGGCCGCCGCGGTGTTGAAGGTCAGAATGGCGGTAATGGGCTTTTCCACGTCACGCCGCAGGTCGGCCAGGATCTCTCCGGCCTTCTTGCCCTGCTTCCGCAACTGCTCGATGCGGCTCATGGGAAAGGAATAGAAGGCCGCCTCGGTAATGGAACAGAGGAAGGAAATGCCTGTGGCCACGACGACCGCGAGGATGAGTTCAAGCATAGTGGGTGTTTCCGGTCCCGGTCGGTCCTGGTTGATAGTGGACCGGTGTGAACCATTCCTAGCAGGTTCGCCAAAGCCCCGCAACAGCCTTAATCCTTGACTTGACCTCCGTTCCACGCCATGTTTCACGGGTCCGGGCGTGGTGCTTGGCGGTCACTTTCGTGGGGTATGTGTTGATGGTCAGGGATTTTCCGGACAGATGGGCGGTGTTTCGCGCCAGCGCCCTGGGCGACGTTACCCTGACCACGGGTGTACTTTCCTGGTGGCACAAGACCCGTGAGGCCCGCTTCACGGTCATCACCCGCAGCAACCTGGCCCCGCTTCTGGCCGGGCACCCGGCCGTGGACGAAGTCATCGGCATCACCCAGGACGAGATCGACGGGCACGACTGGTGGCGCAAGTCCCGGCGCATCGCTGCGGACTGCACCGGCATGGGTTTCATCGACCTGCACCGCTCGCTCAGGTCCCTGGCGCTCAAGCTGCGCTGGGAAGGCATGGTGCGCAGCTACCCCAAGTTCGGCATCTCCCGGCGGCTGTACAACCGCGTGCCCCTCGACTTCCTCCGGACCCGGCTGGAAGGCCTGAACGTGCCGCAGCGCTACGCCCTGGCCCTGGACGCCACGCCGCCCCCGGCCTCGGAGCTCCGCCCGGTCATCCATCTTTCGCCCGCAGAGGCCGCCGCAGGCCGCCAGCACCTGGCGCACATCGGCATCACACGGCCCTTCGTGGCCCTGCACCCCTTTGCCACGCACCCGGACAAGGCCTGGCCCATGGGCTACTGGCTGTCGCTCATCCCGCTCATCGAGCGCCAGGGACTGGACTGGATCATCGTGGGCAAGAACCCGGACCACCTGCAGGCCCTGGACGATCCGCGCAACCTGACGGGCCGCACGGCCCTGCGCGAAACCTGCGCCATCCTGGCCCAGGCCCGCGCCCTGGTCACGTCCGACTCCGGCCCCATGCACCTGGCCACGGCCGTGGGCACGCCCGTGGTCGCCCTCTTTGGCCCCACGGCCAAGGTCTGGGGCTTCTATCCCAGCGGCCCCTTCGACACCGTGCTCGAACGCGACCTGGCCTGCCGCCCCTGCTCTTTGCACGGCAGCACGCGCTGCAAGCGCGGCCGCGAATGCCTCACGTCCATCGAACCCGATGACGTGGCGGCGCGGCTCTTCAACACCCTGGAGCTTGCGGGCGGCTAGCCCCGTTTTCCTTGCGCACAACGCCGCGACGCCGCGCAGCCCTGTTCCGGGGCCGCGCGGCATTTTGTTTATGTGCGCCTGGATGATTGAGCGAAAACTGTCAGTGCGGGCTCGGCTCCACGCTGGCGGGCTTGTTCTGCGGCAGCGAGGCCGCGGTCTCGGTCAGCGGGCAGGAGACGTCGAGCACGTACTTGCCGGACAGGAAGCAGCGGGCCATGGCCTCCACGCTCTGGTCGTCCACCATGAGCATGTCCGTTTGCCTGGTGAACTGCAGAAGCTTGCCCATGAGCCACAGCTTCTCCAGAATCACGTCCGTGTCGTGCTTCTGCAAACGGCCCACCACACGGTCGCCCTGTACGTCCACGGTGAAGCCGTTGCCCTCCAGGATGAGCCCGATGGCCCGCGCCCTGCGGGCGCGCTTGGCGTCGTCTGCGGCGCCGCCCTTGAAGGAGAAGGTGATGTAGTTCTTGCTCACCGTGCGGCCGCAGTAGCAGTCGAGCACCCCGTAGTGGTAGCCCACGCGTGAGCTGAAGTTGATGTACTTGTCCGAGATGATGGCATAGCTGCGATCGCCGAAGCGCTGCCCGCCCGCGCTGGGGTTGCTTATCATCTGCTGGCCCATGACCGAGAGCAGGCCATTGACCTGCACGGGCCGGGGCGTGGTCAGCTGGGCCGAGTCCAGGGTCAGGCCGTCCAGCAGGGCCTTGAAGGGCTTGCTGGCCACGTCGGCCGGGTCCAGGTCCCTGCGGCGGTCCACGCAGGGCTCCACTCCGCCGCCCAGGTCGATGACGTGCAGGTCGAGGCCGGTCTGGGCCTTCAAGCGCAGCGCCACGCCGGATTCGCCGCTGGCCATGTCGCTCAGTTTGAACATCTCGTTGTAGCAGCGCTCGTGCAGCAGGCGCATCACGTCGTGCAGGGTGCGGCACCCGGCCACGCGGAAGCCCTCGCTCTTGGGGTCGATGAGGTTCAGGGGAATGATGTGCCGGGCCACGCGCTCAAGCACCTCATGCACCGGGGTGCCCTCCATGTGCGCGGCCTTGGGCGCCTTGAAGCCCAGCAGCTCGTCCACAAGCCCGGCGTACACCCGGCCGGAATAGGCATCCACAGTGATGGGGTCGCCGGTCTTGATGTCCCGCGTCACGGTCTTGAGACCCAGGATTGTCGGCACGCCGAACTCGCGCGAGAGGGAGGCCATGTGCCCGGTGATGCTGCCGAAATCCGTCAGGATGGCCTGGGCCTTCTGCATCAGCACCATGAACTTCGGCGAGGAGTGCGGGGCCACCAGCACGCCGCCCTCGGGAAAGCCGCTCAGGTCGTCATCGCCGCTGACCACGAAGGCCGTGCCCGCGCCGATGCCCGGCTGGGCCGTCTCGCCCCCCTGGATGACCACCGCATGCCCTTCGACCTTCGGCATGCCCGCCGGAATGGCCGTTTCCCCGGCCACCACGCCCAGGGGCCGCGATTGCAGGATCAGAAGGCGGCCGCGCGGGGTCAGGGCCCATTCGATGTCCTGGGCCGTGCCGTAATGTTCTTCCAGCTTGAGTGCATAGCCCGCCAGGGTGCGCGTCTGCTCCGGCGTCAGGCAGGCCTTGCCCTGCTTGTCTTGGGGCACGGGCTGCTCCACCAGCACGCCGCCCGCGCCGCACACCAGCATCACCGGCTTTTCGGCCACGCGCACGTCCTGGGGTTCCAGGGTGTCGCGCGGCAGGGACTGGCTGTCCGGGGTGATGACGCCATCCACGGCATAGGGGCCCAGGCCCCACACGGCGTTGATGAGCACCCGGTCGTCGTGGGCGTTGAAGGGGTGGCGCGTGTACATGACGCCGCTGGCCACGGAGCTGATCATCTCCAGGCAGGCCACGCTCATGCCCATGTCCTCGTCCACGATGCCCTTGAGCAGGCGGTAGGAGATGGCCCGCGAGGTATACAGGCTGGCCAGCACGTAGCGGTAGGTGGTGACGAGCCTGCGCCGGGGCACGTTGAGCACCGAGAGATACTGCCCGGCGAAGGAGAACTCGCTGTCCTCGCCGATGGCGCTGGAGCGCAGGGCCACGGCGAATTCCTCCGGGTCCTTGCCGCACTCCGCGGCCAGCCTGGCATGGGCGGCCAAAAGCTCCTGCTCTAGGGCGGGGGCCATGGGCGCCGTGATGATGGCCCGCTGGATCTCCTCGCTGGCCTGCTCCAGGGAATCAGGCGCATCGGGGATGATGCCGAGCTTGATGCGCTTGATCTCGGCCCAGAGGCCCGCCTGGGCGAAGAAGTCCTGGAAGGCGCTGGTGGTGATGGCGAAGCCGCGCGGCACGGGCAGGCCCACGCGGTTCAGGATCTCACCCAGATTGGCACTCTTGCCGCCCACGGCGTCCACCATGTCGCGGTTCACGGCCGTGTAGGGCAGCACGTGGTCCGGGCAGTGGTACTCCTTGCGCGACTCCAGGTCCGCCTTGATATTCTCCTGGATCTCATTGACTTTTTCACGCAGCCTGGGGTTCGGCTTGCCGGAGAGGTTCTCGAAGCTGCCGGCCATGCGCAGGGCGTGGAACACGGCGCGGGTGGCCTGGGCGCGGATGTAGGACATGCCGAAGAGCTGCTCCCCGCGCAGCTTCACCTCCATGTCCGTGACGATCTTGAGCAGCTCGGAGTTCGACTCGAGCAGTTCCTGGAAGTGCTTGTACTTGCGCCGGAACTCCTCCTGGACGACCTCGTCTTCCAGGCTTGCGGGCTTCTTGCCACACAGGACGCAGAAGAGCTTCTTGATGTTGGTCAGGATCTCGCTCTGCACAGCCATCGTTCGCCCCCTGCTCCGCCACAGAAACTGCGGCACTCCCCCAAAAGCCCCTTCGCGCAATCGCGCAAATCACGAAACAACCCGCAACAATCGCGCCACGAGCGCGCAAATAGCGCGAAAATCACACGAGCATATACAATGTTGCCGGGCCTCTTCCAGACTTGCGCAATACTCCGCGCTTCACCAGGGCCTGCAGGTCATATTGCGCAGTGCGCTGTGAAATTCCTGCCCCAACGGCATTCTGGTAGTCAAGCCGGGAGAAGGAGCCGCGCTCCCTGGCCAGGCGCAGCGCAATCTGCATGCGCTGCCCGCCCGCCTGCTCGCGCAGGTCGTCGAAGCTCTGGGCCGAATGCCGCTGGACGGGCTGCTCCCGTTCCTCTTGTCCCGGCTGCATCGCCTGCCCCGGCTGCTCCGGCTCGTGCCGGTAGGGCTCGCCGGCCGCAAGCGTGGGCCGCTCCCGCTCCGCCTTGTGCTGGCCAGAGTTGCCGGCCTGGCCTGAAAGGACGGCCTGGGCAGGCGGCATCAGCTGCGCAGCGGGGATGTCCGTAAACAGCAGCGAAGGACTCACCGCGGCATCGTCGAACATCAGGTCCTCGGCGTAGAGCACGTCTCCCTCGGCGAAGGCCGTGGCCCGCGTGATGCAGTTCTTGAGCTCGCGCACGTTGCCCGGCCAGTCGTGGTTCATGAGCTTTTCCAGCGCCCCGCGCGAAAGTCCGAACTCTCGTCCGCCGGTCGTCGTGGCCAGTTCCTTCAGGAAGTGGTTGGACAGGATGGGGATGTCCTCCTTGCGCTGGCGCAGGGAGGGCGTCTGGATGGAGATGACCTTGAGGCGGTAGTACAAGTCGTCGCGGAACTCGCCGCGCTGCACCAGCTCCATGAGGTCGACGTTGGTGGCCGCGATGACCCGGACGTTGAACTCCACCTCCTGGTCGCTGCCCAGGGGCCGGATGCGCCTGACCGACAGGGCGCGCAGCAGGGCCTTCTGCACCTTGTCCGTGGCGGTGCCGATCTCGTCCAGGAACAGGGTGCCGCCATCGCTGGCAAGGAAGGCTCCCTTGCGGTCGGTGCGCGCCTCGGTGAAGGCGCCCTTCACATGGCCGAAGAGGGTGTCCATGAGCAGGTTCTCGTCCAACCCGCCGCAGTTGATGGAGATGAAGGGCTTGGTGGCCCTGCTGCTGAACTTGTGGATGCCCTCGGCCGTCAGCTCCTTGCCGGTGCCGGTCTCGCCCACCACGAGCACGTCGGCCTCGGTGCCGGCCGCCTTGCGGATCATGCTCTGCAGGGTCACGATGGGCTGGCTCTGGCCGATCAGGTCCGGAATCTCGCCCACCAGCCGCCAGCCCACGGATGCCGGAACCTCGTTGTCAAAGGAGACCTTCTCCCGCTGCTGCACCTGATGGATCTGCTCGTCGCGCCTGCGGATGAGCTCCTGCTTCTCCTGGATGGAGAGGATCATCTTGTTCAGGGCGCGGGTCAGCAGGTCCGATTCCAGGTCGCGCTTGTTCAGGCGGATGGGCCGCAGGCTCTTGTTCTCGAACATGGTGCGGATTTCCGCGGCCAGCTGGTGCAGCGGGCTGGTGATGACCCGGCTGATGAACACGATGACCAGCGCCACGAGCCCCATGCCCGACAAGGTGATGACCATCATCACGTCCAGGTGGCGGAACTCCGCCGCATCGGTCAGGCGGCTGCGGTCCACGTAGGCCACGCCGCCGATTATCTCCGGCGCGTTCTCGGGATTGGAAAGGAAGACCACGGGCGCGTAGACGATGAAGTGGCTGGGGCTCAGGAACCCGCTGGCCTCCTGGGGCGGATCGATGTCGTCCACGCCGCCCCGGCCGGACTGCACGTCCACCACCATGCGCCAGTAAGACTCGTGCTTGGGCAGGGGGCGGAAGGCCTTGTCGTAGTCGGGCATGCCGTAATCGCCGGTCATGCCCAGGCGGGCCATCTCCGGCGAGAGCTCCCGGTCCGGTTCCTCCAGGTTCTCGGACTGGAACTGGATCCAGCCCTGGTCGTCGAAGAAATAGCTGAACCTGTTCTCGCTGGTGCGGGCAAAGGCATACAGCGGGGATTTTGGGGAATTGTACAACGACAGGACGTTGCGCAGCACTTGCGCGTCGATGCCGAGCACGAGGTAGCCGCGTATGGCTCCTTGCCCGTCGAGTACCGCCGCGGTGAGCCGGTAGAGGGCGAAGGTCTGCGGTCCAATCTGCTGCGGAAAGGCGGAGGACGGGTACACCACTTCCGTCAGGTCGGAGAACTGCACGCAGCCGGGCTTCAGGCCGCGCAGCTTCAACGCCTGCGACACGGGGCTGGCCTTGATGAAGTTGTATTGGTCGTGCCGGATCTCAACGGTTCCGGAAGGAACCTGCACGATGATGACGGTGTCCGTGGTGTTCACGCCGACAAAGGAGAATTCCTTCACCACTCCGGGGTGGTGCACGCTCCAGTTGGCCAGGGCGGCCTCGAGCTGCTCCCGGCCGTGCTGCTTGCCGGTAAGGGACAGGAGCCCCAGCCGGTAGTAGTCGAGAAGCTGTTCTATTTCACGAATCTGGGCAAGATTCTGCACCTGGGCGGTGCGCTGCAGGGCCTGGTTCAGGTAGCGCGAGGAATACCAGTTGGTGACGTACCCGGCCACGATCAGGATGAAGAGGATGGCGGGAATGAGCGAGAGCAGGAGTTTCTTGCGCACGCTCCAGGTGGCGAAATAATGCGCGGTCACCGCGCTTTCCGCTTTGGCTCGATAGGCTCCCCAGGCCACAGGCACCTCCCCGCTGCTGCTTCCACAGGCATGATTTCGCGCAATACCGGCCCCAAAAACCCGCAATCATCCCTGCGCCATTCGCGCAACGTTAGCTGCACGATTACAATAACAGCAACAATTCCGTCAAGTTTTTTCGCGTGGCATGGCGCTTGCTCATCTTTTCACATGATTTGCGGGATTGAACCGGGCTTGCGGCGAAAAAGCAAACGCGAAGACCGGATGTGTGGCTGGGGTTTACGTGTCTTGAACAAGTTCGAGGAGGATTCCATGAAAGCACGTCTGTACAAGCTGTTCACGTGGTGCATGGTCCTCTGCCTGGCGCTGCCCGAGTTCGCTCTGGCCGCTGGCGGGGGAAAGGTGGAGAACATTGTCATCGTGGCCGACACGAGAAAGTTTACCGGCTGGGAAGCCTGGTGGACCAATCTCTATAATGAGAGCCACCTGTACTTCGCTCTTCTGACCATGGCGCTCATTCCCCTCATCGGTGTGATCTTCGGCGTCGTGGCCGACATCATCATGGGTTTCATCGGCATCGACCTGAAGTCCCGCGAGCTGGCGGAACACTAAAACAGGCCAACAAAGAGGAGAGTGCGATATGGAATGGTTGTACGTCCTCATGCCCATCGCGGGCGTGAAAATTTTCTGGCCCGGCCTGATCATCCTCGGCGTGGGCGTGGGCATCATCGGTGGCTTCTTCGGCATGGGCGGCGCTTGGATGGTGACCCCCGGCCTTAACATCCTCGGCTTCCCCATGGCCTTCGCCATCGGAACCGACATCGCCCACATGGCGGGCAAGTCCCTCATCTCCACCATGCGTCACGGCAAGTTCGGCAACGTGGACTACAAGCTGGGCATGATCATGCTCATAGGCACGGTGGTCGGCTTCGAAATCGGGGCGCAAATGATCATGTGGCTGGAACGGCTCGGCAACGTCGAGAAGGTCGTCCGCTACATGTACATCGTCCTCTTGGCCCTCATCGCCTGGATGGTGTTCCACGACATCAACGTGAAGAAGCGCAAGGAAGCCGAGATGCGCGCCGCCGGC
This sequence comes from uncultured Desulfocurvus sp., assembly GCA_964446455.1. Taxonomy (GTDB): domain Bacteria; phylum Desulfobacterota; class Desulfovibrionia; order Desulfovibrionales; family Desulfovibrionaceae; genus Humidesulfovibrio. The sequence goes on from CAYUOW010000012.1 coordinate 46,269, forward strand.
GGCAACGCGGCCGACGCCAAGGGCGTTGAGTGGCACAAGACCTTCCACGCCATCAAGATTCCCCCCATGATGCACTTCAACGAGGCCGGCATCTACTGCTCCATGTGGCTGCCCGTGTTCGTGAGCTTCCTCACCGGCTGGCTGGCCGGCATCCTGGGCATCGGCGGCGGTCTCATCCGCATGCC
>CAYUOW010000013.1:0-16855 GCA_964446455.1 uncultured Desulfocurvus sp.
GTAGTCGCCGTGGCCGCCGCCGCGCGTGGACTGGAAATAGTCGCCCTGGCTGGGGCCGATGTCGCCCAGGCCCGGGCCGCCGCGGTTCATGTTCACGATGACCGCCGGAACCTCGCTGCCGGCCATGTAGCTGATGGCCTCCTGCTTGAGGCTCATGCCGGGGCTGGACGAGCTGGTCATGGCGCGGATGCCGCAGGCGCCCGCGCCCAGCAGCATGTTCGCCGCGGCCACTTCGCTCTCGGCCTGGACGAACTCGCCCCCCGCCTCGATGATGGCCTTGCTCATGAATTCCGGGATGTCGTTCTGCGGGGTGATGGGGTAACCGAAGAAGCACTTGCACCCGGCCGCCAGCGCGCCCATGGCGATGGCCTCGTTGCCCTTGACGAAAAGACGTTCCTTTTTGCCTGCCATGCGCCCTCCTATGCAGCCTTTTTAGGCTTCTTGCCGCGCCAGACTTCGATGGCCACGTCCGGGCAGATGGTGGCGCAGGACGCGCAGCCGGTGCACTTGTCCATGCTCTCGGCAGGGACCTCGGCGACCTTGTAGCCGTGCTGGTTGATGCGCTCGCTCTGCCGGATGATCTCCACCGGGCAGACCTGGGTGCACAAGAGGCACCCTTTGCAGCGCTCTTCCGATACGGTGATGCGGGACATTGAACACCCCTTCGCCGCGCGGCGGGCATGCGCTCGCGGCCTTTTCATATACTTTTCGATCACACGATGAGCATGGCGTCGCCGTAGGAGAAAAACCGGAAGCCCTGGGCGAGCGCCAAAGCATAGGCAGCCATGATGCGTTCACGGCCCACCAGGGCCGAAACCATAATCAGGAGGCTTGACTCTGGCAAATGAAAATTGGTGATCAGCGCGTCCACCACGTTGAAATTGCGTCCAGGATACAGATAGATGCCCGTCTCCCCTGCAAAGGGCGCCACTTCCGCGTTTGCCGCGAACATGCCCTCCAGGCTGCGGGCGCTGGTGGTGCCCACGGCGATGACCGGCAGTCCGGCGGCCTTCGTCTCGCGGATGGCGGCGGCCGTCTCCTCCGGCACTTCCACGTATTCCTGGTGCATCTCATGGGTGCGGATATCCGCCGCGCGCACCGGGCTGAAGGTGCCATAGCCCACATAGAGCGTCACCTCCGCCCACTTAAAGCCCTTGGCTGCCAGGCGGGCCCGCACCTCGGGCGTGAAGTGCAGCCCGGCCGTGGGCGCGGCCACGCTCCCGGCCTTGGAGGCGTCGGCATAAGTGGTCTGGTAGCGCTCGCGGTCCGTGGCGTCGTCCTCGCGCTCCAGGTAGGGCGGCAGAGGCATATGCCCGATTTCATTCAATATCGTTCCAATATCGCCCTGCCATTCCAGGCGCAGGCGGCAGCGGCCGTACTCCCCGCGCTCAAGGAGCGTCACCGAAAGCGCCATGCCCTCCGGCGCATCGAACAGCGCGGCCTCGCCCTCTTTCATGCGCTTGGCCGTGCGCACAAGGCCCTCGGCCTCGGCGCTCTGCCGCTCATCGGGCAAAGGTTTCACGTGAAGCAGCGGCAAGGGGGTCAAGAGCAGCAGCTCAACCCGCCCGCCCGTGGCCCTGCGGCCATAGATGCGCGCCGGAAAGACGCGGGAATTGTTGGCTATGAGCAAGCCCCCCTGCGGGAACTTGGCGGCCAACAGCTCCGGCAGGTTGGCGAACTCGTCCGGCTGCGGCGCTTCGGCCTGGCGATCCAGGAAGAGCAGGCGCGAGGCGTCGCGCTTTTCCGCCGGGCGGCGGGCGATCTGGCCTTCGGGCAGTTCGTAGACGTAGCTGCTGAGGCGGTATTCTACGGGGATGCCGGATTCGTCCTGCGGCCCGTTTTGGGGGCGTGTGGCTTTGTTGTGCATGGTTGCGGGATGGTACCCAATCCGCCAGCGATGGCAACCCCTGCCCGCGCGTGAGCGCCGCCTGCGCCTGGTGATGATCTGGTGCTCCTGTGGCGATCGGCCGCCCAAAACCCCGGAGGACGCCAGTTTTTCCTTGATCTTCAGCCTGATCCTGGTATGCACCGGACATGGAACTGTTGGCACTGAGCGACATAGCCAAACGCACCGGCATTCCCGCGCCCACCGCCCGGCGCTATGCGGCCCTGTTCAAGGACTTCCTTTCCGGACGCCGCCTGGGCCGCATGACCCGCTATCCCGACGAGGCCGTCGGCGTGTTCCAGCGCATCGGCGAACTGTACACCGAAGGCCGCATCACTGCGGAAATCGAGGATATTTTGCGCAGGGAGTTCCCCCGCACCATTGAGGTCGGCCCGGCCACGGAACCCATCGCCCTGCCCGCCGTGGTGCACGATCTGCCCGGGAACTTGGCCGAGGTGCTGTCCGATGCCCTCTCCGAGGCCCTGTCCAACTCCATCTCCCATTTTTCCGACGCCCTGGACAAGCTGGCAGAGCAGAAAACCAGCCTGGACACGCACCAGACCGACATCACCAAGCTGAAAAACGGCTTTGTGCTTCTGGCACGCAACCTGAAGCGCGTGGCCAAGCGCGAGCAGGCCGACCTGAGCTCACAGGTTGAGCGCCTGAACGAGCGCTTCAAGAACATCGAGCCCAAGCTTGCGGTGATGGAAGAAATCAGCCTGACCTTGACCAGCGACAATGCCGACCTGAAGGCCCGCGTGGCCGCGCAGGAAGTTGAGCTGCGCCGCCTGCGCGAGGACCGCGATCGCCTTGAGGAACTGCTCCGTCGCCAGGGCGTGCTGTAAGGGCACCCTGCCCCTGACCGGCCCCTGCGCCGCGTTGAGATTTTTTCCCATATCGGATACACAGCCCACGAATGCGTCCTGTCACGCACATCTTTCACGACACAACCATGAGGAAACGCCCCATGAAGTCCGCACCCATGAAATTTCTCGTCGGCCTGTCCCTCGCTGTGTCCCTCACTGCCTGTTCCGGCATGAACAACACCCGCGCCACCAGCGACGCGGGCCCCGCCAGCTCCGGCCAGGCCGAGACCTATGACAATCCGAACTACTACTATCTGTTCGACGACATCCTGGTGCCCAACGGCATGGAACACACCGCGGGCGACGACTTCTCCTTCGACACGCAGCAGTTCAAGGCCGGCATCCAGAATTTTGAAGGCCGCGTGGTCTTCGACGACCTCATCAACTTCTTCCAGAACAACATGGTCAAGGACGGCTGGCGCAAGGTCTCGGCCGTGCGCTCCAAGAAGAGCATCCTGATCTTCGAGAAGGCCAACAAGGCGGCCATCATCGAACTGGTGGACGGCTTCAAGGCCAAGGCCACGGTCTTCGCCCTGGAGTACAAGGCCGGTTCTTCTGCGCCCGCCCGCACCAGCAACAGCCGCACCAGCACCTCGCGCGGGGTGCCCGGCCCCTCGGCCCCCAGCAAGGGCAACTTCACCGAAAAGGACATCAATTGAGCACAGAGCACCTGCGCTTTCCCTGCTTCCTGGGCAGGCGCGTGCACCTGGGCGTCACGGGCAGCATCGCCGCGTACAAGAGCCTGGAGCTTCTGCGCCTCTTGGTCGATGCCCAGATCGGCGTGGGCGTGACCCTGACCCCCTCGGCCCAGCGTTTCATCGGAGCCGAGAGCTACCGGGCCCTGGGCGCGCAGACCGTGGACACGGCCATGTTCGCCGAATCCCCGGCTGACGACCCCTTTGCCCATCTGACGCCCGGCCGCGCAGCCGGAGCCCTGGTCATCGCCCCGGCCACGGCCAACATCCTGGCCAAGATCGCCCACGGCATCGCGGACGACATGCTCTCCACCCAGGCCCTGGCCTTCCACGGCCCGCTCATCCTGGCCCCCGCCATGAACCCGGCCATGTGGAGCGCCGCGGCCACCCAGGCCAACTGGCGCACCCTGCTCGAGCGCGGCGCCATCGGCGTCGGGCCCGCCTCCGGCAACGTGGCCTGCGGCGATACCGGCGCTGGCCGCCTTTCGCCCGTGGAGCACATCTTCGCCGAGGTGCTCAAGGCTCTCTCGCCCAAGGACTTGGCTGGCAAAAGCGTCCTCGTCACCCTGGGCCCCACGCGCGAGGCCTGGGACGCGGTGCGCTACCTGTCGAACCCCTCGAGCGGGCTCATGGGCGCCTGCCTTGCCGTTGCGGCCTGGATGCGCGGCGCCGAGGTGCATGTGATCGCCGGGCCCACGGCCTATGATTTTCCTCCAGGCATCGCAATCACCCGCGTCACCACCGCGCGTGAGATGCTCGACGCCACGACCGCCCTGTGGCCCAAGGCGGACATTGCCTGCTGCACGGCCGCAGTGTGCGACTTCCGCCCTGTGCCGCCCGCCACGGGCCAGGAACGCAAGCTCAAGAAGCGCGACCTGGGTGATGACCTGGTGATCACCTTGGAACCCAACCCTGACATTTTGCGCAGCCTGGGCGCTTCGAAACGCCAAGGGCAGATCCTGATCGGCTTCGCGGCCGAGACGGACGACATGCTCGCCCAGGCGCGGCTCAAGCTATCCGAAAAGAACCTGGACCTCATCGTAGCCAATCGCGTCGGCGTGCCCGGCAGCGGCTTCGACTCCGCCACCAACGCCGTCACCGTTCTTGACCGCACTGGGCGCTCCGAGCAGTGGCCCGAGCTCCCCAAAACCGAAGTTGCCTGGCGCATATGGGATCTTTTGCAGCATCTGTAGACCTGGCAGAGCGCCTGCGCCCCTGGTCCGTGGCCGGGCTGTCGCATCTGTACCTGCCGGAAGGCACAGACTCGTCCTTCAACGAGCCTGTTGATGCCGTCACGCCCGAACAGCTGCAGGCACCGGCAACGGCGCAGAGCAGTTCTGCACGCGACGCAGCCGCCGCCCCTACGGAACCTCCCGCGTCCATCACCTGGCCCGCGCCGTGGAGCGTTCTGGCCGGCCGCGTGCGCACCCAGCCCCGTGTGATCATCACCTACGCGGCTTTGGCCGACGATGTGGCCGGGACCGCTGATCCCGCCCGCCGGAAGCTCTTCCAAACGATCCTGGCCTACCTGGCCTGGCCCCAGGGAACCACCCTGTTCTGGCCCATTTCCTTCCCCACGGGCGTTGAACCGGGCGCGCTGTTCGCTTCCGATATCTTCGCCGCCGGGGTCCGCCACTTCGGCATCCGCCACGTGCTCTGCTTCGGCTCCGGCCCGCTTGAGCGCGCGCGCACCCTCTTCCCCCAGGAGGACAAGGAGGTGCTGCTCCATGCCGCACCCGGCCCGGAGGCCCTTGTCTCCCTCCTGCCCCACGAGCTGCACCAGGCCCTTGCCCACGTGAAGGGTCTTGCCATCGTCTAAACTTGCCTTTGATTCGCAGCGCAGGTAAAGCTGCCATCTTCACATTCACCCGCAACCAAGGAATGACGCCATGAAGGTACTTGTCACCGGCGCGGCCGGCTTCATCGGATTTCACCTGTCCCGCCGCCTGCTGTCCATGGGCCACGAAGTGGTTGGCCTGGACAACCTGAACGACTACTACTCCGTCGAGGTCAAGCTCTCCCGCCTGGAGATCCTGAAGCCTGAACCGAAATTCACCTTCGTCAAGCTTGATCTGGCCGACAACGAAGGCATGAAGAAGCTCTTCGCCGAGCAGGGCTTCACCCATGTGGTGAACCTGGCCGCCCAGGCCGGGGTGCGCTACAGCATCGAGAACCCGCGCGCGTACATCGACTCGAACGTGGTGGGCTTCCTGAACATCCTGGAAGGCTGCCGCCACAACAAGGTCGGCCACCTGGCCTACGCGTCGTCCAGCTCGGTGTACGGGCTGAACACCACCATGCCGCTCTCCGTGCATGACAACGTGGATCACCCCATGAGCCTGTATGCGGCCACCAAGAAGTCCAACGAGCTCATGGCCCACACCTACAGCCACCTGTACGGCGTGCCCACCACGGGCCTGCGTTTCTTCACCGTATATGGCCCCTGGGGACGCCCCGACATGGCGCTTTTCCTGTTCACCAAGGCCATCATCGCGGGCGAGCCCATCAAGGTCTTCAACCACGGCAAGATGCGGCGCGACTTCACCTACATCGACGACATCGTCGAGGGCGTTGTGCGCGTGGCCCAGCACACGGCCGAGCCCAACCCCGCCTGGAGCGGCGCCAAGCCCGATCCGGCCACCAGCCCGGCCCCCTACCGCCTGTACAACATCGGCAACAACAACGTCGTTGAACTCTCCCGCTACATCGAAGTTCTTGAGGAATGCCTGGGCAAAAAGGCCATCAAGGAATACCTGCCTATGCAGATGGGCGACGTTCCCGCCACCGAGGCCAACGTGGACGACCTGGTCCGCGACGTGGGCTTCAAACCCGCCACCAGCATCGAAACCGGCATCTCCCGCTTCGTGGAATGGTACCGCAGCTACTTCAAAGTGTAGTTTTTTCACTCCACGCCCCGCCTAAACCTTGATTTTGAGCTGACCTCGACATAGTCTGAAAATCAACCCGTGCTGTTTCACGTGAAACACAAGCCAATGGCAAATGTTTCACGTGAAACGCCGGGAGTTCGCCCGATTATGGAGGCTCTGTGGCACGCAGAATTGTCGTAGCGAATCAGAAGGGCGGTGTGGGTAAAACCACCACTGCCGTGAACCTTGGCGCGTCCCTGGCTGTGATGGAAAAGCGTGTCCTGCTGGTGGATTGCGATCCCCAGGGCAACGCTTCCAGCGGCCTGGGCTTCTACCCTGGCGACGACCGGGCCAACATCTACACGGCGCTGTTCGACCCGGACAACGTCCGCAAGTCCATCGTCGAAACGGCCATTCCGTTCCTTTCACTGCTCCCGGGCACGCAGGACCTGGTGGGTGCGGAGATCGAGCTGGCGGACAAGCTTGGGCGCGAATACTACGTTCGCGACCTGCTGGCCCCGGTGGAGGACGAGTACGACTTCATCCTCATCGACTGCCCGCCGTCGCTCGGCATCCTCACCGTGAACGCCCTGTGCGCCGCGCGTGAGCTGCTGGTGCCCTTGCAGTGCGAGTATTACGCCCTGGAAGGCCTGTCCCAGCTGCTCATGACCTATGAACTGGTGAAGAAGCGCCTGAACCCGGACCTGAAGGTCCTGGGCGTGGTGCTCACCATGTATGATCAGCGCAACAAGCTTTCCTGGCAGGTGAAGAACGAGGTGCGCAAGGCCCTGCCCCAGCACCTCTTCGAGGTCATCATTCCGCGGAACGTGCGGCTTTCCGAGGCGCCGAGCTTTGGCAAGCCCGTCATCACCTACGACATCCGCTCAAGCGGTGCCGAGGCCTACATGGCCCTGGCCCAGGAAGTTGTGCGCTGCAAGGTGCGCGACTAGCAGGAGGAAGGGCCGGGGCTATTTGCCACGGCCCAGGTTGCGGACGGACTTTTCGGGTACAAAGGGTTTGGCTTCAGTCTTGATACAGTCTTTGAAATGGCGCTTGAGGATCTTGGCCTGGCACTTCTGGCAGCGAAAGGCCACCAGACCGCCGAGATTGGCCGCGGTGAGCATGAACTTGCGGGGCTCGTCGAGCTCCCAGGCGTTTGTGCTGTTGCCGCACAGCTCGCAGGCCACGTCATGGTCCACGGGGTAGTTGAAGTCCCAGAACTGAACGAGATCGCGCCAGTCCTGGATGGGCTCCTCAACGACGGGGGCCGTTGCCACCGGGGCGAAGTGCGCAAGCACGGTTTCGCGCACCAGCGCCCAGGCCTCCGGGCCGAGAAGCGCGCCAAGGGGGTTGCCCTTGGCATCAAAGAGTTCCTGAACGTCGTTTGGATTTGAAATCATGCGCAACTCCGTTGGTTATGTGATGGCGTCTTATAGTGCCCCGGGGCAACCCTGGCAAGGACGCAATCACAGAACAGAGTTGAATCGATTTGGAGGGTATCAATGGCCATAGGTCAACGCGGTTTGGGTCGAGGATTGGATGCGCTGCTTGGCAGCATCAAGCCGGAATCGGTGAACACGGCGGAGGTGAAGCACCTGCCCATCGCCTCCATCAGGCCGAATCCGCATCAGCCGCGCAAGGAGTTCGACCCCGAAGCGCTTGAGGATCTCTGCAACTCCATCAAGAGCCAGGGTGTGTTGCAGCCTGTCCTGGTGCGGCCGCTCACCGGCGAGGCCACTCCCTATGAGTTGGTGGCGGGCGAGCGCCGCATGCGCGCCTCCAAGATGGCCGGTCTGACGGAAATTCCGGCCCTGGTCCGCGTGCTGACGGACATGGAGACCCTGGCCATCGCGCTCATCGAGAATCTGCAGCGCGCGGACCTGAACGCCATCGAAGAGGCGCGCGGCTTCCAGCAGCTGCTCAAGGACTTCGGCCTGAGCCAGGAAGAGCTGGCCCGCCAGGTTGGCAAGAGCCGCTCGGCCCTGGCCAACTCCCTGCGCCTGCTCAACCTGCCCGAGGACATCCAGGCAGACATCCAGACAGGCGTGCTCACGGCCGGCCACGGCCGGGCCATCATGTCCGTGGATCCGGATGCGGGGCACGGGCTGTACCAGCGCATCAAGGGTTTCAACCTCTCCGTGCGCCAGGCCGAGGCCGAGGCCAGCTTCTTCAAGGAAAACGGCCGGATGGCCGACCCGGAGGAGCTGTACGGCAGCGAAAAGCCGCGCGGCAAGGCTCCGCGTGGCGCGCGCAGCGCCAAGGTGCAGGACGAGGCGCTGGTGAGCATCCAGGGCCAGCTGGCCGAAGTGCTTGGCGAAACGGTGAAGCTCACCGGCAGCGTGGAGCGCGGGGTGCTGTCCGTGCACTACCAGTCAGCGGAACAGCTCTCTGAGCTGGCGCGCAAGCTAGGCCTGGCCATGGCGTGATCACGTCGATCACCAGATCATCACCACAGACAACATCCTGGCATCACATTCATAAATTGCGTCGCGCCCTGAGCGGCAGACTATTTTTGAGGACACATGATCACACCCAAGGGAAATGAGCTGATCACGAATCTCGCAGGCAAGCGCGTGATGATCGTCGGCGACGTCATGCTCGATCACTACACGTTCGGGGCGGTCACGCGGATCTCGCCAGAAGCGCCAGTGCCCGTGGTTGAGGTGATCAGCGAGGAGTATGTCCTGGGCGGGGCCGGAAACGTGGCCCTGAACATCAACGCCCTGGGCGGCCACGCCACCATGCTTGGCGTGATCGGCAATGATCGCGATGGCGAGACGCTCGCAGGCATCCTTGGCGAGCGCGCCGTGGACACGGTGCTCGTTCACGATGATCGCCGCCGCACAACGCGGAAGACGCGCATCATCGCCCAGAATCAGCAGATCGTCAGGGTTGATCGCGAGAACAGCGAACCCCTGTCCCAGACCGTGGTTGGTGAGTTGCTGGAGTACATCGCCAAGCATGGGCAACACCACGACATTGTTATTGTTTCCGACTACGGCAAGGGAGTGGTCACCAGGCCGATCATGGACGCTCTCCGCGCGCTCAAGGGGCCGGACGGCCGCCGCCCGCGCATCCTGGTGGACCCGAAGCCGCAGAACTACGACCTGTACCACGACGTGGACATCCTGACCCCCAACGCCAAGGAGGCCGGGGAAGGCGCGGGCCAGGCCTGCGTGTGGCCCCATGGCCCGGCCAAGGTCGGCAAGGCCCTGTTCAAACGCCTCAACTGCCGCGACCTGCTCATCACCCTGGGCCCCCAGGGCATGGCCCTGTTCGAGGGGCCGGATACGGCCCGGCACATCCCAACCTTTGCGCGTACGGTCTTTGACGTCACCGGCGCAGGCGACACGGTCATCGCTACCCTGGCCCTGGCCCTGGCGGCCGGGGCCGAGCTCCTCGACGCCGCAGTGCTGGCCAACCACGCCGCGGGCATCGTCGTGGGCCAGGTGGGCGCGGCCACACCGACGCCCGAAGGCCTGCGCCAAGCCGTCGATTCCCGCCCTGCCCCGCCCATCGCCACCCTGCCGGGCATGAGCTAGAACGAAAAAGCCCAGGAAGGTTTACGCCGCCTGGCGAATTGATTAGGACAAGGTGTCAGACCACCCGCGAATACCGGAGGAAACGCCATGCCCAAAGCCCATTCCGCCAAGAAAACCGCCCTGGACTGCACCATCCAGACCCTGGGCGTGGCCAAGATCCCCTCGCCTCTGAACTACTGCCGCTTCATCGGGCAGGAGGAGACCCTGGAGCTTCGGCTCACCGAGGAAGAGGCCGACCTGGGGGGCAACGCCAACCAGCCTCTGTGCTTCGAAAAGGCCGGGCCGCGCGGCAAGATGTATTTCGACTCCTCCAAGGTGAAGTGCGCCATAGTCACCTGCGGCGGCCTGTGCCCGGGCATCAACGACGTCATCCGGGCCATCGTCATGGACGCCTACCACCACTACCACGTGGCCTCGGTCATCGGCATCCGCTACGGGCTGCAAGGCTTCATCCCCAAGTACGGGCACGACATCGTGGAACTGACGCCGCACAATGTCAGCAATTTCCATGTATTCGGCGGGACAGAGCTGGGCTCCTCGCGCGGTCCGCAACCGGCCGACGAGATTGTGGATGCCCTGGAACGCATGAACGTGGGCGTGCTGTTCATGATCGGCGGCGACGGCACCATGAAGGCCGCGGCCAACATCGTGAAGGAGATCCGGGCGCGCAACTCGCGCATCGCCGTCATCGGCATCCCCAAGACCATCGACAACGACATCAATTTCGTGGGCAAGAGCTTCGGTTTCGACACCGCGGTGGAAAAAGCCACCGAGGCCATCGCCTGCGCCCATGTGGAGGCCGTGGGCGTCTACAACGGCATTGGGGTCGTGAAGCTCATGGGCCGGGAATCCGGCTTCATAGCCGCCCAGGCCACTCTGGCGCTGAAGGAAGTGAACTTCGTCCTCGTGCCGGAGAATCCCTTCACCCTGGACGGGCCCGACGGACTGCTGGAACAGCTGGAAAAGCGCCTGCGCGAAAGGCACCACGCGGTCATCGTGGTGGCCGAGGGCGCGGGCCAGCACCTGTGCGAGGCCAGCGGCCGGACCGATGCTTCGGGCAATCCGGTGCTCTGCGACATCAGCTCGCTGTTGATCGGACGCATCAAGGAGCACTTCAAGGCCAAGAACCTGGAGCACACCATCAAGTTCATCGACCCGAGCTACATCATCCGCTCGGTGCCGGCCAACGCCAATGACCGCGTGTACTGCGGCTTCCTGGGACAGAACGCCGTGCACGCCGCCATGGCCGGCAAGACAGGCATGGTGGTCAGCCTGCTGCAGTCGCGCTTCGTGCACGTGCCCCTGGAACTGGTGACCATGAAGCGCAAGAAGCTGAACATCGAGGCCGACTACTGGCGCGCGGTCATCGAGTCCACCGGCCAGGAGTCCATGACCGTGCACGACCTGCCCGGCTCACCCTGCCCGGCTCCGAAGTAGCCCCCACGCAAGACGCAAAAAAAGACGCCCGGTTCGCCGGGCGTCTTCATTTGGGGCGTATGGGCCCAGGGCTAGTCTTCGTTGACCGCCGGGCGCATGAGCATGTGTTCGCCAATGGCCTGGCGGGCGTCCTCGGCCTGCAGGGCCATGGCCAGAAATTCGAACATGTCGTTGACCGGGAGTTCCACAACGTAGCTGCCGTTGTCCGCCAGGACAGTGTCGCCCTGCTCGTCCAGCAGGTAGGCGCGGCGCTCACGGCTTTCACCGGAAGCGGCGATGATGCCGTAGGCCACTTTGCCCTCGGCGGTCTTGTAGAGCTTTTCCACGGTCAGCAGGCCGGTTGCGGTGCTGAAGTGGATGTCCTCCGCCACCAGGGAGCCGGTGAGGCCGATGGGGTTGCCGAAGTCGTTCGGCAGGGAGACGGGGCGAGGACCGATGTTCTGTTCCATGTTCTGCGGCGTGCGGTTCATGCGCTCTCCTGGGGCCTTGTCTTTATAACGGCAGCTTGCACTGCCTGGGCCTGTTGCGGGCCGGTTCCGGCTTCCAATGCCGCCAGCCGCGCGCCACATACTCGTGCAGGGCGTCTTCCGTGATCCGCCACTGCGTGCCCACCCGGATGGCCTGTATGCCGCCATCCTTCACCAGCCGATAGGCGGTGCGGTAATGTATGCGCAGGATGTCGGCCACTTCCTGAATGGTCAGCAACCTGGGGAGGACCCCTCCCCCATCCTGTGCGGGCACATCAATGTCTATCATAGGACACCGATGTACAGCTGTATGCACCCGTTGTCAAAGAATGTCAACGAATGTCATCCGTACACATCGTTTTACTATTCTGATCGATAGGAACCCAGCACTGGCGCGGCCAGGCGGGTCATCTCGCCAGGAGCCGTTTTACGGCACGTTCGGCGCGTTTAGAAGGCGCCGGTATCCTGGCGAGGCCAAAGCCCCTTGTAGCCCGAACAGAGGTAATAATAGAACGGCCGCACGGGTTCACCGCGGAAGCTTGCCACATGCCTGTACGGTCCGGCCACCCGTTCGAACATTTCCGTGGTCACGGGAGGCACGCCGGGGGCGTCGCCGCGCAACACGAGCACGGCATCCCAGCCGAGCTTGTCCTTGGGGCCGCCCCAAAGATCATACTGGTTCATACGCCGTCCGTCCCACCACAGGCAATAGGCCTGCGGCTGACCGGGTACATAAAAAGCCAACTCGGCGGTGATGTCATAGACATCGCTCATGAAAAAAACGCGGGAAGGATCGGGGAAGCGCGTGGCGGCCACGTTGCCCATGTGCCGGCCCAGGTCGTCCCAGCCCTTCAGGCGGTGCGCCGGGTTAAGGGACGGCGGAATGGGCAGCAGCTGGTGCAGGTGCAGCAAAAGCATCAACCCCACGCTGGCCCAGGCCCCGGTCTTGAGCCAGAACCAGCCCCGGCGCGACACGCCGAGGCGCAGCAGGCGCTCCAGCTCCGCGCCGCACAGCAGGCACCCGGCCACGAAGCTGACGGTATTCCAGTTGGCCAGCACCTTGGTGTGGAAGCTCCAGGCCAGGAAGAACAGCGTCATGGGCCAGAAGAACACGGCCAGCAGGGCCGACTGCTGCAGGGAAAGCGGCGCGGGGTCGGCAGCGCGGCCATTGGTGGCGGGCTTCCAGCAGCGCAGTGCAGCGCGCCAGCCGGCCACCAGCATGAACCAGAACCACCACGGCAGGGCAAAGCCCACCTGGGCACCCACATATTCCGGCACGCGGGAGATGCGGAACATGGTCTTGCTGCCCTCGCCGGACACGCCGATGAGGTGCAGCACGTGCTTGTAGCCCACAAAGCCATTCTGCATGTTCCAAATGAGCGTGGGCAGAAAGCCCAGGCACGCGCCCACGGCCAAGGCCACGATGAGCCTGGGCCAGTAGCGCGGCGGCAGCGCGCCCTGGCGCTGCAGGATGTAGCCGTAGACCACGGCCAGGCCCGCCACGCCGAGCATGGTGTACTTGGCCAAAATGCCCACGCCGTAAGCCAGCGCCAGCAAAGCAAAGGGCCAAAGGCCCCGGTCGGCGCCCTGCTCGTCCGACGTGGTGGCGGCATACAGGGCCAGCATGGCCACGGTCCAGCAGACCACGAACGGGTTGTCCGTGGTCATGAGAATGCCGAGCGCCTGGAACAGGGGCGAAATGGTGATGATGAACACGGCCAGCACGGCCATGACAGGGCGCTTCCACAGCCGGCCCACAAGCAGCCAGACCAGGGCCGGGAACACGGCCGCGCCGAGGATGGACCCCATGCGCACGCCGAGCTCGGTGTTGCCGAACACGGCCGTGCAGGCCCAGATGATCCAGGCGATGAGCGGACCCTTGGAATAGTAGGTCAGCTGGAGGTGCCGGGTCCAATCCCAGTACTGGGCCTCGTCCTGCACCAGACCCAGCTGGCCCGTGGCCACGAACCACAAGCGCAGCAGCAAGGGTGCGAGAACAAGAAAGAAAACCCAACGTCCAGGGGTGCGGCGCAGGGAGTCGTACAGCGTTACGGAGTCTGTGCTTTGCATCAAAAGATGTCCTGGCGCGATTTGCGCAGGGTCTGTCTAGCCTGGGCGGCAGGCTTTGGCAAGGCGATCGGAAAAGGGCGTCAGCGTATGTATGTGGGCAGGTTCAGAAGCAGGTTCGTCGTGTACGTTATCATCTTGTCCATGATCCACGGGAAGGCCAAAATGAGCGCAATGAACATGGCGATGAGCTTGGGCACCAGGGAAAGCGTCGCATCCTGAATCTGCGTGGCGGCCTGGAAAATGCTGATGGCAACGCCCACGATGAGCCCCACGCCCATCATGGGCAGACAGATCACCAGGGTCAACTCCATGGCCTCACGCGCGAAGCCGACGACGAATTCCGGGGTTATGGCCATACGTCCGCGCCCCGTCAGCCGAAGGAGTTGACCAGCGAGCCGATGAGCAGGCTCCAGCCGTCAACCAGGATGAACAAGAGGATTTTGAAGGGCAGGGCCACGGTCGCCGGCGGCAGCATCATCATGCCCATGGAGAGCAGGATGCTGGCCACCACCATGTCCAGGATGAGGAACGGGATGTAGATGAGGAAGCCGATGGAAAAGCCGGTCTTGAGCTCGCTGATGGTATAGGCGGCCACGAGCATGATGGTGGACACCTGCTCCTTGTTGGCCGGGCGCTCTTCCTTGGAGATGGAATAGAAGATGGACAGGTCCTTCTCGCGCGTGTGCTTGAACAAGAACTCGCGGATGGGCACCTGGGCCTTGTCCATGGCCTCCTTGAAGCCGATCTTCTCCTCCATGTAAGGCTGGAGGGCCTGCTCGTTCACGTTCTTGATCACCGGGCCCATGATGATGATGGTCATGAACAGCGCAAGGGAGGCCATGATCTGGGATGGCGGCATCTGCGGCGTGCCCATGGCCTGGCGCAGGAAGTGGAACACGATGATGATGCGGGTGTAGCTGGTCATGGTGAGCACGATGCTGGGCGCGATGGTCAGCACCGTGAACAGGAACATCAGCTCCAGGGCCACGGCGACCTTGCCCGGCTCGGACTGGCCCGCGGAAAGCTGCATGGTCAGCGAAGGAACCTGGGTGACGGTGGCGTTGGCCGGACCGCTGGAAGCCGCCAGCGCGAACGCTGGCAGCAGCACGAACAGGAAGAGGACGAGAAGGGTTGGGAGGCTAGCGCGAAGGACGCTCGCCAGGGGCGAAAAGAAGCGGGCCTTCGCCCGGGTCGTCGCTGCGCACAGGCTTTCTTTCCGGCCCAAGGGGACGGAAGGACAAGGAAGCGTCGGCAGGCTCTGAGGGAGCCTGGGCGGCCTTGCCATTCCCGTTTCGCTGGGCGGCAGCGCCGTCCTTCCGCAAGGTGAGGAGATCAGCGAAAATTCTCGGATCATCGGCTTCCTTCTGTGCGGCGGTCTGGACCGGGGTCAGTTCGGCCAGGGTGTTGATGGACCCCTCGGTGATGCCCACCACCAGGGTCCGCTCCTGCACGCGGATGACGGCGACGCGCTGGCGGGAGCCCATGTTGAGCTGGCCCAGCACCTGCAGATCCACCCGTTCCACCCCGGAGCGCATCGCTCCCGGCAGCAGGCGCTTGAGGACAAACACCACGCCATAAATGAGGCCCACGATGCACGCGAGCGCCACAACCATCTTTACGATGTCAAAAAATAGCTGATCAGGCAAGCTGCTTCACCCTTTCGATGGGACTGATGATGTCCGTCAGCCGGATGCCGAATTTCTCGTTGATGACCACGGCCTCGCCGCGGGCGACGAGTTTGCCGTTGACGAAGATTTCCATGGGCTCGCCCGCCAGCTTGTTCAGCTCGATGACAGAGCCCTGGCCGAGCTGCAGAAGCTCGTTGATGAGAAGCCTGGTGCGGCCAAGTTCGGCCGAAACCTCAAGGGGAATGTCGAGGATGAAGTCCAGGTCGCGCTTGGTGCCGGGAGCTTGACGCTGGGCCTTATACTCGGCCGTCATGTCGCGGAACTCGGGCTCGTGCGTCTGGGTGCGCAGGTAGCTCTGCTCCTGGTCCTTCTTGACGTCGTCGGCCTCCTGGGTGGCCAGGGCCTTGGCCCACTCGTCCGCCAAAGCCTCATCGGAGCCAGCAGGGGCCGCCGCTGCGCCATCGGCCGCGGGCTCCTGCTCCAGCAGGGCGTTGGCCCATTCCTCGGCGAGTTTGTCCTGGTCTTTGTCGTCGGCCATGCTGACCTCTCTCTTGGGCTGTAGGTTCGGCCCGCAGGGTCAAAGGAACGGCGCTGCGGGTCTTTGCAGCACCTACTGCAAATCCCGTGCAGGCGCAACAGCCGCGACCCCGCAAACACGTCCCACCGCTACTGGATCACGATCTCCGTGATATATACGCGCAACACCTTCTGCTCGCCAAGCACGAGCGTCAGGCGCTCCACGATCTCCTTCTTGAGCAGGATCTTGTTCTCCAGGCTGCCCAGATCCTCGTAGGTCTTGCTGGAAAGCAGCAAGAGCAGCGTGTCCTTGACCTTGGGCATGCTCTTGTTCAGCTGGTCGGCCGCGGCCTTGTCCTTGACCTCGATATCCAGCGCCAGCTTGAGATAGCGCCGGCCCTGGGGTTCGGCCAGGTTCACCAGAAGGGGGGGAATGCTCACCAGTTCGCCGCCGCCGCCTTCCGCAGTGGCGCCGCCCTTCTCGTCCTTCTTGTCGCCGTGGCCGCCCTTGTCGTCCTTCTTTTCCGCGCCATGGCCGGCATCTGCCGCCTGTTCCGTGGCGTTTTCCGCCCCGGCCGCAGCCTTCTTGCCCATCCACCACTTATAGCCGAAATAACCGCCGCCGCCGAGCACGCCAAGCAGCACCACGATGAGGCCGATCATGATGAACAGCTTCTTCTTGGACTTCTTGGGGGCCTCGCCGTCCAGGGCGACTTCTTCAGCAGGTGCCTTGTCTGGTTTCTTTGCCACGAGAGTATCCGCCTTCTTCGATGCAGCCGGGACCGCCCGGCGCTGATCACCAGTGTCGCGGGAGTCTTATCGGCCGCATGTAAAAAAGGTATAGCCAATATCCTTGCACAAACGCAAGGGCGGCTGCCTATG
>CAYUOW010000013.1:16955-45989 GCA_964446455.1 uncultured Desulfocurvus sp.
GGGGGTCTGGGGGGAATCATTCCCCCCAGAGAAATATTTTCCCCCTCCCCTACTTCGCACTCACGCGCCTGCGCTTCACATCGGCACTGCCCGCGTTCTCCATGTCCTGGGGAAGGCTGTCTCCGGGCTGCAGTTTCGCCATGCCCGGACTTTCGTTGTGCTGGCCCAGGGTGGCCAAGCGCGCGATGATGACCTCCGGGTTGGGGTAGGTCTCCTTCAGGGAAGTCAGGAGCTCCCGGGCCTTGGGCAGGTTGCGTTCGGCCTCGTAGGCGTCGGCCAGCAGGTAGGTGCTCATGATCCGGACCTCTTGCGGGGTCTTCTCCGCAGCCAGGATCTCCTCCAAAATGCCCTTGGCCTTGGGCCAGTTCCAGGACATGCCGTAGGTCTGCGCCAGCTCGTACATGGCGCGGCTCTTGGTTTCGATGTCCGAGGCCTGCTTGATGCTCTGGGTGAGGAGGTCAACGGCCAGATCGGACTTGCCCAGGGCGCGGTCGGCAATGGCCATGCGCATTTGGGCCTGCACGGCCCGGCCGGTGTCGCCTCCGGCCGTGTCCAGGCAGCGGCCCCAGGCGTCCAGGGCCTTCTTGCGGTTTCCCTGCTGCTCGTACAGCTCGCCCAGGCGGAACAAGAGCGGCCAGTTGTCCTTGGGCCGCGCGCCGAATTCCAGGGTCGCGGTCTCAAGCAGGGTCACTGCCTTGTCCGGGTCGCCCTTCACGCCCGCGCAGATGTCCACCAGGCGCGTCCAGGCCTCCAGGCGGTATTTGCCCTGCGGGTCGGACTGCAGATAGCGTTCGTAGGCGGTCTCCGCTTCCAGGAAGTAGCCGCCGGAGTAGGCTTCGCGGGCTATGGCCAGGTCGAGGGCGGGGCCCGAGGCCGCGCCCCGGTCGCAGGCCGTCAGCAGAAGCTGGGCGGCCAGGACCAGGGCGCAGGCGCAGGCAAGCAGGATTGGGCGCGAGTTGGTCATGGACCTTATTCCTCGCTGGGCAGTTCCCCTTCAGTGATGTCCAGAGCCTCGTCGCCCAGGCCGTCCACCGGGTCCAGGCCCTGGCGCTGCACCAGGTCGAAGCCGGCCACGATGGTGCCTTCGTCGAGGTTGATGAGGCGCACGCCCTGGGTGGCGCGGCCCAGGTTCAGGCTCACCTGGCGCACCGGGAAGCGCACGATCTTGTTGGCGCTGGAGAGCACCACCATCTGGTCCGTCTCGGCCACCATGACGGCGCCCACGACCTTGCCGGTCTTGTCGGTCACGCGCATGTTGATGATGCCCATGCCGGAGCGGGACTGGGCGCGGTACTGGTCGAGCGGGGTGCGCTTGCCGTAGCCGTTCTCGCTCACGGTGAGGATCTGCTCGCGGTCCGGGTCGCCGGTGACGACGCCCGCCACCACGCGGTCCTTGCCGCGCAGGGCGATGCCCTTCACGCCCTCGGTGGCGCGTCCAGTGGGCCGCACCTCGCTGATGGCGAAGCGGATGGCCGTGCCCTGCTCGGTGATGAGCACGATCTCGGAGTCGTTCTGCACCCCGCAGACCATCATCAGCTCGTCCTCGGGCTTCAGGCTCACGGCGCGGATGCCGGTGGAGCGCGAGTTGGCGTACAACGCCGCGCTGGTGCGCTTCACCATGCCGCGGCGGGTGATGAACAGGAACTGACGGTCCTCGGCGAACTCGCGCAGGGTGAGCGCCGTGGCGATGTTCTCGTCCTTCTCCAGGGGCACCAGGTTGGCGATGTGCGCGCCCTTGGCGTAGCGGCCGGCCTCGGGCACCTGGTGGGCCTTCAGCTGGTACATGCGGCCCTGGTTGGTGAAGAGCAGCAGGTACTGGTGGTTGCTGGTCAACAGGAAGGTGTGCACGAAGTCGCCGTCGCCGGTGGAGACGCCGGCTATGCCCTTACCCCCGCGCTTCTGCTGCTGGTAGTGCGAGAGGCTGGTGCGCTTGATGTAGCCGCGGCGCGACAGGGTGATGACCGCCTCTTCGTCGGGGATCAGGTCCTCGATGGCGATGTCCGTGGCCTCGTCGGCCAGGATCTGCGTCTTGCGGGGCGTGGCGTAGTCTTCCTTGATGCGCACCAGTTCGTCGCGGATGACGCCCTTGAGCACGTTCTCGTCGGCCAGGAT
Organism: uncultured Desulfocurvus sp.; assembly: GCA_964446455.1. GTDB lineage: Bacteria > Desulfobacterota > Desulfovibrionia > Desulfovibrionales > Desulfovibrionaceae > Humidesulfovibrio. The sequence continues at coordinate 19,068 of CAYUOW010000013.1, forward strand.
GCTCTTGAGCCAAGCGATGAGCTTCTCCAGCTCCTTCAGCTCGTCCAGCAGCTTCTCGCGCTCCATGTTGGTCAGGCGCTGCAGGCGCATGTCCAGGATGGCCTGGGCCTGAAGCTCGGACAGGGCGAAGCGCTCCATCAGGCCGTTCTTGGCGTCGATGGCGTTCTTGCTGGCCCGGATGAGGGCCACAACCTCGTCGATGTTGTCGAGGGCGATCTTGAGGCCTTCCAGGATGTGGGCGCGGGCTTCGCTCTTGTCCAGATCGAAGCGGGTGCGGCGGATGATGACCTCGCGCCGGTGCTCCAGGAAGTGCGCCAGGATCTGCTTCAGGTTCAGCAGGCGGGGGCGGTTGCCCACCACGGCCATCATGTTGATGCCGAAGCTGGTCTCCAGCGGCGTGAACTTGTACAGGGCGTTGATGACGATCTCGGCGATGGCGCCGCGCTTGAGCTCCAGCACGATGCGGATGCCCTTGCGGTCGGATTCGTCGCGCAGGTCGGAAACGCCGTCGATCTTCTTGTCGTTCACCAGCGCGGCGATCTTCTCCACCAGGCTGGACTTGTTGAGCGCAAAGGGGATCTCCGTGATGACCACGTTCTCCTTGCCGCCCTTCTTCACTTCCTCGGTGTGCACCACGCCGCGCATGCGGATGCTGCCGCGGCCGGTCATGTAGGCGTCGGCAAGGCCCTTGCCCGCGTAAACCTGGCCGCCCGTGGGGAAGTCCGGCCCATGGATGAAGCCCAGCAGGTCGCGCGCGGGGCAGTTGGGGTCGTCCAGCACGTGCAGGGTGCCGTCGATGAGCTCGCCCAGGTTGTGGGGCGGAATATTGGTGGCCATGCCCACCGCGATGCCCGAGCTGCCGTTCAGGAGCAGGTTGGGCACCTTGGCCGGCAGCACCACGGGCTCTTCAAGGGTGTTGTCGTAGTTGGGGCGGAAGTCGACGGTCTTCTTCTCAATGTCGCCCAGAAACTCGCTGGCCAGCTTGGCCATGCGCACTTCGGTGTAACGCATGGCCGCCGCGGAGTCGCCGTCGATGGAGCCGAAGTTGCCCTGGCCATCCACCAGCGCGTCGCGCATGGAGAATTCCTGGGCCATGCGCACCAGGGCGTCGTACACCGCGCTGTCGCCGTGAGGATGGTACTTACCGATGACGTCGCCGACCACGCGGGCGGATTTCTTGTAGGCCCGGTTGTAGGCGTTGCCCAGCTCGTGCATGGCGAACAGGATGCGCCGGTGCACGGGTTTGAGGCCGTCGCGCACGTCCGGAATGGCGCGGCCCACAATGACCGACAGCGAGTACTCCAGATAGGATTTCTGCATCTCGCGTTCAATGGTGACGTTCTGACTCACGTATGTCCTCCGTGTATGGCGGCGGTGCGGGCAGCCGGGGGCAGAGGCTTCGCCTCTTCCCCCGGACCCCCTTCACCACCAGGGGACACAGGGCCCCCTGGACCCCCTGTAGGGGTCGGGGGTCGCTGTGACCATAAAACTCCAACAGACTCCAATAATAACGGGATTCCAAAGGGCGAATGCCCTTTTGCGGGGGCTTGGGGGCAGCGCCCCCAATATCCCCACCACCCGGTCCGTACCTAAATATCCAGTTCTTCCACGGTCATGGCGTTACGTTCAATGAACTCCCTGCGCGGGGTGACGGAATCGCCCATGAGCTCGGTGAAGATGCGGTCGGCCGCTTCGCAGTCGTCGATTTTCACCTGCAGGAGCGTGCGCTTGTCCGGGTCCATTGTGGTCTCCCACAACTGCTCGGGGTTCATTTCGCCCAGACCCTTGTAGCGCTGCACGGTGTAGCCCTTGTGCGATTCCTCCAGCACGCTGTCCAGCAGGTTGAAGAACCCGCTCAGGCGCATGGGCACGGCGTCCGCGCGGCCAAGGCTGAAGTCCGGCCCGCCGCAGTCGGCCATGAGCCCCTGGTGCAGATCCTGGGCCTTCAGGTAGGTCTTGGCGTTGAAGAACTCGAGCCCCAGGCGGGTGCGGTGGCCGTTGGCGCTGGTGAAGACCACGAAGCTGCGGCGCTCGCTCTCGTCCTCCTCGTCCTGCTCGATGTCCATGTGCACGCCGTAGCCGGCCTCCACCACCTTGGCCAGAAGCTCTTCCGCAGGCGTGGCGTCGAAGTCCGCCGGGGCGATCTTGGGCAGCTTCACCAGGGACAGGAACAACGCCTCCTCGATGCCCATGTGCAGGGCCTCGCGCACGCGCTCCTTCAACTGGCGGATCTGGTCGAGGAGCTTGCGCAGCTCCTTGCCGCTGAAGAACTTGGGCTCGGCGCCACTCAGGGCCGTGGCGGTCAGGTCCTTCTCCGCCTGGGAAAGCAGGAAGGCGTGCAGCTCCTTCTCGTCCTTGATGTATTTTTCGAACTTGCCCTTGTGCGCGCGGAACAGCGGCGGCTGGGCGATGTAGATGTAGCCGCGGTCGATAAGTTCCTGGTACTGGCGGTAGAAGAAGGTCAGCAGAAGGGTGCGGATGTGGCTGCCGTCCACGTCTGCGTCGGTCATGATGACGATCTTGTGGTAGCGCAGGCGCTCGAAGTCGGGCATCTGCTCGTCGTCCAGGCCGTTGCCCGGCACGCCCACGCCCATGGCGGTGATGAGGTTGCGGATTTCCTTGTTGCCCAGCATCTTGTCGTAGCGGGTCTTCTCCACGTTCAGGATCTTGCCGCGCAGGGGCAAAATGGCCTGGATGCGCGGATTTCGGCCCTGTTTGGCCGAACCGCCTGCGGAGTCGCCCTCGACGATGAAGATTTCAGACTCAATGGGGTCCTTGCTCTGGCAGTCGGCCAGCTTGCCCGGCAGGGCGTTGTCGGACAGGGCGCCCTTGCGGCGGACGAGATCACGCGCCTTGCGGGCGGCCTCACGCGCTCTGGCCGCGTCCACCACCTTCTCGATGATGGCCTTGGCTTCCTTGGGATTCTCCTCAAGGAACTGGGTGAGCTTCTCGTACACCAGGGTGGCCACCAGGCCCGCCACCTCGGAGTTGCCGAGTTTCGTCTTGGTCTGGCCCTCGAACTGCGGCATGGGCAGCTTCACGCTGACCACGGCGGTGAGGCCTTCGCGCACATCGTCGCCCGCCAGCTTTTCCTTGAGCTTCTTGGAAAGCTCGGACTTCTGGATGTAGGTGTTCAGCGCGCGGGTAAGGGCCGTCTTGAAGCCGGCCAGGTGCGTGCCGCCCTCGATGGTGCGGATGTTGTTGGCAAAGGTCTGGACGTTTTCCTTGTAGCCCTGGTTGTACTGCACGGCTATCTCGGTGACCACGGTGCCGTGCTCGCCGGAATCGCTCTCGCCGATGGCGTAGATCATGTCGTGCACGCAGGTCTGGCCCTGGTTCAAGTCCTCGACGAAGGAACGGATGCCGCCCTCGAACTTGAAGTTGTCCTTGTCGCCCGTGCGCTCGTCCAGGAACTCGATTTCCATGCCCTTGTTCAGGTAGGCCAGTTCCTGGAAACGCTTCTTGAGAATGGCGTATTCGTACTGGTTGGTCTCGAAGATGTCCTCGTCGGCCTTGAAGCGCACCTTGGTGCCGGTGCCAGTGGCCTCGCCCATCTCCTTCACGGGGCCCGTGGGCACGCCGCGCTCGTAGGTCTGCTGGTACAGCTTGCCGCCGCGCTTGACCGTGGCGGTCAAGGTCTCGGACAAGGCGTTGACCACGCTGACGCCGACGCCGTGCAGGCCGCCGGAAACCTTGTACGCGTTGTTGTCGAACTTGCCGCCCGCGTGCAGGATGGTCATGACGACTTCCAGGGCCGTCTTCTTCTCCTTGGGGTGCATGTCGACGGGGATGCCGCGGCCGTTGTCCGAAACGGTGACGGAGTTGTCCATGTGCAGGGTGACTTTGACGCGCGTGCAGTACCCGGCCATGGCTTCGTCGATGGCGTTGTCCACCACCTCGTAGACCAGGTGGTGCAGGCCGCGCACATCGGTGGAGCCGATGTACATGGCCGGGCGTTTGCGAACCGCGGAAAGTCCCTCAAGTACAGTGATGCTGTCCGCGGTATAAGCCGCGGCGTTTTTTTCCTGCTCGGTCATTTAGGCGTTTTCCTCGGCGTAGTAGGTCTCTTCCTGAATCATCATGGGCATGATGATGACGCTGTAGTTCTGGTCCTTGTCGCCGGAGACGCCGCAGGGCGCCTCGGAGCCGGTGAGGGTCAGGGTGACTTCCTCAGAGGCGTAGTGCGACAAGATCTCCATCAGGTTCCTGGTGGGGAAGGCGATGCGCTGCAGGTCGCCCTGGTAGGTGGCGGCCAGGGGCTCCTGGGCCGTGCCCACGTCCTGGCCCTGGCTGTACAGAACCACTTCGCCGGGGCTGAACAGGAAGTACGTGCAGCGGTTGCTTTCGGTGTTGAAGATCAGGATACGCTCCAGGGTATCGATGAGCTCGGCGCGGTTCACGGTGAGGCGGGAAGCCGCCGGATCCTTCAGCTTGGACAGGAAGCCCTGGTAGTTGGGATACTGGTAGAACGAGAGCGGCAGGCTGAAGGTCTCGCGCTTGTCACCCGTGCGCAGGAACATGCGCTTTTCGCCCAGGGCCAGCTCAATCTCGTCCGCGCCCAGCCACTTCTTGAGTTCGGAAAGGTACTTGCGCTGGATGAGCGCGCCTTCCCGGGGCAGCAGGCCAAAGATGTCGTCGTTGACGAAGGTGAACATGGCGAACTGGTGGCCGTTCAGGCCGCAGACCTCGACCCGCTTGCCCTGCGCGTCCTGCTCCGGCTTGAGGTACAGGCAGGCGATGGCCTCCATGCTGTCCTCCTCGCTGATGCAGAAGCCGATCTTCTCGATGATCTCGTGCAGGAAGTCGCCGCTCCAGAACACGGTCTCGCCCTCGGGGAAGGGGGCGAAGGCCTGGAACCACTCGGGCTCGTTGGCGGGCAGCTTGTACTTGCGGCGGCCCTGCTCGATGAGCACGTTCTTGCCCTCGGCGTCGGCCTTGATGGACAGCTCGCCCTTGGGCAGGTTGCGCACCAGGTCGCAGAAGGCGCGGCCCTGCACGCCCACGCGGCCGGGGGTCATGACCTGGGCCGGGTACTCGCCGCAGAACTCCAGGCTGGAGTCCGTGGACATGATCTTCAGGCTGCCTTCCTGGGCCTCCATCCAGATGCTGCGCAAGAACGCCGCGCCGGTTTTGGCCGGAATGATGCCTGCTGACTTCTGCAGGCCTTCAATGATTTCGTCGCGGTTTACTTTCACAAACATACATATTCTCCTTGATGGCTACTATTAGCCGCGCCGTTTTGTTCCAAACAGTGGCAAGCCAGGAAATTCACTTCATTTATTTCGAACACAGGCTGTCGCTTCACAGGAACAGCCTGGTGTTTCACGGGGCCTTGGAACAGCCTTATGCCGGTTGCCGACAACGAAGCTTCAAATCTTTCAACAGTTGTTTCATTTCCTTTTCATCTTCCTGTATTTCATGGATCTTCTTCACGGAGTAAATGACCGTGGAGTGGTCCTTGCCGCCGAAGGAGCGGCCGAGCGCCGGGTAGGAAAGCCCCAGCATGTGCCGGCACAGGTACATGGCGATCTGCCGGGCCAGGGCGATGTTCTGCCGCCTGTCCTCGCCCAGCACGTCCTTCTTGCTCACCTGGTAGTGCTGGCACACGGTGTCGATGACCACGTCCACGGTGATCTGCGGCTGGTCGCGTTCCTCGGTGTTGGAGAGGATCTGCTCGAAGTCGCGGGGGGAAATGTCGCGGCGCACCAGTTCGCGGAAGGCGAGCAGCTTGATGAGGATGCCGCCCAGGGCCCGGAAGTTCTGGAAGCGCTGGGCCAGGGTGAGCACCTGTTCCTTGCTGAGGGGCAGCTTCTTGGCCCGCACGCGCTCCTGGATGAGCGCCACGCGTACTTCCATGTCCGGCTGCTTGAGGCCCACCACCAGGCCGCCTTCCAGGCGGGAGCGCAGGGAGGGCAGAAGCTCTTCCCAGGCGCCGATGCGGTCCTGGCAGGTGAAGACCATCTGCCGCCGCGCGTCCTGGAACTGGTTGAAGATGACGAGCAGCTCCTGCTGCAGGCGTTCATCCCCGGCCAGCCAGTGGATGTCGTCCACGAGCAGGAAGCGGTGCCGGGCGATGTGCTCGCGCGCGGCAAAGGTATCCTGTCCGGAAAGAAGCGCCCGCAGGCCCTCTCCCGTGGTCACCAGGATGTCGTCCAGAGGATGGGTCTTGGCCATCTCGTTGGCGATGGCCTTGAGCAGGTGGCTCTTGCCCGAGCCGGACTTGCCGCAGATGACGAAGGGATTGAATTGTGCCCCGTCGCTTCTGGCAACTTGGCGGGCGGTTTCCAGCGGGAAATAATTCTTGGAGTTGGTGAGGAAGCTTTCAAAGCTGTATTGGGCGTCAAAGGGGAAGGCCAGTTTGCGCTGCGGTTTTCGGGCGGCTTCGGCCTGGTTGTCCAGACCCGGACCCGAGGCTTCGGGCGCCGCGCCGCCGCGCCGCGCCGAGGGCGCAACGTAGCGGATATCGCAGGGGCGGCCCTGGAAGCGGAACAGCTCGGCCTCGAAACGGTCCTGCATGCGCCCGGCGAACCACTGGGCGAAGTAGCTGTGCGGAAAAGCCACCCGGACTTCAAGTCCGCCCTCGGACAGCTCTATGTCCAAGGGGTCGTACCAGCGCTTCAGCTCCTGTTCGGAGCAGCTGGCTGACAAATGTTCTCGAAGGGCTTTCTTCACGGCCTGAGGCGCCTCGCTTTGGCGGTCCAATTTGTGGATAAACAAAGATAATTTCAATGGCTCGGACGGATGGTCTGATAGCCGCCCCAATCACCCCGTCTTGTACCTCAAAACCCTTCCGATGCCAAGCGAATAGCGAGGCCGCGGCACGGGAAAAACCGTTGCCTTCCAGAGCGATTTGAGCCATGTTGTGCAGCGCCGGGTTCTCCTTTGTTTTCCACAGAAAACCGGCGAGTTTTCAAGAGACGGTTCAAACGGTCCGGGCGGAAATTGCGGAGTGTATCCGCGCCACTTTCCGCGCATCCGGGCAGGATTGAGGACAATGAGCGGCAGAACGCGCGCCGGCAAGGGCGGGCGCACTCTTTTCACCCTGGTGCTGGAGGACGGCGCGGCAAAAACGCGCAAAAAGTCCGCCCCGGCGGCCAGGGCCCATGCGGACAAACGGCGCAAAGCGCCCCGTGGCCGCCAGGATTATTCAGCAGAAACAGACGAGTAGCATCGCATTACGCGGAGCGCGAGCGGAGGATTTCATGGCCGTCAAAGCCAAGACCGAAAAGACCATCGCCGAGATCAACGAGCGCATCAAAAAAGGCAAGGCCGTGGTCCTCACCGCAGAGGAAATGGTCGAGACCGTGAAGCGCCTGGGCAAGACCAAGGCCGCCAAAGAGGTCGACGTGGTCACCACGGGCACCTTTTCGCCCATGTGCTCCTCCGGCCTGCTCTTCAATTTCGGGCAGGAGCCGCCGCTCATGCGCGCCTCCCAGGTCTGGCTGAACAACGTGCCCTGCTACGGCGGCCTGGCCGCGGTGGACGCCTACCTGGGCGCAACCGAGCCCAGCGCCGACGATCCGCTGAACAAGGTCTACCCCGGCCGCTTCGCCTACGGCGGCGGCCATGTCATCGAGGACCTGCTGCGCGGCAAGCCCGTGCGCCTGCGCGCCAAGAGCTACGTGACGGACTGCTACCCGCGCAAGGAGCTGGAAAAGGACGTCACCCTGGCCAGCCTGCCCTACGCCCAGCTGCTCAATCCGCGCAACTGCTACCAGAACTACAACTGCGCCGTGAACATGAGCGGCCGCACGATCTACACCTACATGGGCCCGCTGAAGCCCGGCTGCCGCAACGCCAACTACGCCACCAGCGGCCAGCTTTCGCCCCTGTTCAACGATCCCTACCTGCGCACCATCGGCCTGGGCACGCGGATCTTCCTGGGCGGCGGCACCGGCTACGTGCTTGGCGCTGGCACCCAGCACAACCCCAAGCCCCAGCGCAACGAGCGCGGCATTCCGCTCTCGGCCGCGGGCACCCTCATGCTCAAGGGCGACCTGAAGCACATGGACCCGCGCTACGTGCGCGGCCTGTCCCTTGTGGGCTACGGCTGCTCGCTCAACATGGGCGTGGGCATCCCCATCCCCATTCTCGACGAGGACATGGCCTGGTTCACCGGCGTCTCCGACGCGGACATCCAGATGCCCATCAAGGACTACGGCTACGACTATCCCACCGGGGTGAACCGGGTCATCGGCCATGCCACCTTCGAGGAACTGAAGAGCGGCAGCATCGTGGTCAACGAGCGAACGGCGCAGACCGTTCCCGTGACCAGCTACACCATGTCGCTGGAGATAGCCGAGGAATTGAAGAAGTGGATCCAGGAGGGGAAATTTTTCCTCACCGAGCCGCAGGACAAGATTCCTTCCATGTGATACGGAAAAGGAGGCCGCAAGCCTCCTTTTTTTTGAGGACCAGCCACCCGCAGAAAGCACTGAAAGGACCAGGCCAGACCATGCCCGAACTGCTCAGAGCGGCCTTTGCCGCGCCCATGACCCCAGGCCAGCCGCCCCTGCTGGCGGACGCCGCCGTTGTTGTCGAGGGCGAGGACATCCTGGCCGTGGGCGCCTTTGCCGAGCTGAAAGCCGGGCACAGCGGCCCGGTGCGCGACCTGGGCGACGTGACCCTGGCCCCGGCCACCTTCAACAGCCACGTGCACCTGGAAATGTGCCACCTGCTGGGCCTCACCACCCAGGGCCAGGGCTTCGTACCCTGGGTAAAGAGCCTGCTGGCCCAGCCCCTGTACGAGCTGGACGCGGCCCGCGTCCGCGCGGAGCTGCTACGCCTGGAACAGCGCGGCGCGGCCTTCGTGGCCGACATCAGCACCCACAACGCCGCCCGGGTGGGCGAGATCCTGGCGTCCTCCGGGCTCGGCTTCGCCTCCTTCCGCGAGGTCATCGGCAACACCGTGCCCGAGGACGCATCCACGCTGCTGCCCCAGGTGCCGGCGGTGGAGCAGGGGGGCCGTGGCAGCATGTCCGTGGCCGGGCACGCGCTCTACAGCACCACCGGGGACGTGCTCCGCGCGGCCAAGGGCCTGTGCCGGGAGCGCGGCCTGCCGTTTTCCCTGCATCTGGCCGAGCATACGGACGAGGACTCCATCCTCCTGCGCGGGGAAAGCCCCTTCCTGGACCTTTTGAAGCAACGCGGCGTGCTCACCAGCTACACGGCCCCCGGAAAGCGCCCAGTGCCCCTGGCGCGCGATTTGGGGCTCCTCGACGAGGGCACGCTGCTCGTGCACTGCGTCACCGTGACCGAGGCCGACGTGGCGGACATCGCCGCAAGCCGCGCCACGGTGTGCCTGTGTCCGCGCAGCAACGAGCACATCGGCGTGGGCCGGGCCCCGGCCAGGGCCTTCCTCGACGCCGGGGTGAACGTCTGCCTGGGCACGGACGGCTTGTGCTCCAACGCCGACCTGGACCCTTACGGGGAAGTGGCGCGGCTGCTCGAACTGGAGCCGCAGCTTGATCTTTTGGGGGCCCTGGCCCTTGTCACCGTCAACCCGGCGCGCTTCTTCGGCCGGAGCATTCCCCGGGCCGCGCGCCTGGGAACCCTGGCCCCAGGCCAGCTGGCGCGGTTCTCCATCGTGCCGCAGGCCGTTTTGGACATCTGTTCACACAGGTAACGACCTGCCTCCGCCCCTGCCCCTTCCTCTGGGGTCGCGGCGCGGAGGACAAGCCCGGCGTAGGCCGGGGAGGAAGGAAGCCGACATGCAGTGGAAACACAAAGACCTGCTGGACGTCTCCCAGCTCACGGCCGACGAGGTGCGCCACATCCTGGCCACGGCCGCGTATTTCCGGGAGATCAACAGCCGACCCGTGAAGAAGGTGCCGACGCTCAAGGGGCGCAGCGTGGTGCTCTTCTTCGCCGAACCCAGCACCAGAACCAAGACCAGCTTCGACATGGCGGGCAAGCGCCTGAGCGCCGACACCTTCGCCCTGCAGAAAAGCGGCTCCAGCCTGGTCAAGGGCGAAACCCTGAAGGACACGGCGCTGACGCTCCAGGCCATGAACCCGGACGGCATCGTCATCCGCCACTCGTCCAGCGGCGCGGCGCAGTTCCTGGCCGAGCGCCTGGAATGCAGCGTCATCAACGCGGGCGACGGACGCCACGCCCACCCCACCCAGGCCCTGCTGGACGCCTTGACCCTTTCCCGCCGCTGGAAGGGCGACTTCGCGGGCAAGACCGTGCTCATCCTGGGCGACATCGCCCACAGCCGCGTGGCCCGGTCCAACGTCATCCTGCTCAATCTGCTGGGCGCCAAGGTGCGCCTGTGCGCTCCGCGCACCCTCATGCCGCCCCGGCTCGACACCTGGCCTGTGGAGGTGTTCAGCGACCTCAAGAAGGCTTGCCGCGACGTGGACTCGGTCATGTGCCTCAGGCTCCAGCTGGAGCGCCAGCAGGCCGGGCTCCTGCCCGATCTGCGCGAATACGCCCGCACCTACGGCCTGTGCGAATCGCACCTGCAACTGGCAACGCCGGGTTGCTGCGTGCTGCACCCCGGGCCCATCAACCGGGGCGTGGAGATCGGCTCCGCCCTGGCGGACAGCGCCGAAAGCCTGATCCTGGAGCAGGTGGAGAACGGCGTGGCCGTGCGCATGGCCCTGCTCTTCCTGTACCTCACCCGCAAGTCGCCGGATTCCGCCCAGATGATGGGCCAGTCCGGCATGCCCGAATAGGAGGCCGCCATGACCGGGACACAGAAGAAACTCGATTTGGCCGTGCGCGGCGCGTTGTGGTTTGGACCCGTGAAGGGCAAGAAGCCCAAGAAAGGCGGCCAGCTTGTGGATGTGCTGGTGGCCAAGGGCAAGATCGTGGCCCTGACCCCGGCGGGCAGCCTGGATCTGCGCGCGCTGAAGGAGATCGACGCGGGCGGCAGAGTGCTTTTGCCCAGCCTGACGGACGTGCACACCCACCTGCGCGAACCCGGCCAGGAGTACAAGGAGGACATCGCCTCCGGCCTTGCGGCCGCGGCCCACGGCGGCTTCTCCAACATCCTGTGCATGGCCAACACCAAACCCGTGAACGACTCGGCCAGCATCACCGAGTTCATGCTGGAGCAGGCGAAAAAGAGCTGGCCCGCAGGCCCCCGGCTCTTTCCCATCGGCGCGCTGACCAAGGGGCTGAAGGGCCAGGAGCTGGCGCCCATGGCCGAGCTCAAGGCCGCCGGTTGCGCCGCCTTGTCCAACGACGGCCGCCCGGTGGAAAGCACCGAGCTGTTCCGCCGCGCCATGGAATACGCCCAGGACCTGGGCATGATCGTCATCGACCACTGCGAGGACCCCTATCTGGCCCCGGCAGCGGGCATGAACGAGGGCGAAGTCTCCAGCCGCCTGGGCCTGCCCGCCCAGCCCGACGTGGCCGAGGCCATCCAGGTGGCGCGCGACGTGCTGCTGGCCGAGTACCTGAACGCGCCCATCCATCTGGCGCACATCTCCTGCGAAAGAAGCGTGGCCGTCATCCGCTTTGCAAAAGCACGCGGCGTGGACGTGACCGCCGAGACCTGCCCGCACTACCTCACCCTGACCGAGGACGAGGCCGCAGGCTACAGCGCAGGCGCCAAGGTCAGCCCGCCCCTGCGGGTGAAGGCGGACGTGGACGCCCTGCTGGACGCCCTGGCCGACGGCACCATCGACATGCTGGCGACTGACCACGCGCCCCACGCCGCGCACGAGAAGGAAGTGGAATTCGACGCGGCGCCCTGCGGCATCTCCGGCCTGGATACGGCGCTCGCCACCACCTGGGAGCTGGTGCGCACGGGCAAGCTGCCCTTCGACGCCTTCATCCGCGCCTGGACCAGCGCCCCGTGCAAGCGTTTCAACCTGCCGCTGAACGCCTTCAACCCCGGCGACAGCGCGGACTTCGTGCTCTTCGACCAGGACGAGCAGTGGGTCGTCTCGGCCGAGACCATGAAAAGCAAGAGCAAGAACACCCCGCTCCTTGGCCGCGCCCTGCGGGGGCGCGTTGCGGCCCATTTCCTTGCGGGGAAAATGGTGGTAGGGATGCCTTCGCCGGGTGCATAGCCCGGCTGAAGGATCGCGAACCAAGGGCCCCCGCCCTGCGCCTGCGGGGCCCGTACTCGGAGGATCAATGAGCCAGCCTTTCAAAGACGCCGTGGGTCTGTGCAAGACCATCATGCGCAACGGCTACGACGCCTACGTCATCAACGCCCGGCTGCAGAAGTCCGTCCTGGCCGAGTCTGGGGCCGAACTGGCCATGGACATCAGCACCGAGCTGGACCTGGACGGCCTGAAGCGCCAGTTCCCGAACATCGAGACCTGCAACGAAGAGGGCGTTACCGGCCTTCTGCGCCAGGGGCCCACCACCTTCTACTTCCACCCGGCTGCGGTGGAGGACGGCGGCCACCCCGAGGAATGCGTGGCCCGGCTCACCCCGCGCCTGCTGAAGCTGTTGCAGGAGCGCGGCGAGATTCCGCTTTCCGCCGCCTGCCCCTACCTGCCCGCCGCGCCGGAGCAGGACCACGGCCTGACCTTTGACGGCGGCGAGGTGCGCATCAAGGGCTTCCCGGATCAGGCGCTCAAGCAGGACTACCTGCTGGCCGTGCGGGCCATGCGCTTCGCGGCCAACTACCACCTGCCCATCGAGCCCAACACCTGGCTGGCCATTGTGCGCGGCGCGCGCCGCGTGCTGGATTACTGCCCCGTGTCCGACATCATGGACGAGTGGCGCAAGGTGGAGGCCGAGAACCTGTACGCCTTCGTGCAGCTGTTGTTCGAATGCCAGATCCTGCACGGCTTCATCCCGGAAATCGCCGCCCTGCACCGCGTGAAGCAGATCAAGAGCCCCGAGGCCGGCGAAGAGACCGTGTTCGTGCACACCATCGACGTGATGCGCCACTACCCGGAAGTGCTGCCCTACGACTGGTACGGCACCCTGGCCTGCATGTTCCACGACGTGGGCAAGCTGTACACGGCGGAGTTCTCCGACGGGCAGTGGAGCTTTTTGCAGCACCACCGCGTGGGCGCCAAGGTGACCCGCAAGATCCTGAACCGCCTGCACTTCCCGCCGGAGGACATCGACCTCATCTGCACGCTCGTGCGCGACCACATGCGTCCGCACTTCATGCTCACGGACAAGGGCATCCGCCGGCTCATGGCCATCGACGAATACCCGCGCATCCTGGAGATGGTCCGCGCGGACATCAAGGCGCGCGGCGGCTCCTACCGCGAGTTCAACCACAACCTGAAGATGCTCGAGCGCGGCGACACGCCCGAGGAGGCCCTGGAGCCGTTCCTCAACGGCCGCGACATCATGCAGGCCACGGGCCTGAACCCCGGCCCCACGGTGGGCATCATCCGCGATGCGCTTTTGAAGGCGCAGATCGCGGGCGACGTCACCGGCATCGAGGAGGCCAAGGCCTGGGTGGTGCGCTACGCCAAGGAAGAGGGCCTGGCCAGCTAGGCCCGCCCATACGAAGAATCGCCAAAGGGCGGCTGCGGGAACACCCGTGGCCGCCCTTTTTTTGCACCTATTGGAGTCTGTTGTGGATACGCTTGCGGATCAGGAGCCGGAGGGCCTAGGGAAATGCTGTGAACCATTGAGCAGCGCCATATACCGGGCGATGCCCCGCTCGATGCCATAGTCCTGGACGACTGTCTGACGGGCGTTTTCACGCAGGGCGGCGAAGTCCTGCGGGCGCGACAGCGCGTCCGTCACCCGCGCGGCCAGGCCGTCCTGGTCGAAGAAGTCGAAGAGCAGGGCGTTCTCGCCGTGGCGCATCACCTCGGCAACCGGCGGGGTGTTCGAGGCCACCATGAGGCAGCCGCAGGCCATGGCCTCCAGCGCGGACCAGGAGAGCACAAAGGGGTAAGTGAGGTAGGCGTGCGCGGCCGAGATCCGCAAAAGCGACCGGTAGGCCGCGTAGGGCAGCTGCCCGGTGAAGATGACGCGTGACAGGTCGAGCCGTGCGCCCACCTCGGCCAGCAGCTTCTCCCGCCAGTTGGGGGCGTCCTTGGGTTTGCGGCCGTAGCTCACTCCGTCGCCGCCCACGATGACCGTGATGGCATCGGGGTTTCTGCGCTGGATTTCCGGCAGGGCGCGCAGGAACACGTGGAAGCCCCGGTAGGGCTCCAGGTGCCGGGCCACGTAGGTCAGCACCGGGTCGCCGGGTTTCAGCACGCGGCCATCCGCCAGGGTGAAGCGGTCCGCCGGGTCCGGGGCCATGAAGGCCGTGTCGATGCCCTCGTGGGCCACGCTGATCTTGGGCTGGTAGGTTTCCGGGTGCAGCGAGCGCTGCCAGGCCGTGGGCGAAACGCCCGCGTCGCAGCGCTCCAGGTTCATGAGGTGCAGCAGGTTGCGCGAGGCCAGGGTGGCAGCAAGGTTCAGGTCCGCCTCGCCGCCGCCCTCGGGCCCCGGGTCGAAGCCCACGTCCACGCCGCTGGCGTGGTAGTAGAATTCGAACAGCGACACCAGCCGGGCCTTGGGGAACACGTCCTTCACGTACAGCGCCTCGCCCCAGCCGGGGTGCGCCAGGATGACGTCCGGTTCCGGGTGGCCCTTCTTGCCCAGCTCCTGCAGGGCCCTGGCGACAATCTCGCCATACTGCGCGGCCTTGGTGATGGTGCCCAGGTAGCGGTGGCCCGGCTTGGCCTGGGTCTTGATCTCGTAGCGCAGCAGGGGCACGCCCTTGAGGCCCGGGGCTTCCTTGGCGCCCACACCGAGGACCTCGTGCCCGGTCTGGACCAGATGCTGGGCGATGTGCCGGAACTGGCCCGGGAAGTTCTGGTGCAGGATGAGGACGCGCATACTTGGGCTGTAGCCTGTTTGCGGTCCGGAAGGCAACACGCTCGCGGACTGGCGGGTCTAGGCCTTGAGCCGGACGGCCTTGCGGTAGCGGTCGTGGGCGGAGAGCAGGCAGCCGCAATAGGGCTGGCGGTAGATCTCCCACTCCTTGGACAGGCGGATGCCCTCGTCCCAGCCGGGGCGGAAGTCCTCGCCCAGGAACAGCAGGTCCGGCCCGGCGTGGCGCAGGCCCGCGTCCAGGATGGCCTGGTGGTTCTGGTACTTGCTGTAGAGCAGGGTGCTGCTGAAGCGCGTGAAGCCCGCCTCCCGCGCGTAGGCTGCGGCACGCTCCAGGCGCAGGTCGTAGCACAGGGGGCAGCGGCGGGCCATGTCGGACATGCCCGCGCCCAGCCCGGCAACGGCGGCCAGCCAGACATCGGGCTCGGCGTCGGCCGGGTTGTGCTGGTCCGGAAGGATGACCTCCACGCCCAGGCGCTGGGCCACGGCCAGCAGGCCCTCGCGTCGGCGCAGGTACTCCGGCAGGGGATGGATGTTGGGGTTGTAGAAGTACAGCGTGGGGACGAGCCCCATGTCCTGCAGGCGCAGCACGGGCGTGATGCTGCACGGCCCGCAGCAGGCGTGGAGCAGGATGGCGTTGTCAGGCGGCGGAGTGTTCACGGCTTTGTCGTTGTGCTTGGTTGTGCTTCCGGGGTTGCCGGGGCAGCCGCAGCCGGGGGCTGGGCCGGGTCCACTGGCGGCGGCTTCTGAAGGGGCTCACCTCCGGTAGGGTCGACGGGCGGGCCGCCGGTCAGCGCCTGGGAAAGCTTGCGCAGATCCGGCGAGCGCGGCGCAAGGCGCTTCAGCGCCAGGGCCAGGCCCCACAGGGCCACGAAGAACAGCAGGGTGACCAGGGCTTCCATGTGTCCCCCTTTGCTGGGTTTGGCGGCAGATTCTTGCCGCCGCTTCGGCCTACGGCAGCTTGGGGTCGACGACGATCTCCACGCGGGTGTCCACGCGGGCGCCCATTTCCACAAGCAGCTCGCGCTTGTTGTTCAGCATGTAGATGGCCAGCTCCTGGCCCACGGGCACCTGCAGGGGGTTGGGGCAGCCGGGCCTGCGCAGCAGCCGGTGGATGGTCTTCATGGCCTGCATGGCCTGCCATTCCAGGTTGCGGCGTATGCCCGTGCCGCCGCAGCAGGGGCAGGGCTCGGTGGACACGCTGATGGCCGAGGAGCCCAGGCGCTGGCGCACCAGCTCCATGAGGCCGAAGGGCGAGATGCCGGACACGTCGGTGCGGGCGCGGTCGGTCTTGAGCGCCTGGCGCATGACCTTCTCCACCTCGCGCAGGTGCTTGTTGTCCTTCATCTCGATGAAGTCGATGACGATCTGGCCGCCGATGTCGCGCAGGCGCAGCTGCCGGGCGATCTCCAGGGCGGCTTCGCTGTTGGTCTTCAACGCCATCTTGGCGAAGCTCTGCTCCCCGCCGATCTTGCCGGAGTTGATGTCCACGCTGGTGAGGGCCTCGGTGTGGTCGAACACCAGCCGCCCGCCCGAGGGCAGGGTGACCTCGCGGGAGTAGATCTGCTCCACCTGCTTGGTGAGGCCGAAGCGCTCCCACAGGGTGCGGTCGTGGTCGGTGTGGACCTTGACCATGTCCGGGCTCTTGGGGAAGGCGAGCGCCACGTATTCGCGGATCTGCGCGGCCGTGTCCGGGTCGTCCACCCAGACCTCGCTGACTTCCTGGGTCAGGTAGTCGCGCGCGGCGCGCACGGAAAGCTCCATCTCCTTGTAGACCAGGGCCGGGGCCTTCTCGCTCTGCACCTTCTTGCGGATGTCGCCCCAGAGGCGGTGCAGGTACTTGTAGTCGCGCATGAGCTCGGTCTTGGCGCGGCCGATGCCCGCGGTGCGCACGATGAGCCCCACGCCGTCGGGTGGGGAGATCTGGTCGATGCAGCTCTTCAGGCGCTCGCGTTCCTTCTCGTCCTCGATCTTGCGGCTGACGCCCTGCTGGTCGCGCCCCAGGGTGTACACGAAGTAGCGGCCGGGAAGGGAAAGATAGCTGGTGACAAAGGCGCCCTTCTTGCCGGTGGGTTCCTTCACCACCTGCACCAGCACCTCCTGCCCGGCCTTCAGCACCTTCTGGATCAGCGGGAAGCGCTGGCCCTTCTTGAGCGGGTAGGAGCCCTGGTAGTATTCCGGGTGCACCTCGTCGATTTGCAGGAAGCCGTTGCGCTCGGCCCCGTAGTTGATGAACGCGGCCTGCAGGGCGGAGTCGATGTTGTGGATGTAGCCCTTGTAGATGTTGCCCTTGGTTTTGGCCTGGTGCAGCATCTCGACGTAGTACTCCTGCACCGCGCCGTCCTCGGTCAGCACCACCTCCACCAGCTCGCCGGGCAGCACGCCGATGAACATCTTCTTGCGCTTCTTCTTGCAGTCCACGGTTTTGCCCTGGGCCTCGGCCTCCTCGGCCACGCCGTCCTCGCAGTAGTCCTCCGGGGCGCCCATGGCTTCATCCGCAGCCGGTTCCGCCGACTTGGACTTGCCGCGCCCGCGCCCGCGCCGCGAACGGCCCTTGGGCTTGGCGGCCTGACCATCGGCCGAGCCATCGGCTGTGCCGCCGGATCTGGCTTCGGGCCGGTTGTCGGCGTTGGCGGCCGGGGCGGCGTCGCTTGCGCGCGCGCCCTCGCCGATGCCGAAGGCAGCGTCTATGGCCTGGGCTTCGCTGCTGCGCTGCTGGCCGCCCGCGTTGGGAGCCTGCTGCCTGCTGTTTTGGCTGGGCTGCGCAGCGGGCTGCTGGGTTTCCGGCAGCTGGCCCTCGATCTGGGCCGCGGGCTTGCGCTTGCGGCCGCGGCCGCCGCGCCTGCCGCGCGAGCGCTTCTTGCCTTCCGGCTGCTGGCCCTCGCCCTGGCCCTCTGCGTGAAGGGCTTTGTCTGTCTGGGATGTGGCCGCTGGGGCCTGTGCGGAATCAGCCTGGCCGGAAGGCCGGTCGTCGTGGGAGTCGGTCATGAAAGAACCTCGGTCCATAGAAAATTTAAGAAATTCGGCCTGCGCGCACAATGCGGCAGCAGGTCCTGCTCGTGGGGGCCCGGCCCGGGACTGCTTCTAGCCGCGCGCCTGATAGTAGACGTCTGCGGCTGGCTGGTCCGTGGCGGCCGTTTCCCGGTGGACTTCCTCCACCAGGCCCTGGGCCAAAAGCTCCGACAGGGCGCGCTCCACTGTCTCCGCGTCTGCAAGAAGCGCGCTCGCGAGCTGCGCCGTCGTCTGCGGCCTGCGCGCCACCGATGCCAGGATGGCTGCCGGAATGCGCGCGCTGGCCTCGGCCAGGGCTATGCCCTCGACTTGTTCTTGCCTCTTTTCAGCCCGTCCTGCAAGCCCGGCGCGTTCTGTGGCGGCTCGTATTGTCTGTTCTTTCGCCTGTTCCTCCGCCTGGGGTGAGGCGTAGGCTGCCAGCGCCGCGCGCCAGCGCGCCAGGGTGGCCGCGTCCACAGGCCTTGCCCAGGCTTCCGTGCCCGGGCGCGAAAGGGTGGTCACGTCCACGCGGTCTGGTTGCAGTTCGTTGCAGTAGGCAGTCAAAAGTTCCAGGTTGCGGGGGCTGTCGTTCACGCCCGCCACCAGCAGCACTTCCAGGTACAGCCTGGGCTGGCTGCCGATCCGCCCGCTTGCCCGCAGGGCCGCCGTCTCCCGCCGGAAGGCCAGGATGCCGTCCGCAACGGCTTTGGGGTCCAGCGCCGGGTGCCCCCGGTTCACGCGGGCGAACTCTTCCGACACCAGGGAATCCAGGCTGGGCAGGATCATGTCGGCTTCCGCCAGTTCCGCGCGCACCTGGGCATCTGTCATCAGGCTGGCGTTGGTCAAAACCGCCACGGGCACGCCGGGCAGGATACCCCGCACGCCTTCGATGATCTGCGGCATCTCGCTGTTCAGGGTGGGCTCGCCCATGCCGCCCAGGGTGACGACATCAGGCAGGGGCTCGCCGCGCTCCAGGCGTCCGGCCTCCCACTGGCGCAGCTCGGTCAGCAGTTCCCGGGCCGTCACGTACGGCGCGCGCTTCAGGGTCAGGGTCTCAAGCGCGCCGGATTCGCAGTACACGCAGTTCATGGAGCAGACGCGCGCGCCAAGGAGGTCCAGCCCCAGGGACCGGCCCAGCCGCCCGGACATCACCGGGCCAAAAACATGACGCAATGCCGCTTCCACTCCTACGTTCCTCTCCAAATCTCCCGGCTTGACGCAAACGGATGCGCCCTGTAGGCCCAGGGCAACGCAATCGACGACTTTCGCGGCGCGGCGCAAACCGCCGCCCCCGCACCCGGAGGACACATGATCGAACCTGGACAGCTCGTGCTGGTCATCAGCCCCAAAGGCAAGCGCTTCATGCAGGTGCTGGACCTCGCCAAGGAGATCCACACCCACGACGGCCGCATCCTCATGAGCGACATCGCCGAGGCCGGCTTCGGCGGCATCGTGCGCTCGCACCTGGGCCACCCGTACCGCGTGCTGAAGCCCACGGTGTACGAACTCATCAAGGGCGTCAAGCGCCAGACCCAGATCATGTACCCCAAGGAGATCGGCTACCTGCTGCTGAAGCTCGGCATCACCCCGGGCTGCCGCGTCATCGAGACCGGCACCGGCTCCGGCGGGCTCACCACCGCGCTGGCCACCTACGTGGGCGATACCGGCATGGTCTACACCTACGAGCGCCGCGAGGAGTTCTACAAGAACGCCGCCAAGAACCTGGCCCGCGTGGGCCTGTCGCACCGCGTCACCCAGCACCTGGCCGACATCGAGGAGACCGGCTTCGAGCAGACCGACGCCGACGCCCTGTTCCTGGACGTGCGCGTGCCCCAGGACGTGCTGCAGCACATTCCGCCCGCCGTGCGCCCAGGAGCCATGTGCGGCTTCCTGCTGCCCACCTGCAACCAGGTGAGCGACCTGCTGCGCGGCCTGGACGAAGGGCCCTTCACCGAGATCGAGGTGCTGGAGATCCTGGTGCGGCGCTACAAGACCGTGGCCGACCGCCTGCGGCCGGAAGACCGCATGGTGGCGCACACCGGTTTCCTGGTCTTTGCCCGCTGCATGGAGAAGCCCGCGCCCTTCACCCGCCCGCCAAAGGCCGTTGCGGCCGAGGACGAACTGGAGGCCGAGACCGACGAGGTCATCGACCACGAGCCCGAGGACACCGAGGCGGTGGAGTAGGGGGTCGGGCAGAGGGGAGAGAAGAGTTTTTTCTGGGGGGAATGATTCCCCCCAGACCCCCTCATGGCAGGCGAAACGGCCGGGTTCGAACAGACGTTCGAACCCGGCCGTTTCGCCTGCGGAGGTGTCGGGCCGGAGGCGTTTCCAACGGCATCTCGAACGCAGATGACACGGATGGGGAAGCCCCCGGCCCAACACTTCCACCGGGCGTTTCCCTCATAATTACCCGGGCGGGCTGTTGCGGCGCTTGCGTCGCAACAGCCCGCCCGGAAATCGAGGGATTTATGGCCCTGCCGATGTCATCCCCACCTATACGCGGGTCCAGGGGGTGCATACCCCCTGGCGGGGTCAAGGGGCAGCGCCCCTTGCCGCCTTTTCCCGCTTACCCCTGCCCGCATCCGCAGCCGGAACTCTGCGCCGGGGCGGCCGCCTGGGCCGTGCAGCCGCAGCCGCAGGCCCCGGCCTTCGCCGTCACCGGGGCGTTCAGCACCTCGTGGAACTTCGCCGCCGTGCGCCCGGTGAGCCCGATGCACAGTTCGTTGCCCTCCTGCGGGCTCAGCTTCTCCAGCACCACCTCGCAGCGGCTGCAGCCAAAGGCCTCGACGAACCAGCGGCGCACCGCGTCGGCCCGGGCGGCCACGTCGTTCCAGGACTCGTCGGCGCTGTCGCGGCCCTGGACCATGCCGAGGGCGATGAGCCCGCCGCTCAGGGCTCCGCACAGGCCCTTCTTGCTGCGTCCCACCCCAGCCCCGAAGGCCGAGGCCGCGCGCGGGGCCATGTCCGTGGGCAGCCCCTGGCCTTCCAGCACCGCCACCAGCACTGCTTCCGCGCAGTGCAGGCCGCTTTCCATAAGCTCCACCGCCCGCTTGTCCACTTCCTGACTGTTCATGACATCCTCCTGTGCGCCACAGCGCATTGACGTTTTGCAGACTTCGATTTACCGATTAGTCGTGAGATGCAATCGGGTCCAACGATTGTTTTGGATGCGGCTGAACGGAAAAACCGAACGCACACGGAGGCCGGGTGGAACTGCGGGACTTGAAGACCTTTCTGGCCGTGGCGCGGCTTTTGAGTTTCCACCGCGCAGGCGCGGAGGTGCACGCGGCCCAGTCCACGGTTTCGGCACGCATCGCCGCGCTGGAGGAAGACCTGGGAGTGCGTCTTTTCGAGCGCCTGGGTCGCACCGTGGCCCTCACCCCGGCCGGGGAGCGCCTGCGCGACTGCGCGGTGAAGATGCTGGATCTGGAGGACGAGGCCCGGGCCTGGGTGGCGGGGGAGAGCGAGGCGCGCGGCAGCCTCACGGTGCGCGTGCCCGAGTCGCTGTGCGCCTGGCGCATGGGCGTGGTCATCAGCCGCTTTCGCCAGCGGTTCCCGCATGTGAGCCTGAGCCTCACCTCCTGCACCATGGAGGGCCTGGAAAAGGACCTGCGCCAGGGCGTCACGGACCTGGCCTTTCTTATGGCCGAGGGCGTGCGCGGCGGTGACCTGCTGGTGGAGGCCCTGGGCGTGGAGCGGCTGGTGCTGGTCTGCGCTTCGGGGCACCGGCTGGCCGGACGCAAGAGCATCGGCCCGGCGGACCTGCGCGGCGAGACCCTGGTGCTCTCCAAGGCGGACTGTTCCTACCGGCGCATGTTCGAGGATCTGCTGGACGAGGCTGGCGTGGAGCGCGCGGCCGGAGTGGAGTTCGCCAGCGCGGCGGCCCTGCGCGGCAGCGTTCTAGGAGGCCTGGGCGTGAGCATTCTGCCTGCCGTGGCCGTGGCCGACGATGTGGCCGCCGGGCGGCTGGCGGTGTTGCCCTGGGCCGAGGGCGAGCTGGAAACGGCGGTGCTCATGATCCGCCACCGGGACAAGTGGCTTTCCCCGCCCCTGGCCGCCTTCATGGACCTGGCGCGCGAGGGGCTCTTGCCGCCGGGCCGGGCCCCGGTGGCGATTCTGCCTGCGACCCCGCACCATGCTGCGGGCAAACGGGGCAGGAAGTCCTGCTGCTAGGGAAATGCGCCGTCACAGCATCGTTGCAGGGGCGACGTCAAAATGCGCTGGATTTCTGCCGCGCGAATGTTTAGAGAATCTTTAAAGCCAAGAGGCGAAGTGTCGCATTCGGGAGGTGAGGAAGCGTAACAAATCAAACTATTAGCACGACGACAGGGGACCCTGTCGGCCCGCGCCCAGGGGCCGAAACCACCAGCCCAAGGGATCCTGATGGCCTCGAAAAATTTCGTGCTCGATACCAACGTGCTCATTGAGAATCCGAAATGCGTCCAGGCCTTGCGCAACGGCCAGGACAACAATATCCACATTCCGTACACCGTGCTGACGGAACTTGACCGCCTGAAGCGCGACCCCCGCCTGGGCCATGTGGTGTCCCAGGCCGTCACCACCATCCTCTCCGACCCGGACGTGCACATCTTTCCCCCTGGCGGCAGCGCCCTGCCGCTCGCCACGGACGAATCCCCGGACGACCGCATCCTGCGCGAGATCACGCACCACCCGCTTTCCGAGCCAATTCTCGTCACCAACGACCGCATCCTGCAGCTCAAGGCCCGCGTGTCCGGCATCCCCTGCGAGGGCTACCGCGACTCCGTGCCGTTTCAGAGCGAATCGCAGATCTACACCGGCTTCGTGGAGGAGGGCGAGGAGCCCGTTGCCAACTCCTTCCGCTGGGAGAACGGCATCCCCGTGTTCCACGGCCCGGACGGCCCCAAGGCCATCGGCTACAACCACGAAATCTGGGGGCTCAAGCCGCGCACGGTGTACCAGAACCTGGCGCTGGAGCTCATGCTCGACCCGCGCATCGACCTGGTCTCGCTGCAGTCCGAGGCCGGGTACGGCAAGACCTACCTGGCCCTGGCCGCTGCCCTGTACCTGACGCTGGAGCGCAAGGACAACCCGTTCAAGCGCATCTACCTGGTGAAGCCTGTGGTGGAGATCGGCGCCAAGATGGGCTTTCTGCCCGGCGACGTGGAAGAGAAGATGGGCCCCTACGTGCGCTACATCACCGACCTGCTGCTCAAGCTGCACGAGATCCGGCCCGCCAACCGCATCTTCCAGGATTCCCAGGCCGACGTGCTGAAGCTCAATCCCAAGCGCTTCATCATCCAGCCCATTGCCTACATCCGGGGCATGAACCTGGAGAACTGCGTGGTCATCGTGGACGAGATGCAGAACCTCTCGCGCGGGGAGACGCGCGCGCTCCTGACCCGCATGGGCGAGGGGGTCAAGTGCATCTGCCTGGGCGATACGCGCCAGGTGGACAACCCCTACCTGAACGAGAGCAACAACGGCCTGAACTGGACAGTGAAGAAGCTGAAGGGCTTCAAGAACTACGCGCACATGGTGCTGAAGGGAGAGAAGAGCCGCGGTCCCATCACGGACATCGTGCTCAAGAGCAAGCTGTAGCCCGGCTACTTGAAGACGCCCGTGATCTTGCGGGTGAGCTTTTTCATGGCCCGCACCGGGGCGGCGTACCACTCCTCGGTCTTGTGCTGCTTGCGCCAGTCGGAGGGGCGCTGGGGGTCTGGGTCGGTCCAGAGGCCCCGGCGCTCCTGCCGGGCCTGGTCCTCCAGCTCCTTCAAGTGCTGGCAGATGTCCTTGTGGCAATACTGCTCATACACCCAGGCCAGTCCTTCGGTCACCAGCACCTCGTTCAGCAGGGTGCCGTCCTTTGCGCGCACCAGGGCCACTGTGCGGCCATAGCGGTCCGTGTCCACGGGCTCAATGTCCAGGGTCTGGCGCGAGGCCAGTTTGCGCAGCCGGGTCTTGGCCTGGTAGCCGTAGGCTTGCTTGAACTCCGGCGCGTCGATGCCGTAGAGCCGCACGTTCACGATCTGTTCGTCCGGGCCGTAGACCGCGATGGAGTCCCCGTCGTGCACGTTCTTCACGCGGGCCAGGTAGGTCCAGCCGTTTTCCGGCAGACAGAGCAGGGCGATGAGCAGGGCGATGATGATCTTCATTGCGTCAATTTTTGCCTAAAAGATAATGATTAGTCAATTCATGTTGATACACGACTAAAAAGCTAGGTTTATGCGTAGCCAGTTTTCTTGACTGCGTACCATTCCGTGCGTATAACGGTGCGCGAGGGCGGGTGAAGACAGCCTCAGAATCAATGAGAAGGTAAGAAGACATGACAGAACAAGTGGACACCAAACACTATAAGGTGTTGCTGGCCGAAGACCACGCCCTGCTCCGCCAGAGCCTGAAGGCCTACCTGGAAACCCAGGGATTGTGCCAGGTCGTGGGCGAGGCCCAGGATGGCCGCGAGGCCATGCGCATGTACAAGGAACTCCGCCCGGACATCGTGCTCATGGACCTTTCCATGCCCGGCGTGGACGGCATGGTGGCCGTGAAGGCCATCAAGCGCGACTTCCCGGACGCGCGCATCATCGCCCTTACCGCGCATAGAAGCGAGGACTACCTCCATGCCGCCCTGGATTCCGGGGTGGACGGTTACGTAGTGAAGGCCGCCAGCGCCGAGGACCTGCTCACCGCCATCCGCGCCGTGTGCCGGGGCGAGGCCTACGTGAGCCCCGAGGTTTCGGCCACGCTCATCACCGGCTACCTGCGCAGCAGCCGCCCGGAGCGCACCTCCCCGCTGGAGGGCCTCACCTCCCGCGAGAGGCACATCCTGCAGCTGGTGCTACAGGGCATGAAGAACAAGGAAATCGCCGAGAAGCTCTTTCTCTCCACCCGCACGGTGGAAAAGCACCGCGCCAACTTCATGAAGAAGCTCGACCTGCACAACCTGCATCAGGTGCGCGAATTCGTGAAGGCCAACGGCGTCGAGCTGGAAAAGAGCCTGTAGGAAATTTGCCGGCCGTGATGAGGGCCGCGGGCGCGAAGGCGTCCGCGGCCCTTTTTCAATGGGGGCGGAGCCGCCCCTGCTACCGCGTCACTTCATCCGCCAGACGCAAAACCTCGCCAGCCGTAGCTATCAGGCCGGGAACATTTCCGGTTGCCGCGGCAATGGAAATTTCCGTAACCAGCGCGATGGCCTTGGCCGCCAGTTCTATGCCCTTCCGGATGTTTGCGATCGTCTCCGCGGCGCGCTTCAGGCCTGCGGAACACGCAATCAGCACCGCGACCGAGGGCCCGATGGCCAGGATGCTCTGGATGACCGCGTCGGTGACAAGACCTCTGGACGTGTCGATGAGCATGAGATGCAGACGCTTCAACTCTTCGCGGTCCGCATCCGTCAACTCGTCCCAGTGATCGGCGCGATACTGCCGCAGGGCTTTTGCGAACGTATAGTACGCTTCCGCAAGGTTGTGCATATCAGCGGGGGTGAGTTGCTCTGCCATGTTCGACCTCCTACTTGAAAGCTTCCTTGACTTCCTTGATCACCGGAAGGGTGGCGTCCACATAGGCCTTGATGAGGGCGCTCAATTCCTTGGCGTCCAGCTTGTCGGCATTCGTGCGCAATTCGGCGTGGGCCGTGCCTATGGCCAGCATGCTTTTGGCCAGGGAGTCGGCAGCTGCGATCTTGGCTTCAAGCTCCACACGCTCCGGCCACTTCCTGTCTGCGTAGATCTGCCATTCCAGCGGCTTCAGTTTCTTTTGCGAACGCTCCAGGTCTGTGTACTCGATATCCCACTTTTCCAGCTCGCCCTTGATGTACAGGGCGTAGAGCTTTCCCACGACATCGGCCAGGGCCTTGGAGGCTATGCTCACATGAGGGTCGGCCTCATCGAGGTAGATCCTGAGCTGCTTTTGCTTGTAGCCGTCCAGCGCCGCCCTGGACAGGATCTTGGCCAGCCCGCCAATGGCCTCGACTTGGCTGTTTGGCATGATGTTCGCGTTTTTGACGGACGCCACAAGGCCATCAATCTGCGAATCGTAGCCGACGGTGTCGTCCGCAGCGAGGGCGGCCAGGCCGGACATGTAGGCATCAAAAGCCTGGGCCGCGTCCGCTATGCCTTTTGCGGCGATCTTCTCCTTCACGCACATCGCCGGGCCATGCGCAGGAAGGGCCTTGTACTGCTGCATTCGCAGGCATGAGGCTGAGTAATCCCTGCCCACCGTCTGCACGCCCTCAAGGGTCTTGCGCGAGGCGGCGGAATAGTCCGTCACCGATTTGAGCGTGACGCACCCCCCCAGCGCCACGCTCATCACCATGATCAACCATACGCATCTGCATAAACCCTTCATGTCTTCCCCCACCCCCGGCCCGCCAAAGCCGCTGGCACCATGCCGAAAACAGCCGACATGCCGGAGTTTGCGGAGTGCGTACCATGTACGTATTTT
This sequence comes from uncultured Desulfocurvus sp., assembly GCA_964446455.1. Lineage (GTDB taxonomy): Bacteria > Desulfobacterota > Desulfovibrionia > Desulfovibrionales > Desulfovibrionaceae > Humidesulfovibrio. The sequence goes on from CAYUOW010000013.1 coordinate 45,240, forward strand.
TAGTGCAAGCTATACCGTGGGTATTATATGCCCCTCGGCGCCGTGCAGAAAAACTCGCCCCATGGCGTTGACATCCCCCGCCACCTGCTTATCTTTCCATGGCCCAAGCCGGACCGCCCGTCATGCCGCACGGCGCTTCAGCCGACCGGTCCGGCGCGGCAAATACACCACATATTTTAATGGAGGAGTTCCCATGAAGCTTTCCCCGTTGCACGATCGCGTGATCATCAAGCGCCTGCCCGAAGAAGAGAAAACCGCTGGCGGCCTGTACATCCCCGATAGCGCCAAAGAGCGCCCCATGCGCGGCACCGTGGTGGCCGCCGGCCCCGGCACCGAGAAGGTCAAGATGCAGGTGAAGAAGGGCGACGTGGTGCTTTTCGCCAAATACGCCGGCACCGAGTTCAAGATGGACGCCGAAGAGTGCGTCATCATGCGCCAGGAAGAAATCCTGGCCGTCATCGAGAAATAAGCGCTTCGCGCTCAACATCACCACTTAAGGAGCACTGAAAGATATGGCCAAGACCATCCGCTTTGACGAAGCCGCCCGCGCCGGGCTCAAAATCGGCGTGGACACCCTTGCCGATGCCGTGAAAGTGACCCTGGGCCCCAAGGGCCGCAACGTGGTCATCCAGAAGTCCTGGGGCGCTCCCACCATCACCAAGGACGGCGTCACCGTCGCCAAGGAGATCGACCTCGAGGACAAGTTCGAGAACATGGGCGCCCAGATGGTCAAGGAAGTCGCTTCCAAGA
>CAYUOW010000014.1:0-43282 GCA_964446455.1 uncultured Desulfocurvus sp.
GGGCCATGGTGCAGCCCCCCGCAAACACCGGGAGCAGGGCGGCCAGGCAGGCCGCAGCCAAGGCGTTTCGCTTGGATCGCATTACTTCACCTCGCGGGAGTTGTCGTCGCCGGGGGCGGCGTCGTTGGCGGTCTGGTCCGTGTTCTCGGTTGCCATGGTGGCTTCCAGGGGCGCGTCTGCGGCCATCGCGGGCGCGGGCTTGTTCTTGCGCATGGCGAAGCGGTACACGATGACGAAGAACACCGGCACGAAGTAGATGCCGAGGAAGGTCGCCGTGAGCATGCCGCCGATGACGCCGGTGCCGATGGCGCGCTGGCTGCCGGAGCCCGCGCCGGTGCTGATGGCCAGGGGCAGCACGCCCAGGATGAAGGCCAGGGAGGTCATGAGGATGGGCCGCAGTCTGAGGCGCGCGGCTTCCATGGTCGCGTGCAGCAGGCCGTGCCCCTTCCCCACCAGGTCCTTGGCGAATTCCACGATGAGGATGGCGTTTTTGGCGGCCAGGCCGATGGTGGTCAAGAGGCCCACCTGGAAGTAGACGTCGTTGGTAAGGCCGCGGGCGAAGGTGGCCAGCACCGCGCCCACCACGCCCAGCGGCACCACGAGCATGACCGCCGTGGGCACGGACCAGGACTCGTACAGGGCCGCCAGGCACAGGAAGACCACCAGGATGGAGATGGCGTAGAGCGCCGGGGCCTGGGAGCCGCTCATGCGCTCCTGGTAGGACAGGCCCGTCCATTCGATGCCGATGCCCGGCGGAAGCTTGGCCGCAATTTCCTCGATGGCCGCCATGGCGTGGCCGGAGCTCAGGCCCGGGGCGGGCATGCCCAGCACCTCGACGGCGGACATGCCGTTGTAGCGTTCAAGGCGCGGCGAACCGTAGGTCCACCGGCCGGAGGAGAAGGCCGAGAAGGGCACCATGTCGCCCTTGGTGTTGCGCACGTACCAGAGGTTGATGTCCTCGGGCATCATGCGGAAGGGCGCGTCGCCCTGCACGTAGACCTTCTTCACGCGGCCACGGTCGATGAAGTCGTTGACGTAGCTGCCGCCCAGCACCGTGGACAGCGTGGTGTTGATCTCCGCCTGGGACAGGCCGAAGGCGCCGGCCCGGGCCTGGTCGATGTCGATCTGGTACTGGGGCGTGTCCTCCATGCCGTTGGGGCGCACGGCCATGAGGGACGGGTTCTTGGCGGCCATGCCCAGGAGCTGGTTGCGCGCCTGCATCAGGGCCTCGTGGCCCAGGCCCGCGCGGTCCTGCAGGAAGAGGTCGAAGCCCGACGCGTTGCCGAGTTCCATGACCGCCGGGGGCAGGAAGGCGTACACGTTGGCGCTCTTGATCTGGGAGAAGGCCATCATGGCCCGGTTGGCCACGGCCTTGGCGCTGGCCGCCTCACCCTTGCGTTCGTCCCAGGGCTTGAGCTGGATGAAGGCCAGACCAGCGTTCTGGCCGCGTCCGGCGAAGCTGAAGCCGGCCACGGTGAACAGCGAGCTGACCGTCGACTTTTCCTTTTCCAGGAAGTGATGCTCCATCTGTTCCAGCACCTTCATGGTGCTTTCCTGGGTGGCGCCCGCGGGCAGCTGGATCAGGCTGAAGATGACGCCCTGGTCTTCTTCGGGCAGAAACGAGGATGGCAGGCGCATGAACAAGAGGCCCAGTGCGACGATGATGCCGAGGTAGACCAGCATGACCCGCTTGGGCCGCAGGAGCAGCCCGGACACGCCGTTGCGGTACCGTGCGCTGCCCTTGTCGAACAGGCGGTTGAAGGTGCCGAAGAAGCCGTGCTGTGTATGCGTGTGGTGCTCGCCCTTGTGGATGGGCTTGAGGAACGTGGCGCAGAGCGCCGGAGTGAGCACGATGGCCACGATGACCGACAGGGCCATGGCCGAGACGATTGTCAGCGAGAACTGGCGGTAGATGACGCCGGAGGAGCCGCTGATGAAGGCCATGGGGATGAACACCGCGGAGAGCACCAGGGCGATGCCCACCAGGGCGCCGGTGATCTGGCCCATGGATTTCTTCGTGGCCTCTTTTGGCGAGAGGCCTTCCTCGGTCATGATGCGTTCGACGTTTTCCACGACGACGATGGCGTCGTCGACCAGTAGGCCGATTGCCAGCACGACGCCGAACATGGTCAGCGTGTTGATGGAGAAGCCGAAGGCTGCCAGGGCCCCGAAGGTGCCGAGCAGAACCACGGGCACCGCGATGGTGGGGATGATGGTGGCGCGCATGTTCTGCAAGAAGAGGTACATGACCAGGAAGACCAGGACGATGGCCTCGGCCAGGGTCTTGATGACCTCCTCGATGCTGACGCGCACGAAGGGGGTCGTGTCATAGGGGAAGACGATGCGCATGCCCGCCGGGAAGGTCGTGGAAAGCGAATCCGCCAGGGCGCGGACGCCCTTCACGGTTTCCAGCGCGTTGGCGCCGGTGGCCAGCTTGATGGCGATGCCCGTGGAGGGCTTGCCGTTGAAGTGCGACACCGTGTCGTAGGATTCGCTGCCGAGTTCCACACGCGCCACGTCCTTCAGGCGCACGGTGGAGCCGTCCTGGTTGGTGCGCAGGATGATCTTCTCGAACTGCTCCACGGACTCGAGGCGGGTCTGGGAGAGGATGGTGAAGCTCATCTGCTGTCCGGGCTGGGCCGGGGTGCCGCCGATCTGGCCCGCGGAGATCTGCGCGTTCTGCGCCACGATGGCCGAGGAGACGTCGGAGGGCTGAAGCTTGTAGTTGTTCAGCTTGTTCGGGTCGAGCCAGATGCGCATGGCGTACTGCGCGCCGAAGACGCTGGCCTCGCCCACGCCGTTCACGCGGCTGATGGGATCGAGCAGGTAGGCCGAGGCGTAGTCGCTCAGGTCGCGGCCGGTCATTTTCGGGTCATCGGAGGCCAGGGCCACGATCATGAGGAAGCTGCTGGCGCTCTTGTTCACGGTGATGCCCTGCCGCTGCACGGCCTCGGGCAAAAGCGGCGTGGCCAGGGAGAGCTTGTTCTGCACCTGCACCTGGGCGATGTCCGGGTCGGTGTTCGAGTCGAAGGTCAGGGTGATGGCCACCTGCCCGGTGGAGTCGCTCGTGGCGGACATGTAGCGCAGGTTGTCGATGCCCTTCATCTTCTGTTCGATGACCTGGGTGACGGTGTCCTCAACGGTCTTGGAGGACGCGCCGGGGTACGCCGCACTGATGGTGACGGCCGTGGGCGCGATCTTGGGATATTGCGAGATGGGCAGCTTCAGGATTGAAAGCGCGCCCGCAAGCATGATGATGATGGCGATGACCCAGGCGAAGACCGGGCGATCGATGAAGAACTTGGCCATGATGTGTGCTCCCGCTCCCTGCTACTGTTCGGACTTGGCTTCAGACGTTGCGGCGGAGCCGGTGGAGCCGGGCCAGGGCTGGTCCTTGGGCGGGGAGTAGACGATGCCTCTCTTGTCGGCCGGGACCTTGCCCTTGGGTTCGTCCTTCATCACTTCCTTCATGACTTCCTTCATCACGCCCTTGGCCGGGGTGGTCTTCTCCGCCTGGCTTGCGGCCTGCGGGGCTTCGGCCTTGGCCGGGGCAACGGGCTTGGCGGCCTGGGGCTTTTCCGTCTTGGGGGCCTCCGGAGCCTTTTCAGCCTTGGCGGCGGGCTCGGTCTTGGGGGCCGCTTCCTTCTTGGCCGCGGCTTCCGCCTTGGGGGTGGTTTCTGGCTTGGGAGCGGCCTCGGGCTTGGATTCAGGCTTGACCTCGGGCTTGGCGGCGGCGGCCGGGGCGGGGGCCGGGGCCGGTGCGGTGGCGTTGGCTTCGGCGGCGCCCGGGGCGGCGGATGCCTGTCCGGCTTCCACGGCCTTGGCCTTGCCGCCGGGCTTCACCTTCTGCAGGCCGTCCACGATGACGCGCTCGCCAGCGGCCAGACCGCTGGACACCAGCCACTTGTCGCCCACCACGCGGGATACGGTGATCTGGCGCACCTCGACCACGCCGTCGGCCTTGACCAGCATGACCTGGGCCGAACCGCGGCTGTCGCGGCTCACGGCGGCCTGCGGCACGACGATGGCGTTCTCTTCCACGCCTTCCTCGAGCACGGCGCGCACATAGAGGCCGGGCATCAATTCCTGGCGGGTGTTGGGGAACAGGGCGCGCAGGGTGATGACGCCGGTGTTCTGGTCAACGGTGATGTCGGAGAACTGCAGCGAGCCTTCGATGGAATAGGGGGTGCCGTCCTCGAACAGCAGCTTGACCTTGGCGCCGCCCGCGCCGGACTTCTTGAGCTTGCCGCTGGCCAGGTCGCGCTTCATGCGCAGCACTTCCGCGCTCGACTGGGTGACATCCACATACATGGGGTCGGTCTGCTGCACGGTGGCCAGGGCGGTGGCCTGGCTGGCGGTCACCAGCGCGCCGGGGGTGACGCTGGACTTGCCGATGCGTCCGGAGATGGGCGAGGTGACGCGGGTGTATGAAAGGTTGATGCGCGCGGTCTCCAGCGCGGCCTTGGCGGAAATGACATCGGCTTCGGTCTGGCGCTTGGCGGCCTGGGCGTCGTCGTTGTCCTGCTGGCTCACGGCGTTGACCTTGGACAGGTTGCCGTAGCGGTCGCCCTTGAGGCGCGCGGGAACGGCGTTGGCCTCGGCCTTGGCCAGGGCGGCCTTGGCGTTGTCAAAGGCGGCCTGATAGGTGGCCGGGTCGATCTGGTAGAGCACCTCGCCCAGCTTCACCTCGGAGCCTTCCTTGAACAGCCGCTTCTGGATGATGCCGCCCACCTGGGGACGCACGTCCGAAACCTGGTAGGCCGAGGTGCGGCCGGCCAGCACCGTGGTCAAGGTCACCGTTTCCGGCTTGATGGTGACGACGGTGACTTCCGGCTCGGCGCCCTGTGGCGGGCCGCCGGCCTGTTTGCTCTGACCGCAACCGGCCAGGGACGCCAGGATGATGGCGAGGAAAAGCAGCGAAACTTTGGATGAATTGCCGATGCGCATTTGTGTGTATCCTGATCTAAGTTGAAGTGCTGGGGGGCAAACCGGGCGGCTATTGCTGCTGCGTGGAACGGATGCGTTCGATCCCGCCGAGGGAGAACTGCATGATGAAATCGGTGATGTGCTCGATGTTGCTGGCCTTGAGCGCCAGGTCCGGGTGCATGCGGCTGATGGCTTCCTTGGCGTAGTCGAACAGCACGCACTGGCCGATGATGCATTCGGAGCAGCGATTGATGGTGGATTCGTCCGCACCGGGCAGCATGATGCGCAGGATGTCCAGCAGCGTGTTGTGCGCAGGTCGGCAGTGCCGTTCGAAGATCTCGCCGAAATACTGCGAAGGCTCGATGAACTCCTGAGTGAGCAGCTTGCCCAGGCGTTCGTTCTCCGGCGTGCCGTCGCCCAGGTTCTGCAACAGGAAGCTGCGCACATAGGCGCGCAGGCGATCCTCCGGAGCGCTCTCCGGGGTGACGCCGAGATCACGCGGGTGGCGCTTGTTCTCGCGTTCGAGGTAGTCCTGCAGCACCGCCACGTAGAGCTTCTCCTTGCCGCCGAAATGATAGTTCACCGAGGCCACGTTGGCTCCGGCAAGGGTGCATATGTCGCGGACCGTGGCGTTTTTGAGACCATGCTCCGCGAAGACCTTGCGGCCTGCTTGCAACAACCGGGCCTTGGTTCCGGTTTCCGGGGGTGCTGACATTGGCTTCTCCTGTGGCAAAACGAAGTTTAGAATCAAAATTTAAACGGCATTTAAATTTTAGTTTGTCCCTTGTCAAGACTTGGGACTACGAAAAATAAAACATTTGTTTTAGCTGTGTGAAAACAGCATGTTGCGCGCAGCGCATGCGTGCTGGTGGCTTCGTGGGCCCGAAAGACAGGCAAGGGGCTGGGATTACGACAGGATTTGCTGAATGGATTGCCCTGCGCAGGCCTCGACGAGCTGCTGCATGGCCAGGGCATGTTCCTGACGTGTGCGGATGGCCAGGCAGGCAGCCACGTCCTGGGCGTAGTGGTCCAGCTTTTCCTGGAACCTGCGCAGCACCGGGATGCGCTCCGAGCCGCGGACCAGTTTGTCCGCCAGGTACACCAGTTCACGTTCCGCGGGGCGCGCAAGGCCAGTGGGGTCGATGTCCCGGTGCGCGGCAACTATTGCCGCCGCGCGGCCAAAGCCCAGGGCCGTCAGGAGTTCGCCGCCGGCCTTTTCATGCCGCGGCTGGCCCTTGGCGATGTCGTGGAGCAGCGCGGCGGATTCGATGAGTTCCATATCCAGTTCCTGGCCGCGCGCGTTGAGCGCCCGGGCCAGGGCAAGAGCCACGTCGGCGACGCCACGGCCGTGGGCATGGCCGCGCTCGCCCGCATCGTGCAGATCGAGCAGGGCCAGCGCCTCCTCCCTGGTCGGGATATCGTGGCGGACCAGGCGCGCCTCGGCCTCGGCAAAGGCCGTGTCGTCGTCCACGTCAAACAGGATCTGGGCATCGGCCACCGGGACCTGCTCACAGCACTGGCCGGCCAGTGCGGCGGCCAGGCCGCCCGACCCAGACCAGGCGAGAATGTCTGGAATTGCGCCGGCCCTGATGAGCGGCGGGTGGCCTGGCTGGCCCCGGAATGTGGGCAGCAGCACAGGGGCGTCCGTCTTCTCAAAGGCTTCGGCCAGGGCGAGCACCGTGGCCGGGCGCACCAGAGGGATGTCCACGGGCAGGACGAATACGCCGTCACACTCCGGTGCCAGGACGGCCAACCCCTTGGCGATGGATGTGAACATGCCGTCTTCGTGGCGGGGATTGTGCACTGTGCGCAGGCCGCAGGACTGGGCCTCGGCAGCCACTTCGGCGGCGCGGCAGCCGGTTACGGCGAGGACCCGGCCTGGGGCGGTCTTGCGGAAAAGTTCCGCAGCGCGGGCCAGGAGCGTCTTTCCCCCCAAACGCAGCAGCGGCTTGAAACGAGGCAGGCGCGAGGAGGCGCCGGCGCTCAGGATCAGGGCAGCGAGTCGCGTCACCCGGCGCTCCAGGCAGGCGCAAGGCCCTTCTGCGGCAGCAGGCCGCGCAGCACGGCGCCCGGAACCGGCGGCAGGTTGAGAGCCACGATCCGGGGCGGGAAGTCCTTGTCGAAGGTCAGGATGTTCATGGCGGCGTAATCTTGCCCAAGGCTGAACAGACGGTCCAGGGGAAGGGCGAGGGCCTGGCAGAGCAAGGTCCGGTTGATGCCAGCGTGGGCCACCACCAGGGCCAGCCCTTGCGCCTGGCTCAGTATCCCAGCCAGGGCGTTCCAGGCGCGGTGCTGGGCTTGGGCAAAGCTTTCGCCGCATTCCGGGGCGACGTTGGCGAGATCCGCGCCGCGGCGCTCGAACTCTCCGGGGAAACGCGTCCGCACCTCATCCTCTGTAAGTCCTTCCCAAGAGCCCATGCTGATTTCGCGCAGGGCGTCCAGGGGCGTTGCCTGCAAACGGTGGCCGGCAAGGGCCAGTCCGGCCATTTCGCGGCAGCGGGCGAGGCTGGAACACCAGGCACCAGCAATTGGCAGCCCGGCCAGTGCCTCGGCCCAGTGCGCGGCCTGGCGGCGGCCCGTCTCGGTCAGGGGCAGGTCGCGCTGGCCGATGAAACGCCTGGGGTTTACTTGCGGTATTTCGCCATGCCGGAGCAGCAGAATTGTCAGCATGCTTCAGTCTAAATCCTTTCCCGCCAGTCTGTCGAGGGGCTCAGGATCGCGCCACAGGAGATCATCCCGCTTTGATTGGGACAAAGTCCTGAGCTTGTGGCCACCTCGGCGTCTGTGCCCTGTGCTGCCAAGCCTCTAACCACATTGTGCAACACATCTTTTGCACATGCACATTTCATCTTGCGCATCTGCGTAGTGTTCATTTTAAACTTATTCATATTTGACATGCTTTTTTTGTTGTGTTCAACACTGGTGCATGCATCCTGTGAGTATGTGTTTCCGTGTCGCATGCTGCTGATGTTTGAAACAGTTCTGGTGCATAATGCCTACATCGTATTTGTTTCTTTGATGCTGTTATTGCAGAGCGCAGTGCTCAAGTCGCTTCCAACGCTTTGAGGTTAACGGAATGCATGACGTTACGACCGAAACGAGCCCAGCGCGCCGTAAGGTCATCGTGTTTGGGGGGGATGGTTTTCTTGGTTCGCACCTTGTGGAGCGTCTTGTGGCCATGGGGCACACCGTGACCGTGTTCACCCGTGCCCATGAAGGGGACCTGCGCAACCTGCAGCACTTGGCGGGGAGCATCACCGTGGTGTTCGGCGATTTCGCGGATGCCGACGCCGTCGCTGGCAGCCTGGAGGGACAGGAGGTTGCCATCGACCTCATCAGCTCCACCTCGCCCGTTGAAAGCTGGGCGGATCCGCTTGTGGCCATTGAGGCGGAGTTGCGGCCTTCTGTGCGTTTCTTTGAGCTGTGCGCGAAAATGGGGGTGCGCAAGATCGTCTTCGCCTCCTCGGGCGGGGCCGTATATGGCCAACGCTCGGGCAGGCTCGATGAAGCGACCGTGGCCCAGCCCTTCAGCCCCTACAGCATCATCAAGCTCTGTTCTGAGCATTTTCTTAACTATTTCCACGAAAAATTTGGAGTGTGCGCCGACACCTACCGCATCGGCAATCTCTACGGACCGCGCCAGTTGCTGGAAAGACGGCAAGGAGTCATCGGCGTGTGGATAGGACACGTCCTCGCCGGAAAGCACATCGATGTCTACGGGGACGACGACACCCTGCGCGACCATGTCTTTGTGCGCGATGCGGCTTGGCTCATGACGCATTCACTGCGTGACCTCGACTCCAGCGACACGTACAACCTGGGCACCGGCCAGGGCGTTTCCATCCTGGAGCTCCTGCGCATCTTCATTGCCGCCGCGGGCCGCCCGGTGGAGTACCGGCTGCATCCGCGACGGCCTTCCGACAACACCAGCGCCATCCTCGACAGCGCGAAGCTGCTGCGGCACTTTCCCGGCTTCCGGTTCCGGGAGCTTGAGGCAGGAATCGGCGAGACCATCGCCTGGGCCATGAGCCTCCCGCACAGCGCTGCAAACCGCCAGAGGGGGAGCAGGGCGGCTCGCCTGAGTTGACCCGGGCCGGATGCGGCACCAATGAAAAAGGGCTTACGGAGGTATCCGTAAGCCCTTGCTCTTTGTGGTCGGGATGACTGGATTTGAACCAGCGGTCTCCGCGTCCCGAACGCGGCGCTCTACCAGGCTGAGCCACATCCCGTTGTCGAGAGGCTGGCTTTTAGCTGAATCGAATCCAAAAGGCAAGTGGCTTCAGCAGTCTTCCTTCCATTTCCCGGCAAAGCCCCGCAAAGGCTTCTGGTTGGACAACTTAAAGAAAATGTGAGACTCATTCTCCATTCTCTCGCGAGGACGCACGGTTCTCGCCACAGATTTCGCGTCCGTCATGCAAAGGAGCTTTTTGTGATCAAGGTTGTTGTTGTCGATGATTCCGCGTTCATGCGCAAGGCCATCAGCACGATGCTGGCCAAGGACCCGGAGATCGACGTAGTCGCCACGGCCCGGGACGGCGAGGAGGGCTTGGAGCTCATCCGCAAGCACAACCCCGATGTCGTCACCCTGGACATCGAGATGCCGCGCATGGACGGCCTCACCGCCCTGCGCCACATCATGATGGAGATGCCCAGGCCCGTGCTCATGGTCAGTTCCCTGACCAACGAGGGTGCGGAGGCTACGCTCAAGGCCCTGGACCTCGGCGCAGTGGACTTCATCCCCAAGCAGCTCTCCAAGGTGTCTCTGGACATCGTCAAGATCGAGGCCAGCCTGATCTCCAAGGTCAAGATCGTGGCCTCGCGCAAGCTCATGCACTCCCGGCCGCGTCCGGCCGCCGTCGCCCGGCCCCTCACCCCCGTCACCACGCCCGCGCCGTCGCGTTACGAGGCGAGGCCCGCGGGGGGCGGAACGCCCGCGGCAACAGTCACCCCCAGCGGCGCGCCCAAGCGCGACGTGGTGGTCATCGGCGTCTCCACCGGCGGTCCCCCGGCCGTGCAGAAGGTGCTTTCCGCCTTTCCCGCGAATTTTCCCGCCAGCATCGTCATCGCCCAGCACATGCCCGCGGCCTTCACCGGCCCCTTTGCCAAACGCCTGGACGGCCTGTGCCAGATAGCCGTGAAGGAGGCTGAGGTGGGCGACCGCCTGAAGCCCGGCTGCGCCTTCATCGCCCCGGGCGGCAAGCATCTGCTGCTCAAGCAGCTGGTGAGCCGCGTGGACCTCGAGATCAGCACCGAACCGGCCAGCGCCCTGTACAAACCCTCGGCCAACGTGCTCATCGGCAGCGCGGCCGAGGCCGTGGGACGCCGCGCCCTGGGCGTCATCCTGACGGGCATGGGCAACGACGGCATGGAAGGCATCCGCACTTTGAAGCAGAAGGGCGGCCGCGCCCTGGCCCAGAGCGACGCCACCTGCGTTGTGTACGGGATGCCAAAAGCAATCGTTGATGCTGGACTTTCAGATGAGATTGTTGATATTGATGACATGGCCCAAGCCATCATGAATAACTTGTACCTGTAAGCCGCGCGGGCCGCGGCGGGCGAAATGCCTGCAGCATCCACTGGTTGGACTAGACCCTGGAGGGGTTCAAGCCGATGACTGACTGCAAAGAAATCCTGGCGATGCTGAGAAGTGCCGAGACGGACGTGCTGCGTGAAGGCGCCTATCTGGCAGGCGAGGGGCGTTGTGAAGACGCGGTGCCTCTTCTTGTGGAGATGTTGAAAAGCAGCAACATCGGCGTTCAAGAGTCCGCCGACAATGCACTGCGTCAGATCGGAGGCAAAGAGGCCGTCACTGGAGTCATTCCCCTGTTGCGCTCTGATGAAGCCCCTGTGCGCAATGGCGCCATGGACATCCTGCGCGCCCTGGGCGGCCAGGAACTCTCGTCCATCATCCCGCTTCTGAAGGAAGAGGATGTGGACATCCGCATTTTCGCCACCGACATCCTGGGCTCCGCCGGGAACGTCATGGCCGTGGCCCCCCTGTGCGACGCGCTTTTGAAGGACCCTGAGGTCAACGTGCGCTACCAGGCCGCCGTGAGCCTGGGGAACCTGGGCCTGCCCGAGGCCGCGAAGTGCCTGAACCAGGCCATGCGCGACGAGGAATGGGTTCAGTACTCCGTCATCGAGGCCCTGGCCAAGATCCGCCATTCCAGTTCCATCGACGCCATGGTCAAGGCCATGAGCCATTCCTCGGAACTCGTGGTCTCCATGATCATCGACGCCCTGGGCGAGATGGGCAACGTCAAGGCCGTCTCCCTGCTGCTGAACCGCATGGAGTCTTCGCCCACGGCCCTGCGCAACAAGATCGTCAAGGCCATTGTGAAGATCCTGGGCGCCAAGCTGGTGAACCTGCTGCCCAAGGACGCCCGGGAGAATTTTCGCGACTACCTGCTGGTGGCCCTTGAGGATGAAGAGGTGGAGGTGCAGGACGCAGCCATCCTCGGCCTGGCAGTCATGGGCGGCGACGACGCCGCCGCAGGCGTGTTCGCCATCGCCGTGAAGCTGGACCCGGACAAGGACCAGGACCGCCTGGATTCCATCGTCGGCAGCCTCGCGCAGATGGGCGTCACCGCCGTGCTCAAGAACGCCCTGCGCAATGAGGATGTCCAGGCCGCGCTTCTGGCGGTGGAGACCCTCGCGCGCATCTCCTCCCCGGAGGTGGAGAGCGTGCTCGTGAACGCCTTCTGGCAGGGCTACATCTCGGTGCAGCGGGCCATCGTGGCCGTTCTGGCGCGCATCGCCGGTCCCGGCAGCGTCGATTTCTTCATGGATCTGCTGAACAAGCACAACGACGGCAAGGTGCTCAAGTCCGCCGCCAGTTTCCTGGGGCAGAAGCTGCGCCATGTTCCTGCTTCCGATGCGCTTTTCGACCTGCTGGACCACCAGTACGACGACGTGAAGGAAGCCGCGCTGGAAGCCTGCGTCGCCATCGGCGGAGACGACCTGCAGAAGCGCTTCCGCGAGCTCTTCCAGGGCCAGGACCCCATGAAGCGGCTCATGGCCGTGTACGCCCTGGGCAAGATCGACGCCGCCGCCAACCTGGAGATTTTGAAGAGCGCACTCGAGGACGAGAACCCTGACATCCGCAAGCACGCCCTGGAGGCCATCTCCACCCTTTGCTACCAGAACGACGTCTGGCTCGATCTGCTTGGACCGCGCCTTTTGGACGAAAGCCGCGACGTGCGCCAGACCGTGGTGGAGATCATGGGCAAGTGCTTCTCTCCGGAGATCGTTCCCCACTTGCGGCATGCGCTGACCGACGACGACGACTGGGTGAAGGTGCGCGCCCTTGAGGTGCTGGGCCAGCACAAGGTGGTGGAAGCCATCCCGGATGTCATGACCCTGCTGGAATACCCGAACAAGCTTGTGGCCATCCGCGGCATAGAGTGCCTTGGCAGCATCGGCGGCACGGCGGCCTTCCAGGCCCTGCTGTCCATCTCGAACAGCGAGGACTACGAGTTGATGGAGGCTGCCGAAGCGGCCATCGCCAGAATTCAGGAAGAACAGGAAAAGGAACTGTAGATGGCTGCGCTTTTCTCCACAACAGGAGCCGTCGGGGCGGAGCTCAAGATAAGCGACGCCGAATTCGTGCAACTGCGCGACTTCATCTATGCCCAGTGCGGCATATACGTCGCCGATAACCGCAAGTACCTGCTTGAGAACCGGCTGGCCAACCGGCTGAAGCTGCTGAACCTCAAGAGCTTCGGCGAGTATTACCACTATCTCCAATATGACTCCAACAAGAAGACCGAGCTGACCAAGCTCTTCGAGGTCATCACCACCAACGAGACCAGCTTCTACCGCAATCCGCCGCAGCTCAAGGTGTTCCAGGAGAACATCCTCTCGGAGGTCATCGCCGAGCTCAAGAAGAAGGGCGACAAGCGCCTGCGGATCTGGTCGGCCGGTTGCTCCACGGGCGAGGAGCCCTACACCATCGCCATCATCGTGGCCGAGGTGCTCAAGGCCGAACTGGCCAGCTGGGACGTGCGCATCACCGCCAGCGACCTCTCGGAACGCGTGCTCGAGGCCGCGCGCAAGGGCATCTACAACGAATACACCCTGCGCACCACGCCCAAGGAGATCATCGCCCGCTACTTCGACAAGGACGGCGAGAACTTTCGCGTCAAGCCGGAGCTCAAGCGGCTCATCTCCTTCGGCCAGCTGAACCTCTCCGACCGCGTCGGGCTGAAGCGGGTGGAGCGTTCGCAGATCGTGCTCTGCCGCAACGTCATCATCTATTTCGACGACGAGATGAAGCGCAAGGTCATCGGCGCCTTCTACGACAACCTCCTGGCCGGAGGGTATCTGCTCATCGGGCACTCGGAGTCGCTGCACAACATCACGCGCTCCTTCAAGCCCATCCATTACCCCGGGGCCATCATGTACAAGAAGGAGGCCTGATGCGCCTGCGAACGGATGCGCACGGCCAGCGGTTCGGGTGAGTTTTGGGCGCCAGGGTCATTGCCATAGCGAACCAGAAGGGCGGGGTGGGCAAAACCACCACCACGCTGAATCTGGCGGCCGCCCTGGCCCGGCTGGACAAACGGGTGCTGGTCATGGACCTGGACCCGCACGCCAACGCCTCGGTGCACCTCTCCTTCTTTCCGGAGACGCTTGAGGCCACGGCATACGATCTTTTCCAGGCTGAGAATGCAGACGGAGCGCTGTTTGAGCGCATCCTCAAGACGGGGCTTTCCGGCGGGTTCGACTTCGTTCCGGGGCACATCAGGCTCTCGGAACTTGAGGTGGACCTGAAGGAGCGCAAGAACAAGGGCCTCATCCTGAGCGAGGCGCTGGAGAGCAGGCGCGAAGGCTACGACTATGTGCTCGTGGACTGCCCACCGCATGTGGGCATCCTGCTGGTCAACGCCATCGTTGCCTCGGACATGGTGCTTATTCCCATACAGACGGACTTTCTCGCCCTGTACGGGATCAGGCTTTTGTTCGACACCATCCGGCTCTTGAACCGGGTGCTGCCCAAAAGTGTGCGTTACATGGCCCTGCCCACCATGTATGACCAGCGCACCGCGGCCTGCAGGCGCATACTGCGGCTGATGCGCGACAAGCTGGGCGACCGCGTGTTCGAGACGGTGATCCATTTCGACACCAAGTTCCGGGAGTCGAGCGCGGGCGGCAAGGTTATTTTCGAGGTGGACCCCAAGGCCCGCGGGGCCGTGGAATACCTGCAACTGGCAAAAGAGATAGCTGCACATGAAAACGCCTGAACAATATTTCGTCGAGGATGTCCGGCTGCCCGACGTGGACGACGCCGGACGCGCCCTGACCGGCGCGGAAGAAGCCTTTCTGGACAAGTACCTTGGCGTGGAACGCGACAAGGTGCTGGCCCAGGCCAAGCGGCTTGATCCGCGCGGCTCGGACGTGGTGGCGGGCATCGCCCCGGTGGACGGACCGGAGGGCGGCGAGGAGCATTCCGACGAGAAGATGCGCAACCAGTCGGAGATCCGGCTGGTGAGCTTCTCGCTGCTGGGAAGGGAGTACGCCTTGCCCATCACGGTGATCCAGGAGGTCATCCGTTTCATGAAGCCCACGCAACTGCCTACCGCGCCCCCGTGCATCGCGGGCATCATCAACCTGCGCGGAAGGGTGACGCCTCTGGTCAGCCTGCGCACGTTGCTCGGCATCCCCGGCGAGCAGGAGGACCGCTTCATCGTGGTCTGCCGCCATCGCGGGCTGCAGATAGGACTCATGATCGGCGCGGTGTCCACCATGTACAAGGCCGCCGGAGCCGATTTGGAATGGAACGTGGAAGGCAATATCGGCGTCAGCGCGCACCTGCTCATGGGCCTCTACAAGGCCGGAGAGAAACTCATCAGTATCCTGTCCATCGACAACCTGGTCCAGGTCGTGCTGCAAGGGGGAAGGACACATGCCTAAACATATTCTGATTGTGGACGATTCTAAGACAGTGAGGAACCTCGTCGCCTTCATCATGAAGAAGGAAGGCTTCAAGGTGACCACGGCGGAGGACGGGCTGGACGGCCTGGAAAAGCTCTATGCCGCGGAGCAGGTGGACCTCATCGTGAGCGACGTGAACATGCCGCGCATGGACGGGTTCACCTTCATCAAGAACATCCGCGAGCAGGAGGCCTACCGGGACATCCCGATCATCGTCCTGTCCACGGAGGGCCAGGACAAGGACATCGAAACCGGACTGACCCTGGGCGCGAACCTGTACATGGTGAAGCCCGCCCAGCCGGAGAAGATGGTCCGCAACGTTAAAATGCTCCTGGGGTGATTTCCGCCGCGCCCCTGAAGCGGGCCTCTGGTCCGCTCGGCGCGGGTGGTTGCAGCACGGCGGAAACACACGAGCAGGCAGGTATCTGAATGAGCCAGGATTACCTTGATCCAGAAATTCTCTCCGACTTCTTCGTGGAAGCCAAGGAGCACCTGGAGACCATAGAACCCAATCTGCTCCAGTTGGAGAAGAGCCCGGAGAATCTCGGCCTGTTGAACGAGATCTTCCGGCCCATGCACTCCCTCAAGGGCGCCTCGGGCTTTCTTGGCCTGCACAAGATCAATGGTCTTGCGCACAAGGCCGAGAACATCCTGGACGAATTGCGCCAGGGGGCCATGGCCGTCAATTCCAGCATCATGGACATCATCCTGGCCGCCACCGACGCCCTGCGCACCATGGTGGAGAACCTGGAGACCACGGGCCAGGAAGGCGACGTGGACACCACGGTCATCATCGCGCGCATCGAAAGCGCCCTGGCGGGCGAGCATTCCTCCCCGGCCGCGGAGCACCACGCTCCCGCCGCCCACGAAGAAGAAACCGCAGCCGCGGACGTTCTGCCCGAACCGGAACCGGAGCCCGAGCCCATGGCCGAGACCTACGCCGACCTGGTGGCAGAGGACACCCCGCCGCAGTCGGGCGGCCCGTTGACCATCCGCTGGCAGAATGTGGTCTACGAGCCCGGACCGGACTTCGACGCCACGCCCTACGGCCTGACCACCGTCGGCGAAGGGCATTTGAACGACTTTCTTGAGGAAGCCCGCGACCTGGTGGGCAATCTGAACCAGGGCCTGCTGGAGCTGGAGAAGAATCCGGACGGCAGCGGCGAACTGGTCAACGACATCTTCCGCTATTTCCACAACATCAAGGGCAACAGCGGCATCATCGGCTACCGGGAGCTCAATGCGCTCACCCACGAGGCCGAGACCCTGCTGAACCGCGTCCGCAAGGGCGAGATGCACACCAGCCGGGGCACCATCGACCTGCTGCTGGCCGTTGTGGACATGATCGAGGAGCTCCTCGGCCGCATCGACGCCGACAACGGCAAGGCCACGCCCAAGGACATCACCGTGCTGGCCGCCGTGCTCCAGGCCACCACCGAGGCGGGAGAGCTTTCCGTTCCGGAGCAGTACCTGCCCCTGCTGGCGCCGGAGTTCGAGGGCCCCGCTGCCGGTGCTGCCCCGGCCGTTGCCCCTGTCGCCGATGATTCCGGTGCCGAGGCCGCTTCCGACGCCGCGTGGGAAGCCGACCCCGAGGTCGCCGCGCCTGCCGCGCCTGCCGCAGCCCCGGCCGCTCCCGCCGCTGCTTCGGGCTCGGGCTACGACCCCGAGGACCTGGCCATTTTCGAGCAGACCGTGTTGCACCAGCACAAGAGCCTGGACCTGGCCCTGGAGATGCTGCGCAAGGATCCCTCCCAGCGCGACATCATCGACGGCCTGTTCCGCAGCCTGACGACCCTGCAGAATTCCTGCGGCTACATGGGCCTTCCGGACGTGAAGGGCTACGCCGAGCGCACCGCCGGGCTCGTGGACCAGGCCAGAAAGTCGGACATGGGCTTCGAGCTCATGCTCGACATCCTGTCCCAGGAGATTTCCATCCTCAAGGACATGGTGCTGGCGTCCCTGGCCCGCATCAAGGGCGAGGAGCCTGGTTCCGCCGCCGTTGCGGAGGCCCCGGCCGCCGCACCCAAGGCCGAGGCCAAGCCGGAGCCGGCCCCTGCGCCCGCGTCAGCGCCCGCAGAGGAAGCCAAGTCCGTTGCCAAGCCTGCGGCCAAGGCCGCCCCGAAGCCGGAGCCCAAGGCTGAAGCCAAGCCCGAGGCCAAGCCTGAAGCCAAGGCGGAAGCGGCCCCTGCGCCCAAGCCGGCACCGGCCCCCAAGGCAGCAGCGCCCGCTCCCAAGACTCCGATCATCGCCCCTGCGCCGCCCACGGCCGCCCAAGCGGCCTTTGAGGCCGGACAGGCCCCGCCGCAGAAGGGCGCCACCACCATCCGCGTGGACCACGAGAAGCTCGACCACCTGATGAATCTCATCGGCGAGCTCATCATCAACCGCAACCGCTACTCCATGATCGCGCGCGCCCTGGCCGAAGGCCAGGAAGACGTGCCCGAAGTCGCCCAGCAGTTGACCGAGACCACCTACGCCATGGCGCGCATCTCCGACGACCTGCAGGACACCATCATGAAGGTGCGCATGGTGCCGGTGCATACGGTGTTCTCGCGCTTCCCGCGCCTGGTGCGCGACCTCTCGCGCAAGAGTGGCAAGCAGGTGGAGCTCATCACCGAGGGCGAGGAGACGGAACTCGACAAGAGCGTGGGCGAGGAGATCGGCGATCCCTTGGTCCACCTCATCCGCAATTCGCTGGACCACGGCCTGGAGCCGGAGGACGAGCGCGTGGCCGCGGGCAAGAACCCCAAGGGGCACGTGTGGCTGCGCGCCTATCACAAGGGCAATTCCGTGGCCATCGAGGTCGAGGACGACGGTCGCGGCATCGACCCGGAGAAGATGCGCCAGGTGGGCGTGAAGAAGGGCCTGGTCACGGCGGAGGAAGCCAAGCTGCTGGACGACCGCCAGGCCATCGACCTGATCTTCGCTCCGGGCTTCTCCTCGGCTGAGAAGATCACCGACGTGTCCGGCCGCGGCGTGGGCATGGACGTGGTGAAGACCAACATCAAGAATCTCAAGGGCAACATCCAAATCAACTCCGAGGTCGGACGCGGCACCCGCTTCACCCTGACCCTGCCGCTGACGCTGGCCATCATCGACGCCCTCATGGTCCAGGTGGGCAAGGACGTCTACGCCATCCCGCTGGACGCCGTGAGCGAGACCACCAAGATCGAAGTGGAGCGCCTGAGCGAAGTGAACCACCGCAAGGCCCTCACCCTGCGCGGCGAGGTGCTGGGCATCATCGAGCTCTCCGAGCTCCTCGACCTGCCGCCCAACCCGGACCAGCGCGAAATCCTGCCCGTGGTCATCATCCACGACAACGACCGCAGGCTCGGCATCGTGGTGGACCGCCTGCTGGAACGCCAGGAAATAGTCATCAAGCCCCTGGGGCAGTACCTCAATACCTTCGAGATCCGCGGCATCTCCGGCGCCACGATCATGGGCGACGGCAGCGTGGTGCTGATCCTTGATCCGCATGAGGTGTACCGCCTGGCTACGGCCACCACCAAGCAGGGCGCGCACGGCGATTAGTTCGCGGCGCGTATGGAATGAATGCGAGAGGCGGCCTTCGGGCCGCTTCTTTTTTGGGGCGGGTGGCGGCTACATGCCGTAGAAGTTCAGCATGCCCACGCTCAGAAGGGCCGTGAGCCCCAGCCAGACCGTGAGCAGGCCCGTGTGCACGGCCAGGGAGTGCGACCAGGGGCGGTTGCTGCGCGAGACCACGGCGGCGCAGAGGCAGAGCAGAAGTCCGCACGCCGCGGTCAGGCCCAGCATGATCCTGGCGGCGAGCAGACCGCCGGGCAGGGCGGGCATCTCGTGCAGATGCGTCCACAGCACGGGAAGGAAGGCCAGGGCCAGCAGGCCGGAACGCATGGTGCCGCGCGCGGCGATGCGCAGCATCTGCGCCAGGGCCTCGCGACCGAAGGGTTCGCGGTCGCGCAGGGCCAGCAGGTATTCCAGGCTGAGCGCGCCTGAGCAGGCCGTGCACAACGGCGCAAGGGCGGCCAGGGCCGTCCAGAACAAGGGGGGCAGGGCGGAGGCGTCCGAGGTGATGAGCACCGCCACGGAGAGGTTGCCGTCTGCCGGGGCCCGCAATACGGCCTGGGCTTGTTCCAGCAGCCCGGCGGCCAGGGCCAGGGCCAGCCAGATGATGGCCAGCGCCAGCAGCGCCAGGATGAAGGCCTGGCCCAGGGGATTGTTTTGGCGGGCGTGCCGGGCTGATGGACGCGACAGCCGCAGGGTGAGCAGCGAGGCGAAGAAGGCCAGCCCGGCCACGGCAAAGAGCCCCGGACCCAATGGGGCGGCAAGTACCCAGTCTTGCAGCCAGGCGACCTTGTATGCGGCCAGGCCGGCCGCCACGGCAAAGGCCAGGAGAGCGGGCAGGGCTGCGGTAAGCGCCATGCGCAGCAACCTGCGGGCGTAAGCCTCGATGTACTGGGTGCTGCGCAGCTGGCCAACGGTGAGGCACAGGAGCGCAAGCAACGGTGACCCCAGGGAGGCCAGGGCGAAGATGAGGAAGAAGGCCGGGGCGCTCAAGGCTCCGGCAAGGGGCAGCAGTTCGGCCAAGGGCATAGCGGGGGGCCTCGCCTTTGCAATTTTTATCGAGCTTATAGCCGTATTTCGGCATCAGAGGCAAGAGGGGGCGAAAGCCGCACCCGCAGGGCATTCTTGCAAAAAAAATCGCAGTGGCTTACTAGGTTGTGAACAGGGAGTCTCTGATGCGAAAGCCTGGTATCATCATAGCGTTGTGCGCCCTCGCCCTCACCGGTTGCGCGGGCAAAATGGACGCCCAGCGGGGCTTGAGCGAAGAGTGGCGTTTGCGCAGCCTTGAGGAGAACTTCCTCAATTTCAAGGAAAATCAGCGCGAACAGGAAGAGCGTGTGCGCGAGCAGCAGCGCAAGCTGATGGACCGCATCCGCGCCATAGAGGAATCCCTGGCCCGCATGCAGGAGCAGACGGGCGGCGCGCCCCTGAAGGCTGCCGCGCCTCTGGCCTCCGCCCCGGCACCCATGACGACGACCGCGCCCATGCCTTCGTCCGCCCCCAGCCAGTACGCCGCCCCGGCCCCGGCCATGCAGCCCGCCGCCCCGGTGAGCGCCAGCAAGAGCCTGTACGAGCAGGGCATGACCCTTGTTCGCGCGGAAAAGGGTGAAGAAGGGCGCACTCTCCTGAACCAGTTCCTGGAGACCGATCCCCAGAGCGCCCTTGTGCCCAACGCCATCTATTGGATCGGCGAGAGCCACTACCTGGACAAGAACTACCCCCAGGCCATCCTGGTCTTCAAGGACGTGACCCGGCGCTTCCCCAAGCACCACAAGGCCGCTGCGGCCCTGCTCAAGATCGGCATGTGCTACCAGATGATGGGGGAGAAGGATAACGCCACCTTGTACTTGCGGGCCCTGCTGAAGGACCACCCCAAGTCCGAGCCCGCACCGGCCGCGCGCAAGCTCCTCATGGAGCTGGGCGGCTAGCACGCGTAGCGGGAACCTCATGACCCTGGACGCGGCCAAGGAATTCTTCTCCTGTCTGGCCCTGCGGCATACGCCTGGCCTTGGCCCCCGTTCCTGGAAGAGCATTCTCTCCGCCTACGAAAGCGCCTTCGAGGCCGTGAGCGACGCCCGCAACTGGGCCGCGCGCAAGGTGCTGCCCAGAAACCGCGCCGATGTGTTTCTGCAGGAGCCCTGGCGGCCCGAGGCCGAGGCCGAATACCGCGCCGCCCGCGCCGCCAAGGTTCGCGTCCTTACCTGGTTTGATCCCCGCTTCCCGCAACGCCTGCGCGAAATCCCAGATCCGCCCATCGTGCTCTATTTCAGCGGCGACATCTCCCTGCTCAAGAACCCGGCCGTGGCCGTGGTGGGCGCGCGCGAATGCACCCTGCTGGGCCTGCAGAGCGTGGAGCGCATCAGCGCCGACCTTTCGCGTTTCGGCGTCACCGTTGTTTCCGGCCTGGCAGCGGGCATAGACCGCCAGGCGCACCAATCGGCCCTCACCGGCATCGGCAGCTCCATCGCCGTGCTCGGGGCCGGCCTGGACGTCCATTATCCGCCTGAGAATGAGGACCTGCGCCGCGCCATGGAAGAGAAAGGCCTGGTGGTGACGGAATTCGGCCCCGGCACCCGGCCGGAGGCGCGCAATTTTCCCTTCCGCAACCGCATCATCAGCGGCCTGTCCCTGGGCGTGCTCGTGGCCGAGGCCGCGGCCCGCAGCGGCAGCCTCATCACCGCCCGCCTGGCCACGGAGCAGGGGCGGGAGGTCTTCGCCCTGCCGGGCCCCTTGGGCCAGCCCACCTTTGCTGGCTGCCACAAGCTCATCAAGCAGGGCGCGGCCCTGGTGGAAGGGGCGGAGGACATCATCCGCACCCTGCGCTACCAGTTCGCGGCCGAACTGGCCGCCGTGCCTTCGGCCCTGCCCGCGCCTGCGCCAGCCCAGCCCGCGCCTGTGGTGAAAACCGCGCCTCGCAGCGCTCCGGCGGCACCAGCTGCCCCGCGCGAGCTGCCGCAGAACGTCACCGACGAGGAGCGCACGCTGCTTTCGGCCTTGAGCGCGGACGGCAAGCTGCACATCGATACGCTCATCCAAAGCCTGGGCGTGGACAGTTCGGCCATCAGCCGCCGGCTGCTCGTGCTCGAGATGCAGGGGCTTGTCCGCCAGTGGCCGGGCATGTACTATAGCCTTGCGTAGTTGCTTTCCCCTCTCCCACAGCAAGGACTGACCATGCAGAAGATCCCCCTCTCACTGGCCAAGCCAGGCATGAAGCTGGCCAAACCCATTACCAAAGCCAATGGCATGCCCATCATCGCCGCAGGTGTGGAACTTTCGGAGTCCCTCATCGACCGCCTGGACGGCATGGGCATCGACAAGGTCTTCGTGGTGGGCGACGCTGTGGCCGCCAGCCAGAACCCCTCGGAGCGCGTGACCCGGCTGGACCATTTGTTCCGACGCCTGGAGGACCAGCCCTTCCAGATGCAAATAAAGCGCTACCTGCGGGAATATTTCACCATCAAGGCCGCGGCAGACGCCGCCGCCGCCCCGGCCGCCTCCGCCGCCGATGACAAGGGGTAGGGCGTGGAAGAAGATCTCAAGACCAGCGCCAAGGGACAGATCCTGTCCATACGCGACCTGCCCACCCTGCCCAAGGTGCTGGACGAGGTGACTCGGCTCGTCCAGAACCCCAACACCTCCATCGAGGCCATCGCCAAGGTCATCAGCCGCGACCAGGTGCTCTCGGCCAAGGTGCTCAAGATGGTCAACTCGCCGGTGTACGGCTTCCCCGGCCGCATCAGCTCCGTCCAGCACTCCCTCGTGCTGCTGGGCTTCAACGTCATCCGGGGCGTCATCATCTCAACCAGCGTGTTCGACATCATGAGCAAGACCATGGAGGGCCTGTGGGAGCACAGCGTGGGCTGCGCGCTGGCCACCGGCCTGGTGGCGCGCCAGGCCAAGCTCAAGGACCCCGAGGAATTCAGCGTGTGCGGCCTGCTGCACGATCTGGGCAAGGTGGTGGCCGCGGTGCAGCTGCCCGAGCTGCACAAGGCCGTGGGCGAAACCGTGCGCAGCCAGGACCTGCGCTGGTTCGAGGCCGAAAAGGCCGTGCTGGGCTTCGGGCACGACCGCATCAACGCCTGGCTGGCCCAGCACTGGCACCTGCCCGCCACCATCAAGGAAGCCATGAGCTCGCATCACAACCCGGAACGCGCCCAGTTCTACCCCCTGCACGCTGCGGCCGCCCATGTGGGCGATTTCGTCGTCCGCGTGTTCGAGTACGGCAACGGCGGCGACGACCAGGCCGTGCCCCTTTCCGACCAGGCTCTCAAGACCCTCGGCCTCAAGGTGTCGGACATGGACAGCATCCTGGACGGTTTTGCCGAGAATTTGAGCGAGGTCTCCGGCGTGAATTTCGCCCCCGAGGAACCCGCCCCCGGCAAGGGCAAGGCCAACTAGCCGAGGCGCAGCATGGACCAGGCCCTTTTTCCCCGCCAGCAGCGCGGCATACTCCTGAGCCCCGATCCGGAACTCGCGGCGCTCTTCAAGAGCCTTTGGGACGCCAAGGACGTGGAGTGGACCGTCATCGGCCAGGGACGGCGCGCCATGGAGGTCATCTTCAACGAGCCGCCGGACATCCTCGTGGTGGACAACCGCCTGGAGGACATCCCCAGCCTTGAAGTGGCCGGCATCGTCAAGAGCGAGAACGTCTACCGCCAGCTGCCGGTGATTCTGTGCCTGGACCGCGAGGACCTGGACAAGAGCTGGAACTGGAATGAGATCGAGGCCGACGACTTTCTGGTGCGCCCCTTTTCCCCGCGCGAGGCCCGGGAGCGCGTGCACCTGACGCTGTGCCGGGCCAGCCGCGCCATGGACGCCAACCCGCTCACCAAGCTGCCGGGCAACACCAGCATCATCAGCCGCATACAGGACCTGATCGACCGCAAGGACGACTTCGCCCTGGCCTACTGCGACCTGGACCACTTCAAGTCCTTCAACGACAAGTACGGCTTCTCACGCGGGGACGAGGTGCTCATGATGTCCGCCCGGGTCATCGTGAACACCATCCGCAGCTTTCCGGGCATCAAGAGCTTCGTGGGACACGTGGGCGGCGACGACTACGTGTTCATCGTGCCTGCGGAGATCGCAGAGGAGGCCTGCAAGCGCGTGGTGGCGGCCTTTGATGACATTGTGCCGCACTTCTACGACGCCGAGGACCGCGAACGCGAGTGCATCATCTCCACCGACCGCCAGGGCGAGGTGCGCACCTTCCCGCTCATGGCCGTGTCCATCGCCGTGGTGTTCAACACCGGCGGTCGCTTGAAGCATTATGGCGAAGCCTCGGCCATCGCCATGGGTCTCAAGAAGAAGGCCAAGGAAAATCCCAAGAGCAGCTATGTCCTCGACAGGCGCGCCGAATAGCACTGCGGACGGCGGGGGTTCCACAACCCCGCTGCCCGAGGTCTGCATGGGCTTTCTGGCCTTTCTGGAGGTGGAGAAGGGCTACAGCCCGGCCACGGTGCGCGCCTACGCTTCGGACCTGGAGCAGTTCGCCGTCTTCCTTGTGCGGCGCGGCAAGTCCCTGGACGCCTTTGAGGCCATCGCGCGGGAGGACGCCACGGGTTTCCTGGCCGAGCTGCACCGCCAGCGCCAGAAGAAATCCAGCATGGCGCGCAAGCTGTCCACCCTGCGCTCGTTCTTCCGCTACCTCATGCGCCACCGCATGCTGACCCAGAGCCCTCTTGCGGGCTTGCGCAATCCTAAGCAGGAATCCCGCCAGCCCCGCGCCCTCAACGTGGATCAGGCGACCTCCCTCATGGACGCCCCGGCCCGGCCCGGGCCAGAGGGCCTGCGCGATCTGGCCCTGGCCGAGCTTTTGTACGGCTCCGGCCTGCGCATCAGCGAGGCCCTTTCCCTCACTGTGGACGACGTGCGCGCGGACCGGGGCTTTGTGCGCGTGCGCGGCAAGGGCGGCAAGGAACGCCTGGCCCCCTTGAGCGAGGCGGCCAGGCTACGGCTGGTCGAGTATTTGGACGAACGCGCAGGCCTTGCCACGGCCGACACGCAGCCGGCCCTGTTCCTGGGCGCGCGCGGAGGGCCGCTCTCCCGGCGCGAGGCCCAGCGCATCGTCTCCCGTCTGGCAGAGGCGGCCGGAGTGGGGCAGAGCGTGCATCCGCATACCCTGCGGCACAGCTTCGCCTCGCACCTGCTGCAGGCCGGGGCCGACCTGCGCAGCGTGCAGGAGATGCTCGGCCACTCGCGCCTGTCCACCACGGAGCGCTACACCCACCTGGACCTGCGGCGCATCATGGAAGTCTACGACAAGGCTCATCCCTATTCCGAGAAGCCCTCCCAGGCCGACCAGACGGGAGCCGCGGATGAACCAGCGGCCAAGCCGCAGAGGAAGAAGAAGTGACCGAAGCTCGGCGCGATGTTGATTCCAGGCCGGTGCTGGTGAGCGCCTGCCTTGCGGGCCGCGCCTGCCGCTACAATGCCACTGCCGCGCCGCACGTGGCCGTGCTGGCGCTTGTGGAGCAGGGCCGTGCCGTGCTCGTCTGCCCGGAGGTGCTGGGCGGGCTGCCGGTGCCGCGCGAACCCATGGAGCTGCGCCAGGGCCGGGCGCTTGGCGCTTCCGGCGCGGACCACACCGAGGACTTTCTGGCCGGGGCGCGGCGGGCGCTTGCCGTCTGCCGCAAGCATGGCTGCGTGCGGGCCATCCTGAAGGCGCGCTCGCCCTCCTGCGGCTGCGGGCAGGTGTACGACGGCAGTTTCTCCGGCAGGCTTGTGCCGGGCGACGGGCTTTTCGCCACCTTGCTGAAGGAGAACGGCGTGGCCGTTTGCACCGAGCAGGACCTGCCTGGCGCTGACGTTTGATCGCCCTGATTCTGCCGGTGGCCTGATCATCAGCGGCCCTGAAGCCGGCCCCGGCTGGCGAGCGCGACATGAGCGCGCAAAAAAAGCGGCGCGTCCGGGTGGGCGCGCCGCTTGTCTTTTCGGGTCCAGCTTCCGCTTACGCTTCGAAGCGGCGGATGCTGATGATGGTAATGGGGTCGGAGGGCACGTCGCCGTGGCCCAGGTAGTTCTTGGTGCGCACGGTGCTGAGCTTCAGGGCCACGTCCTGGCCCTCGGTCACCTTGCCGAACACGGCGTAGCCGTAGCCCTGGGCCGTGGGGGCGGTGAAGTTCAGGAAATCGTTGTCCTTCACGTTGATGAAGAACTGGCTGGTGGCGCTGTGCGGGTCCATGGTGCGGGCCATGGCCAGGGTGAAGGCCTCGTTGGGCGTATCGGCCCGGGCCTCGTTCTTGATGGGCGCCTTGTTCTTCTTCTCGCGCATCATCATGTCCATGCCGCCGCCCTGGATCATGAAGTTCTTGATCACGCGGTGGAAGATCAGTCCATCGTAGAACTCCTCGTCCACGTAGGCGAGGAAGTTGGCAACGGTTTCCGGGGCCTTGTCGGGCCAGAGCTCGACAAGCATCTCGCCCATGGGGGTCTCGATCAGAACGGTGGGATTGCTCATTCTTTCTCCTGCTTCTGCCGGAATACCGGCCTATTTATTGGCGAACTGGGCTTTCTTCTGGGTCCAGAACTCGTCGAACTCCTGCTTGAGCCCGCCCACGAGCTCCTTCACGCTCATGATCTTGTCCACGCGCCAGACGTTTTCGCCGCAGAAGGCGAAGCCGTGCTTCAGGATGCCCTTCTTGGCGCTCACCAGAGCCTGGGAGATGCAGTAGGGCGTGGTGGTGAAGTCGCAGCTCTTGATGCAGTGGAAGGGGCACTTGAAGGGCTTCTTGCGACCCTCGCGCACGGCCAGGAGGAACTCGTTGAAGATGGCGCGGCCGGGCATGCCCACCGGGCTCTTGATGACCGTGACGTCCTCGCGCCGCGCGTTGACGAAGGCCTCCTTGAAGGCCTGGTCGGCATCGCACTCGTGGGTGGCCACGAAGCGGGTGCCCATCTGCACGCCGGAGGCGCCCATCTCGAGGTACTTGGCGATGTCGGCGCCGGTGTAGATGCCGCCCGCGGCGATGACCGGGATGCGGCGGCCGGACTCGATTTCAAAGGGCTTCACCGCGTCCACGACCTCGGGCAGGATCTTCTCCAGCTGGAAGTCGGGGTTGTCGATCTCGTCGGGCTTGAAGCCCAGGTGGCCGCCCGCCTTGGGGCCTTCCACCACGAAACCGTCGGGCAGGTAGTTGTAGTGCATGAGCCATTTCTTGCACAAAACCGCCGCCGCGCGGCCGGAGGACACGATGGGCACCAGCTTGGTACGGGCCTTTTCGGTCAGCTCGGCCTCGCGCAGGTACTTGGGCAGGTCGAGCGGCAGGCCCGCGCCGGAGAAGATGACATCGGCCCCTTCGCGGATGCTCGTGCGAACCAGGTCGGTGAAGTTGGTCAGCGCCACCATGATGTTGACGCCGAGCAGCCCCTGGGTCATGCGCTCCTTGGCTTTGCGGATTTCCTCGCGCAGGGCGCGGATGTTGGCTTCGGTGGGATTCTTGGCCACATCGGGCTCGCCCATGCCAATCATGGCCGCGGCGATGACGCCCACGCCGCCCTCGTTGGCCACGGCAGTGGCCAAACCGGACAGGGAGATGCCCACGCCCATGCCGCCCTGGATGATGGGCAGCTTGGCGATCTGGTCGCCGAAGTGAAGTTCGGGGAGTTTCATTGAGAAACCTCTCATTTTTGTTGACGCCTTGTTTCGCGTTTTACCGTTCTTGTCAAGACGTTCGGGAACCCGCTCGGATTAGAGCTTGGCGAGTTTTGGCGCAAGGTACTGTTTGAACAGCATCTCCGAGAAGAAGAGCGAGCTGGTGAAAGCCGGGGAGATGGAATTCAGCACATGTACACTATTATAAGTACCCTCTATGACGAAGTCCATGACCAGCTCGTTCTTCTTCACGTCCACCAGCTGCGGCCGGATGCCCGCTTTGGGCGTGGCCTCTATGTCGTCCGGCGAGAGTTCCTTGACCAGCTTGCGGGCGTCGTTGAAAAAATACGTGGAAGAGTACTTGCGGGGCTCCTCAAGGGCGACCTCGCGGAATTTCTTGTTGCGGAAGAACAGCACCGCGTCGCGCAGCAGGATGGAGAAGGCCTCTGAATCGATGCCGGACAGGATGCCGTAGTTCTCGCGCCCCAGGGCCGGGATGGCCGTGGGCCCCAGGTACACGTCGCCGTGCGCCCCGCGCGTGAAGTGCACGCCCAGGAAGGGATTCTTGATGTTCGGCACCGGGTAGATGCTGCCCCGGATCATGTGCGCCTTTTCCTTCTTGAGCTTCTTGTAGATGCCCTTGAAGGGGATGAGCTGGTAGTCGCCCCCCAGGCCGAAGGCGTGGGCCACCACGTCGCCGTAGGCCCCGGCGGCGTTCAGGAAGAACGCGCAGGAGATGGGCCCGGCCGTGGTCTGCACGGAAAGGCGCTTGCCTTCTTCCTTGCCAAGGCCGGTGAAGCGCGCGCCGAACAGGATCTTGACCTTGCCCGTGGCCAAAAGCTCGGCCTGGATGCTTTTCAGGATCTCCTTGGGGTCCACCACGGCGGTATAGTGGGAGAACAGGGCCTGGCCCGCGCTCTTGGCGTTGGGCTCTATCTCGGCCAGCTGCTTGTCGTCGATGAGCTCCACCTTGGCCCCGTTCTGGGTGGCGCGGCTGTAAAGCTCGCGCAGGGTGGGCAGTTCGGATTCGTCACGCGCCACGATGACCTTGCCGGTCTTGAGCATGGGCAGGCCGCGCTCCTCGCAGTACTGCTTCATGCGGAAGTTGCCCTGCAGGCAGGACTGGGCGCGCA
This sequence comes from uncultured Desulfocurvus sp., assembly GCA_964446455.1. GTDB lineage: Bacteria > Desulfobacterota > Desulfovibrionia > Desulfovibrionales > Desulfovibrionaceae > Humidesulfovibrio. Next base: position 28,129 of record CAYUOW010000014.1, read on the forward strand.
GGGAGCCCGGCGCATAGTAGATGCCCGCGTGGAGCACGCCGCTGTTGCGGCCGGAGGCGTGCTTGCCCGCCTCGGGCTCCTTGTCGATGATCAGGATGTCGTCGTAGCCTGCGGCCACCAGGTCGCGTGCGACGGTGAGGCCCACGATGCCCGCGCCGCAGATGAGGATGCTTGCAGTGATCATTATTTGTTCCTGATGGTTATTTTGGGGCCAGGAGTTCAAAGCCCGTGGCGGCGTCGCGCTTGCGTACAAGCTCGAGCCCGGTGAGTTCAATAAGAACGAATTCGCCGATGGTCCAGATGTCTATGCCGGGACGGATGCAGCCGGTCTTGACCGTGTCGCCCCGGCCGAAGGTGGCGTGCATGTGCAGCTTGGGCTTTCCGGCCTCGTCCGGGAACAGGGTGCCCACGGCCGCGGCCTCGTGCGCGCCCAGCAGTTCGGTCAAAACCGGCACCGGGGGCATGGCCGCCGCGTCCTGCGGGCCCACCACGATGCGCCCGGAACCCACGCCGCCCACCAGGGCGCAAAAGCCTTGGGCCACGCCGTGCTCGGCCGCGAAGGCCTCGACGCACTCCGGCAGGCGGTCGCCGTCTTCCAGCCGCAGCACGAACACGCGGCCTATGCGTCCTTCCGCAACCTTCATGTCAAATCCTCCGGCTCGGGCTTACGCGCCGCAGAGCCCGTTGAAATCGCACCATTGGCAATGCTTGCCGCCCCGCGCGGACAGCTCCTGTGCCGCCAGCATGTGCCCAAGGGTGAAGCGCACCAGGGCCGGAGCCCGGTGGTGGATGACCGTGGCCCGCTGGGCCGCCTCCACTTTGGCACTGAACAGCGGCTTTTCAGATCCGTCGCTCTTGAGTTCCACCCAGGCGGCATTGTCCGGCGCATAGGTTCCGCTTGCGGCCAAGAGATGCAGGTAGAGCGGCAGTTGCACGTCCAGCCCGCTTTCCGCCAGCTCCAGGTACAGCGCTGCCGCTTCCGGCGATCCGGGCGCAGCCTCGTCCATGTGGGCGAAGAGCGCCTCGTCCAGCCAGCCGTCGGCCCCGCCTGACTTCACGCCGCCGGTCTTGTAGTCCAGCACCACGTGTCCGTCCACAAGCTCGTCGTGGCGTTCGTCAACGCGGTCCACGCGGCCATGAAGCTTCACCTCAAACGCCGCGCCATCCATGCCCGTGAGCGTGAGCTGGGTCAAGACCGGCAATTCGAGCGCGCGCACCGTGGTGGCGGGCAAACGGGAAACGAAACGCGACAGGCGTTCGCGTCCGGCGGCCAGCAGGGCCACGCGGGCGTCGTAGGGCATCTGGAGCGAGAAGGCCTCCTCGGCCAGGGCGTGTTCGAAATTCACTTCCAGGGCCTGGGCGTCCATCATTTCCGCGTGGATGGGCTGGTTCAGGTACGGGGTCAGGAAGTCCTTAAGCACCCGGTGCACTATCTCGCCGAAGCGGGCGCGGTCGCCGTCCTCGGCCACCTCCTGCATGGGCCGCAGGCCAAGCACCTGGGCGTAGAAGGCCTTCTTGGGGCAGGTGAGCCAGACCTCCAGGTGCGAGGGCGTGATTCCCTTGTCCTTGAGGCGCTGGGCCAGCCGGGCGCGCAGGGTGGAAGTCAGGGCCACGGCGGGCCGCCTGGGCAGGATGGGGCACACCGGGAAGCTCACGGCCGTGAGGGGCGCATTGGCCACGGTGAGGGGCTGTGGCTTCACCAGCACGCCCTGGCGCTCCTCCAGCTCCCAGAGTAATTGCTCCACATAGCGGCTGCGCTCGCTCTTGCCCTCCAGCGCGCCGGGCCGCACGCCGGCCTGGTAGAGCACCGTCACCTCGCCCGCTCCCATAAGCAGGCGGAAGAAGTTGTGCGCGGCCACGTTGTCGCGCTCGCGCCTGCCGGGCAGGCCCAGGGCCTGGCGCAGGGGATCGGGCAGCAGCGGGTCCGGGGGGCTGGCTCCAGGCAGCTTGTCCTCGGTGGCGTCGAGCACGAACAGGCGCTTGAAGCTGAGCAGGCGCGTTTCCAGCATGCCCAGCACCTGCATGCCCGCCAGGGGCTCCGGCTCGAAGGACACGCGCTCGGCCTGGATGAGGTGGCGCAGGATGAGGAAGATGAGGCCCTGGTCGTATTCCTCGTCCGCCAGGATGCTGCCCGTGAGCTCCGGCACGATGGACTGCCACAGGCGCAGCAGGCATTCCGCGTCGATGAGGTTGCGGTGCCAGGTGTCGCCGCCGCGATTGCGAAGGAGCGCGCACAGGGCGTCCAGGGCCTCCCCGGCTTGGCGCAGGGTGCGGATGCCGCGGAAATTTCCGAAGCAGGCCGTAAGGACTTCCTCGTGCAGGGCGCGGATGTCTGCCTCCGGCGCGCGGATCTCGTCCACGTCATAGGCCAGCAGCCATTCGGACGGCGCCTGGAAGGCTCCGGCCGCGCGGATGTGCCGCTCCCAGGCCACGTAGGCGCTCTTGAGGGGCATCTCCGCCGTTGATTCGCCCTCGTGTTCGTCCCCGCCAACGCGCAGCATGCGCACAAGGGGGTGCCGCACAAGGGCCACAAGATCCCGCCAGGCATAGCGGCCCGCGCCGTCCGCGTTCTCGTGCAGGGTCAGGATGGTCTCCACCAGCTGGGCCAGGGCAGAGCGCCCAAGGGGGTAGCCCATGCTGATGTTGGCCTCCACTGCGGGCAGGTGGTGCATCACTGGCACAAGCGCGCCGGGATCGGGCAGCACGATGGCCGTGGAATCCGTGTCCGGCAGCCCAGCCAGCTCACGCTCCAGCACGGAAAGCTGCGAGTGCAGGTCAAAGCCCTCGTAGAAGCGGCGCACCTGGGGCATTTGGCCGGGCGCGTCTTTCCTGTATGCGTCCTGGGTGAGTATCGCCTGGGCATGCCAGCGGGCCAGCCAGCGTGAATGTTCGCGGGCGGGCCAGGCGGCCGCGCCGCCAAGGGCCAGGGCCGGGTCCGTGTGCCAGAAGATTTCCGCTCCCTCCTGCCACAGGCGGCGCAACAGCGGCTCCTCGGTGCCGCTCAGGGCGTGGAAGCCCGCAAAGATGAGCTGCTCGCCGGACAGGGCTTCCGCCGCTTCGTCCAGGCGTGTGGAAAGCCACAGGCTGTCCAGGCCGGGCGTGGTCCAGCCGCGCTCGTCCATGGCCTGGTGGTAGGCCTGGCCGATGGCGTCCAGCTGGCCCAGGAGCGCCTCGGCCCAGGGCGTCACCTCTCCGGTCAAATTGTGGATGGCCGCCGGGCGCACGCCCTGTCCGGCCATTTCCTCCAGCAGGCCGGCCAGCCGCGCGCCCCAGGGGAAGAATTCCCGCGCGGAGCCGCCAAGCGGCGCCAGGGGCCCACCCGTAAGGCTCAGCTCGCGCACGATGCTGTGCAGCACGCCGATGCGGTCCAGCTGCCCGGCGCGCAGGAAGGCCTCCGGGGAAAGGTCCTGGCGCAGGGTGCGCAGGAAGTCGTCGAGCGACTGCATGCGCGGCAGCAGGCAGGGCTTGGGCAGGCCAGGGTGTCCGGCCAGGGCTGCGCGCAGGTGCCGCGCCGGGCGGTTGTGCGGGAAGATCAGGCGCGTGCGGGCCAGCTCGGCCTGGTTGTTTACCAGATGCTCGGCCAGGGCGGCGATGAAATCCGTGTTCCAGGGCACGATGTGGATGACATTGTGGTGGGCGGACTGGCTCATGCCGTTCCCCCTTCGCCCAGGGACACGGGCTCCACCACGCGGCGGTCCAGGTAGACGAGGTAGCCTTGGGGCTGTGCTGCTTCGCCGCGTCCGGCCACGATGCTCCGCGCCAGGGAGAGGTAGCCGCGCAACTGCTTGGCGTGCTCCGCCGAGGCCTGGCCGGTCTTGAACTCCAGCACCACGGGGCCGACGGGCGTGAAGTGCAGCAGGTCCGGGCGCAGGCTGTTGCCGTCCTCGGCCAGGATGGTCAGCTCCGAGCCGGCCAGGCCGAGGTGCGGCCGGGCCTCTGGCCGGGCCAGCAGCCAGCCGAGCATTTCCTCAACTTCTACCTGAAGCTTTTGCCTGTGCGCTGATGCAAGCGCCCGCAATTCCGGGAACTCTCCCAAGGCCAGCAGGGCGGCGCGGCGGGCGTCGGACTGGTCGTTTCCGCTGGGGCGCAGGAGCTCCACGGCCTTGTGCGCCAGCTTGCCGCGGGTGCGCTCGTCAAAGCCCGCATCCTCCACCGCGTGGCGAAATACGCGCAGGCGCGGCAGCCAGGCCTGGAATTCCGGCGTTTCGGCGCGGGGGGGCACAACCTTGGCCGTGGGTGGCGCGGCAGGGACCTCGCACACCTCCCTGGCGCAGGCAGGTGCATGGCCCAGGTCCAGGCCGGCGTCCTCGGCCGGGATCTGCAGCAGGTGGTGCAGCAGCACGGGAACCGGGCCCAGGCGCTGCTTCTCGCCCGTGCCGGGCACAAAGGCGTACAATTCTTCCTCGGCCCGCGTCCAGGCCACGTAGAGCAGGTTGGCCTGCTCCATGAGCCCTTCGGCCTGGTTCTCGTGGTACTGCCGTCCCAGGGCCTTGGTGAGCCGCGTGAGCACGCGGTGGCCGTGCATCTCCACCACGCCCAACTCGCCCTTGGGCCCGGCGGACCAGTTGTGGAAGGGGATGATGCACACCGGGAACTGCAAGCCCTTGGACTTGTGGATGGTCAGGATGCGGATGGCGTCGGCCGCCTCGGGCAGGGGCACCTTCTCCTCCACCCCGGTCTCGTCCCAGAACTCCAGGAAGCGCGGCAGGGAACCCATACCCTGGGTCTCGGCCAGGTGGACCACTTCCAGGAAGCGGCGCAGGTACAGCTCGGCCTCGGGGTGGCGCTCGAACACCTGGAAGGTGTCCAGGGCGGCGCGCACCAGGTCGTAGGGCCGCATAAGGCCTGTCTGGCGCAGGAACGGGGCCAGCAAACGCGCATGGACCAGCGGGAAATCGTCGCGGAAGCGGGAGAGCAGGCCGCCCTTCTTGCCGCCGTCGCGGGCCGTGGCCGCCCAGTCCAGCACCTGGGCCAGGCTCAGGCCGGATTCGGCCAGGAACAGCTCCTCGCCGCAGACGAAGCTCAGGAAGCTCACGTCGTCGGGCGGGGCGTCGAGCAGGCGCAGCAGGGCCATGAGCTGCCCCACGATGGGGTGCCGGGCCAGTTGCAGGCTGTTCTCGGTGATGATGGGCAGGCCCTCGCGTACCAGGCGTTCGCAGACCAGGTCCGAGTGGGCCGCGGTGCGCACCAGCACGGCCACGTCGCCGGGCGTGCGGCGCGGCAGGATGTCGTTCTTGAGGCTGTCCACCAGGGCGTCCAGGCCGTATTCCAGGGCTTCCTCGGCCTTGGCCGCGGGCAGCAGGCGCACCTGGACCCGGCCGGGCTCCTGCTCGCCCTCGCGCTCGGGAACTTCCTGGGCGCTGTCGGCAAAGGCGGTGGTGATGCGCGCCACAAAGGCGTCCACCACGTCCTCGGGAGCGTCCTTCAGCAGGGCGGCGGCGATGTCCCGCGCCACGTCCTCGTCACCCAGGCCGGAGAACACGCGGTTGTTGAAGCCGATGATCTCCGGTCTGCTGCGCCAGTTGTGGGGCAGGGCGTCCTGCTTGAGCCCGCCGGACATGGCCAGCAGCTCGTCGTTGTCGGCCACTTCGTCGAAGAGCCGGGCGTCGCCGCCGCGCCAGCCGTAGATGGCCTGCTTCACGTCGCCCACGTAGAACAGGCTGCCGCCCTTGGCCAGGCACTCCGAGGCCAGGGGCAGGGCGGCTGTCCATTGGGCGCGGCTGGTGTCCTGGAACTCGTCCACCAGCAGGTGGTGCAAGCGGTCGCCCAGGCGGCAGAAGGCATCGGGCACGCCCATGTCGCCGTCCAGCACCTCGCCCACGATGCCCGCCATCTGCGAGCCGAAGAGGAAGCCCTTTTCGCGCTGGGCCTCGTCCAGCCCGCGCAGCAGAAGCAGGGCGATCTCCACGCAGGGGGCCAGGGCATAGGCGGCGGAAAGCACGGCCTGGCAGCGGATGTGCCTCGCCGCGGCGTCCTTGAATTGCTCGTAGGCCCGGCTGGCAGCCGGGGAGCACTTGCCGCGCGACTTGGCCAACAGGCACTCGTCCAGGCTGTCCTTGGAAAGATAGGCGGAGTCCGCCGGGAGGTCGCCGAAGAGCTCGGCCTCACGGAACTTGCCCAGCATTTTGCTGAAATTCGCCTGTGGGGCCATATCCTCGCCGCTGATGGCCTGGGTCAGGGCGTCAAGCGCCAGGCGCATCTCGCCGTAGGATAGGCTCAGGAGATCGGCCATGCGGCCCTGGTCCGTGGTCAGCGGGCCGGGCAGGGCGGGGACGACATGCAGCAGCAGGCGCGCCAGCTCGATGAGCCGTTCGCGCAGGGCGTCCTGAAGCCAGAAGCCGTCCTTGTCCTCGTGCTCGATGAGGGTGCGCACGGCCTGCTCGTACAGGGCCTCTTCCGGTCCTCCCGCCTCGCAGCGGGCCAGGAATGCGTCGAGCAGCAGTTCCAGGGCTTGGCTTTCGTCGAAGATGGTGTCGAAGTCCGGCTTGAGCCCCCGGTCCAGGGCGAAGAGCCGCACCAGCATGGATAGCAGGCTGTCGATGGTGCGGATGCCCAGGTGCTGCGTGTGGCGCAGGATCTCCAGCAGCAGGCGGCGGGCCTTGGCCGGGTCCAGGGCCTTGCCCGGGGTGTCCGTTCGTCCCAGCGCGCGCTCTTTCAGCGCGCCCAGCACGCGTTCGCGCATCTCGGCCGCGGCCTTGTTGGTGAAGGTGACGGCCAGGATCTCCGGCCAGGTGTAGCGGCGCCGCGGGCCTTGGGCATTCGCCGCGCAGGCGTAGCCGGGCCGGCAGCCGGGGCCCTGCTGTCCGTCGGTATCGGCGTCCTCCGGCTCGGTGTCCTCGGCGCAGCCCGCCAGCAGGTCCAGAAAGCGCAGGGTGAGGGCGTAGGTCTTGCCTGATCCGGCCGAAGCCTTGACCTGCCGGAAGGGCGCGCCCATTACGTCGCGGCCTCGCCAGCCTGGCGCGAGGCGCCCCGGCTGCCGCCAAGGATGGTGCAGAGCACGGCGGCCAAAATCAGCGCGCTGCCCGCATAGCCCATGAAGTCGAAGCGCTCGTCCCACCACACGTAGGCCAGACCTGCGGCCAGCACGGGTTCAAGCGTGGCCACGATGGCCGTGCGCGTTGCCGAGAGGCGCCGGAGGCCCGCGTAATACACGCTGTAGGCTCCGTAGGTGGTGGTGACGGCGAGCAGGGCCAGGAAGAGCCAGGCCTCGTCGCTTTTGGGCGTGAAGGTGACAAAGGGCAGAAGGCCCAGGCAGCCCACGGGCAAAGCGTAGAGGAACAGCGTGGGCGTGGCGTAGCGGCCCAGGTAGCGTTTGCCGAAGATGTAATAGGTGGCATAGCTGAAGCCGGACAAGAGCCCCAGCAGGATGCCCGGCAGGTTCACCGCGCCCAGGCCCTGGCCGGACACGATGGCCGGGCCCAGGCTCACGCAGGCCACGCCCACGAGGGTCATGCTGAGGGCAATGAGCTTGTGGGCGTGCATCTCCTCGCCGAGGGTCAGCCAGGCCAGCACGGCCACCCAGGCCGGGGCGGTGTATAGAAGCACCGAGGCCAGGGCCGCGCCCACCATGCTGATGGACAGGATGTACGCGCCGAAGAGCGTGGACACGCCGATGATGCCGAAGGAGGCGATGGCCGGGGCGTCCTTGCGCTGCAAGCGCCAGGCCCCGGTGGCCAGGGCGTGCACGGCGAAGAAGCTCCAGCCGATGGCCGAGCGCCAGAAGGCCGCCTCAAGCGGGGCCACGCCAAGGGCGATGACCTGCTTGGACAGCGGGCCTATGAGGGCCCACAGCGCAGCGGCGCAGAGCACGTACAGGTAGCCGGTGGTCTTCATCCTAAAGCTGCACCCAGGTTCCGGTCTTCTTCTCCAGGGCCTTCTCGTAGATGAGGTATCCGGTCATGACGTCGTCAAGGGCGATGCCCATGAGCACGGCCGCGCGGCGGCCCTTGCGCGCGCCCGTCTTTTTGCCCGCGCAGATCTCGCCCATGTCCGAGTGCAGCCCCGCCTTGGCCGGGTAGCCGTTCTGGAAATAGGTGCCGTGGTCCTGGGTCCACAGGTACTGGGTCTCGCTGTCCGTGGTGAAGGTGACGGCGCCGCTCATGGTCTCGGCGTCGAAGGCCGAGTCGTAGTCCACGGCGATGGCCAGCACGTCGGGTTTGAGCCATTCGGCCTTGATGAAGCGCTCGGGCTTTTCCACGATGGGCGTGCAGGTGATGACCACGTCGGCCCCGGTGACGCAGGCCTTGGGATCAGCGCAGTTGACGAAGCGCGCGCCCGGCAGCAGGGGCTGCATGTTGGTCACGAAGCGCTCGGCCTGGCCCGCGAAGGGGTCGAACATGCGCACTTCCTCGATCTTGGGGAACACCTCGACCATGGCCCGCAGGTTCATGTGCCCCTGCACGCCAAGGCCCACGATGCTGACGCACTTGGTTTCAGGATCGCCGAAGTGCCGGGCGTACACGCCGGAGGCCGCGCCCGTGCGCCAGGCGGTGATCCAGCCCGCGTCCATGACCGAGCGCACCAGGCCGGTCTCGGGGTCGATGAGCGACCAGATGCCGCTGATGTAGGGCAGGCCTTTCTTCTGGTTCGGCGGGTAGCCGGAAACGACCTTCACCCCGGCCATGTCCAGGGTGCCGCCCACATAGCAGGGCATGGAGTGGTTGAAGCAGTCCTTGCGGGTGTGGATGCCGATCTTGGCGGGCATTTCCACTTCACCCCGGCCCATGGCTGCGAAGCCTTCTTCCACAACGTCCATGATTTCTCGCATGGTGAGGCCAAGGGAATCGATGTCCGCGCGGGACAGCCAGAGCACGTCGAAGGTCATGGGACACTCCTGATGTGTAGGATTTATGGGGTCTTCTTTCAGTAGGCTGTTTCGCCCGCTTCGTCAAAAGCGGATGCCCGCAGGCATGGTTGCGCAGGCACGTTCCAACGCGTAGTGTTTGGCAATGACATGGCAGACCGACGCGGGACAACCGCGAGAATTTTTGGTTGAGGCGGACCTGGAAGGAGCGCGGCTGGACCGTGCCCTGGAGCCCCTGCTGCCGGGCTCGGGCCTGCGCTTGCGCAGGCGGCTCATCGAGGCGGGCAGGGTGCTTGTGGAGGACCGACCGGCCCCGGCGGGGCTCAAGCTGCGCCTGGGCCAGCGGGTGAGCCTGTTGCCCGATGACGGCGCAGCCGCGAGCGAGGCCGAGGGCGCTCCGGCCTTCACCGCGCGCGACGTGGCCCTTGTGGAACGCACCAAGGACTATGCGGCGCTGAACAAGCCTGCGGGCCTGCACAGCGCGGCCCTGGCGGGTGGGGGCGGCCAGAGCCTGGAGGCCCTGCTGTCGGAACTGTTTCCCGGCATCACCCCGCGCCTTCTGAACCGCCTGGATTTTTTGACTTCCGGCATCGTGCTGGCCTCCATGAACGCCCGCGCGGCCAAGGTCTTTGCGGCGCTGAAGCCCAAGGACGTGGTTAAGGAGTACCTGGCCGTGGTGGAGGGCGTGCTCGACGAGCCCTTGCAGCTCAAGCGCAAGCTGGACACCGACGACCGCAGGCGCACCCGGGTGCTTGGCCGTATGGAGAACGAGGCGCGCGGCTGGACGCTCGTCTGGCCCGAGGCGGCCCTGGCGAACGGGCGCACCCTTTTGCGCGTGCGCATCCAGGCCGGGGCCCGGCACCAGATCCGCGCCCACCTGGCGGCGGCGAACCTGCCCATTGTCGGCGACCCGCTGTATGGAGAGCTGGCCGAGGGCGAACCGGGCGCGGACGAAGCAGCTCCCGGCCGCTTGTACCTGCACCACAGGAAACTCGAATTTCCGGGCTTCAGGGCCTTTTGCCAGCCGCCCTGGCTCAAGGAATTGGAACGCATCGCACCGGCCCGGCACGAAGCCGCGGCCGAGGACACCGACCAGGAGGAGACATGAAGAGAAGTCCCATAAGGAAGGGCCTTACCGCTCTTGCCGTCTGCGCGCTGCTGGCCAGCGCGAGTCTGCCCGCCATGGCGGACATGTCCAAGGGCCAGACCCTGTATGTCCCCTGTTCCTCGCACATCTACCACGGGGTCAAGACGCGGCCCTTTGACCTCACCATCACCCTCACCGTTCGCAACGCCGACCCCAAGCGCGCCATGCGCCTGACGAGCGTGGACTACTTCGGTTCTGACGGGAAGCTTCTGAAGCGCTTCGTCGGGGGCGAGCAGGTCATGGCGCCCATGAGCACGCGGGAGTTCACTGTGGAGCAGAACGACAGCGCCGGCGGGGCCGGGGCGTCCTTCCTGGTGCGCTGGCGCGCGGACGCGAGCATGAACGAGCCCGTGGTGGAGTCGGTCATGATCGGCACGGCCAACAGCCAGGGCATCTCGTTCACCAGCCGGGGCGTGGTGATTCAGGAATAGGAATGCGGGGCTATTCCCCCAGCAGGGCCTTGGCGAAGTCCTCGCCCACGAAGGGCCGCAGGTCTTCCATCTTCTCGCCCAGGCCCACGAAGCTGATGGGCAGCTTGTGGCTGATGGCCACGCCCACCATGACGCCGCCCTTGGCCGTGCCGTCCAGCTTGGTCAGCACGATCTCGTCCACGCCGATGGCCTCGTGGAACAGCTTGGTCTGGGACAGGGCGTTCTGCCCCGTGGTGGCGTCGATGACCAGCACGCTTCTGTGCGGCGCACCGGGATGCTTCTTGTCCAGCACCCGCTTGATCTTGCGCAGCTCTTCCATGAGATTGACCTTGGTGTGCAGGCGGCCGGCCGTATCGAGGAGCACCAGATCGTAGCCTTCCTTCAGGGCCAGGTCCACGGCCTCGAAGGCCACGGCGGCCGGGTCGGCGCCTTCGTGCTTGGAGAAGATGCCCGCGCCCACGCGCCCGGCCCAGATCTCCAGCTGGCCGATGGCCGCGGCGCGGAAGGTGTCGCCCGCGGCGATGAGCACCTTGCGACCCTGCAGGCGCGCCCTGTAGGCCAGCTTGGCGATGGTCGTGGTCTTGCCCACGCCGTTCACGCCGATCATCATGACCACTTCGGGCGGGGCGGCCACCTTGGGTTTCTTCGGCAGGGGGAACAGCTCATCCAGCTCGTGGCCCAGCACTTCGCGGAAGCGCGCGGCCTCGGTGACGCCCATGGCGCGGGCGCGGTTGCGCAGGTTGCCCAGCAGCTTGCGCGTGGCCTCGGAGCCCACGTCGGCCATGATGAACAGCTCTTCCAGCTCCTCCCAGAAGGCGTCGTCCAGCTCGCCCTTGCGGCCGAACAGCGCGCCAAGGCCCACGGAAAGGCGCTCCCGCGTCTTGGCCAGGCCCTTGGTGAGTTTCTGGAACACGTTGCTGCGCTCCTCCTCCTCCTGCTCAAGGTCCAGGGACAGGATGAGGCGGTAGCGCAGCTCAGAGCGAAATTCGTCCACCTTGGTCAGGTTCATGGCCTGGGACCAGACCTTGAATTCGTTGATGAAGGTCTCGGCCTCGGCCTCCGGCGCGCCCAAGGTGGCGAAGAGGAAGCGCAGGCGCAGCCACAGGGCCTCGTCCGCCGTGTCCAGACCGGAGAGGAGCAGGCCCAGCCATTCGGAAATGCGTGCGCGGGAGCCGTGCAGGGAGGCCTGCAGTTCGGTCTTCCAGGTCTCGGTGAGGCCGGTGCTGGCCGCGGCTTCCGGGGATGGCGCCTGCCCAGCGGCAGCTGCAGTGGACTGGACAGGGGCTTGTTCGGATGCGGAGTCGCCGCCCCAGAGCTTCTTGACCTTGCTGAAAAATCCCATGCGCGCGCTCCCTGGAAAGGTGATGTGTGCGCCGCTTCTACCCCAGGCGCGGGCGTGACGCAACTCTGTTGAAATCTGGAGCCGGAGGCACTAGAAGAGGTGCTTCTCCAAGGAGGGCTTTCATGCAGCGCACACGGATCTACGACATTTTGGCCAAGGAGTCGGGCGGCCCGGTGCTGCTCAAGGGCTGGGTGCGTACCCGGCGCGACGCCAAGGGCTTCTCGTTCCTGGAGATCAACGACGGCTCCTGCCTGGCCAACGTGCAGGTGGTGGCCGACCACACCCCGGAGCTCCTGCCCGTCCTCGAGGGGATTGGCACCGGCGCGGCCGTGGCCGTGAAGGGCCAGCTGGTGGAATCGCCCGCCCAAGGGCAGCGTTGGGAAGTGCGCGCAGAGGCGCTGGAGGTCTACGGCCTGGCAGATCCGGAGGCCTTCCCCCTGCAGAAGAAGCGCCATTCCGACGAGTTTCTGCGCACCATCGCGCACCTGCGGCCGCGCTCCAACAAGTACGGGGCCATGCTGCGCGTGCGCTCGGAAATGGCCCTGGCCGTGCACGACTTCTTCCGCCAGCGCGGGTTCTTCCACGTGCATGCGCCCATCTTGACCGGCTCCGACTGCGAGGGCGCGGGCGAGATGTTCCGGGTGAGCAACCTGGAGGCCGAGAAGGCCGCATCCATGTCGCCGGAGGTCCGCGCGGCCGAGGAGTTCTTCGGCCGTCCCGCCGGGCTCACGGTCTCCGGCCAGCTTGAGGCCGAGCTCATGGCCCTGGCCCTGGGCAGCGTGTATACCTTCGGCCCCACGTTCCGGGCCGAGAATTCCAATACGCCCAAGCACGCGGCCGAGTTCTGGATGGTGGAGCCGGAGGTGGCTTTCGCCGACCTGGCCGACGACATGGACCTGGCCGAGGCGCTGGTGTGCCATCTGGTGCGCCATGCGCTCACGGCCTGCGCTGCGGACCTCGCGCTCTTCGCCAACTTCGTGGACAAGACCTTGTTGCCCACCCTGGAGAACATGCTGGCCGCGCCCTTTGCGCGCCTGACCCATGCCGAGGCCATCGCCGTGCTCAAGGCCAGCGGCAGGAGCTTCGAGTTTCCGGTGCATGAGACGTCCGACCTGCAGACCGAGCACGAGCGTTACTTGTGTGAGGAACACTTCAAGCGGCCGGTCATCGTGTATGACTATCCCAAGGAGATCAAGGCCTTCTACATGCGCCTGAATGACGACGGGCGCACCGTGGCGGCCATGGACCTGCTGGTGCCGCGCATCGGCGAGCTGTGCGGCGGCAGCCAGCGCGAGGAGCGCCTGGACGTGCTTACCCGGCGCATGGCCGAGGCGGGCCTGCCGCAGGAGCCCTACTGGTGGTATCTGGATACCCGGCGCTTCGGCACCGCGCCCCATGCGGGCTTCGGCATGGGCTTCGAGCGGCTGCTGATGCTCGTCACGGGCATAGCAAACATCCGTGACGTCAACCCGTACCCGCGCACGCCAGGGCACCTGGAGTTCTAAAAGAGAAGGGCGCCCCGACTGTCGGAGCGCCCTTTTGCATTACTTGAGCGGGACGTGGATGTCCGTCAGCAGCTCCTCCGGTGGGGTGCGCGTGGGGTCGTTGCGATACACCTCGAAGGTCCAGCGGTCCTCGCGCATCTCCCGGCCGCTCTGCGGCAGCCACTGGCCCATGATGCGCTTGTAGGCCTCCTCAAGCCCCTCGTACGGCCCCTTGTGGGTGATGACGGCATATTCGCCTCCGGGCATGACGTCCGCCACCACCGGTGCCTCCGCCTGGACCGGGCGGTCCACGGTCAGGGCCGCGTCGTAGCGGATCTTCTCCGGCGCGGTGACGGTCGGATCGTCGTGCCCGATGCCGAGGAGCACGGTGGCCGGGCCGATGAGGCCCTTGGGGCCGGCCCATTCGCATAGGGTCTTCCAGGCCCGTTCGGCGGACTCCTTGTAGGGTCCGCTTTCCCGCACGCGCAGGATGGCCCGTTCGGGCAGGGTTTCAATGCGGACGTTCATGACGGCTGCTCCTGATTCGTCAAAGAGGAATTCCACGATCTCGCCCGAGCCGTAATGCACGCCCGAAGGTGCGGGCAGGAACCGCAGTTCCCGCGCGCACCCGCGCGCCTGGCTGGGCGAGAGGCCAAAGCTCTTGCGGAAGACGCGACTGAAGGCTTCCAGCGAATCATACCCGGCGCCCAGGGCGACGTCCGTCACTGAGGCCCGTGAGTGGGACAGCTCCACGAACGCCCGCTCCAGGCGGATGCGCCGCCTGTGGTCCATGATGGTTTCGCCCAGCATGCCCTTGAACACCCGGTGGAAGTGCGAGACCGAGAAGCAGGCCAGGCCAGCCAGGGCCTCCAGCTCCAGCGGCTCGTCCAGGTTCTGCCGGATGTGGTTCAGCACCGTGAGCATGCGCGCGGCATAGATGTTTCGCGTATCGAGCTTCTGCATGTGTCTTCCTGGGGGAGATGTATAGAGGATGCGCGCGCGGCGCGCCTGATCAAAACTCTCAAAATCAGGGGCGGGCCATGGCCAGGGTGCGCCAGTCCGGCGGCATGTGCTCGATGGCGTAGCGCAGGGCCACCCGCGGCATGTCCCCGCGCCGGGCAACCACGAAGTCCAGCACCGCCTTGGCATCGGCTTTGGAAGCCTCCTTGAGCATCCAGCCATACCCCTTGCGCACCAAGTCGTCCTCGTCGTCCAGCAGGGCTTCGGCCACATGGAACACCTGGGGCAAAAGCAGGCCGCGCCGTCCCGGCGGAACCAGGCTCACGGCAGCGCCCCGGCGCAGCCAGCGGTTTGGACTTGCCAGCCAGGGCAGGGTGCGTTCCCAGAGTTCCGGGTGGCGCATGAGCAGGGGGCCCACGCACCCGGTGCACAGCACGTCGCAGTGGGCCCAGTTGTCCACGCGCGCGGAGAGCCAGCCTTCGAAGACCGCAAACGCGGCCGGGTTCAGCTTGGGTACGGCACGTGAGCACCACTTGCTGGCCAGGGTCGGGTCTTCGAAGACGTCAGACTGCCAGAGGGCGTTGCACAGCTTGAGCAGAGCCGCCTGATCAAGAGCACGCAGCTCGCGCCAGCGCCGGGCCACCAGGGCGTTCAACTCTTGTGAACGCACGCCCAGTGGGTTGATGGTCTCCTTGAAGAACCACCGCAGGCCGTCGCGGTGGGCGGGATCGGCGAGGGAGGTGAGTTCCTGGCGCAGGTCGGTGAGGAAGGCCGTGGTGTCGAACATGGCGGCACCTTATAATAGGACCCCCGAGGAGTCATCTCCGTGCTCCCCGGCACTCCCCGGCCTCCGAAGCCCTGAGCAGGGCCTGGCCTGGGCCATTGGGCGCCCAATTGCCTCGATTGCAACACTATGTAATTAATGGTGTTTTAAGAAACATTCCGGCATGTGCGGAAAAGCGGTTGACTCTTGGGTGCGGTTCACCT
>CAYUOW010000015.1:0-28584 GCA_964446455.1 uncultured Desulfocurvus sp.
CGAGAGGAAAAGCGTCTCGCCAACCTCAAGAGCACCTTGAAGGCAAAATACGCGCGTCTGGATTCGCTTTTGAACACCCTGACAAACACCCAGAGCCAGCTCACCAGCGCCATTTCCGCGCTCTCGTCCAGCTAGGACTCGGGGAATCGAGGACACCATGCTCAAGGCGGCCAAGGCCTATCTGGTCACGCAGGTCTCCACCTCTTCGCAGGGGGATCTGCTGCTCATGCTTTACGACACGGCCATCAAGCATTTGACGCAGGCCATCGAGAAGATGCGCGCTGGAGACGTGGCGGCCAAGGGCATCCTCATCACCAAGGCCATCAGCATCATCAGCGAATTGCAGGAGAGCCTGAACAAGGAGCGCGGAGGCGACATCTCCAAGAACCTGTTCAACCTTTATTTCTTCTGCAACACCAGATTGCTGAAGGCGAATATGCAGATGAACGTCGAGATGGTGGAGGAAGTCATCACCGTCATCTCCGGTCTGCGTCAGGCCTTTGCCCAGATCATGCCCTCGGCGGACGGAGTGGCCTCCATCGTCCAGCAGGGCGTGACCTCCGAGGCTTCCGCCGCGCCGGAAGCGGCAGCGGAAGCCGCAGGCGAGACTCCGGCGGGAGAGGCCGGGACCGGCCAGCCAGAGGCCGCGCCCGAAGCCGTCCCCGAAGCCGCCCCCACTGGCCCGGTGAACCCCGTGCGTTTCCGCGCGGCCAACGCCTACGCCACCAGCCGTTAGCACGCACCGGCGCACGGCCGGATGCCGGACGCAAAAAAGCCCCCGGGTGTTTCGCCTGGGGGCTTTTTTGTGTCGCCGCGCGCCAGCCGCAAGGGGCGGCGCCGCACGGCCTAGACGGCGATGATCAGCGGCACCACCACGGGATCGCGCTCCAGCACGCGGCGGAAGAAACGCCGCAGCGAGCCGCGCACGCGCTCCTTCAGGCGCTTCAGGTTGGCCGCGCCCACGTCCTCGAACTCCTCGATCACCACGCACTTGGCGTCCTCCAGCACGTGGGCGTACTGCTGCTCGAAGATGAAGCCCTTGGACACGATGTCCGGGCCGAGGGTGATCTCGCCCGTGTCCTGGTCCACCACCAGAAGCACCACGACCATGCCCTCGCCCGCCAGAAGCTGGCGCTCCTTCAGCACGCTCTGGCCCACGTCGCCCACGCCCTTGCCGTCCACCAGGATGCGTTCGGCGGGCACGGCCTCCTCCAGACGAATCCCCTGGTCCAGGAAGGTCACGGGCTGGCCGTCCTCCAGCACCAGGGCGCGCTCCGGGGCCACGCCGCATTCCACGGCCAGGCGCGAGTGCTTCACCAGGTGGCGGTACTCGCCGTGCACGGGCACAAAGTACTTGGGCCGCACGGTCTCGAGCATGATGCGCAGTTCCTCGCGGTGGGCGTGGCCCGAGGCGTGGATGGCCTGCACCTTCTCGTACAGCACCTCGGCCCCCAGCTTGTACAGCCGGTTGATGACCTTGGTGATGGCCTGGATGTTGCCGGGGATGAAGCGCGAGGACAGAAGCACCAGGTCGCCCTTTTTCACGCGCACGTAGCGGTGCTCGTCCAGCGACATGCGTGAGAGTGCGGCCAGGGGCTCGCCCTGGCTGCCGGTGACGAGCAGCACCACCTGCTCGTCCAGCAGGGAGCCGATCTCCTCCACCTCCACCAGCGTGCCGCCGGGGATGCGCAGGTAGTCCAGCTCGCGGGCCAGCTCGATGTTGCGCACCAGGCTCTTGCCGGAAATGGCCACCTTGCGGCCGCAGGCCGCGGCCAGGTCGAAGATCTCCTGCAGCCGCTGGATGTGGCTGGAAAAGAGCGTGACGATGATGCGGCCGCGGGTCTTGTCGAAGATCTCGCGCAAGGAGGCCTTGATCTCGCGCTCGGTGAGGGCGAAGCCGTCGCGCTCCACGTTGGTGGAGTCGCTCATCAAAAGCTTCACGCCGGGTTCGGAAAAGCGGCGGATGGCGTCCAGGTCCGTGGCGTGGCCGTCCAGCGGGTTGCGGTCGATCTTGAAGTCGCCCGTGTGGATGATGCGGCCCACCGGGGTCTCTATGCCCAGGGCATGGCCCTTGATGATGGAGTGGCAGACCGGGAAGAAGTTGAAGGCAAAGGGGCCGATCTCGACGCGCTCATTGTCCTTCACCGGGCGCAGATCGGCCTCGATGCAGCGCTCGGAGAGCTTGTTGTTCACAAGCGCCAGGGTGAAGTCCGAGCCGTACACCGGCACGTCCACGTGGGGCAGCAGCCAGGGCAGGGCGCCGATGTGGTCCTCGTGCCCGTGGGTGAGCACCACGGCCTTGATCTTGTCGCGTTCCTCCAGGATGTGCTCGAAACGGGGGATGACCACGTCCACGCCGAAGAGGTAGTCCTCGGGGAACATCAGGCCGCAGTCCACCAGCACGGTGGCCTCGGCCGTGCGCAGGGCCTTGCAGTTCAGGCCGAACTCGCCCAGGCCACCCAGGGGGTGGATGGTCAGCTCGCCGGGGGCGATTGTCATGTCAGCTCCTCAGAAGTTCCTGATAGGCCGCGTTCATCAGGGCGTACATGTCGTCCTTGAACTGCTCGCGCTCCTTCAGGCTGTATTTCGACGGGTCCACGGGAGGCAGGGCCCGCAAGCGTATTCTCTGGTCCGGGTTGAAGAAATAGGAGTGCTTGGGCAGAAGCTTGCCCGTGCCCTCCATGACCAGCGGGGCCACGGGCAGGCCGCATTTGAGCGCCAGCACCATGCCGCCCACCTTGAAGTCCATGAGCTTCGAGAGGTCCGGGTTGCGCGTGCCCTCGGGGAAGATGAGCGGCGAGATGCCGCTTTTGGCGCTGGCCACGGCCTCGTCCACGCTCTTCATGGCCGCGCGGCGGTTTTCGCGGTTGATGGAGATGTGCCCGGCGTTGCCCAGGGCCTTGCCGTACACGGGAATGCGGAACAGGCTCTCCTTGGCCACGAAACGCATGTGGTAGTCCCACAGGGCGTCGAACAGGATAGGGATGTCGAACAGGCTCTGGTGGTTGCACATGAAGACGTAGTGGCCCTTGGGGTCCAGGGCGGAGAGGTCCACGTCCACCTTGATGCCCGCCATGCGCAGCATGGTGCGGCCGTAGATTTTGCCGAAGTAGTCCTTCTCGTCCAGGGTGGCGTGCTCCTGGTCGAGCATGAGCTGGCGCACGCTATAGTACAGCGTGGCCGGAACAAGGGTGGCGAAGAAGCGAAGCACTCGGAACATGGTTCATCCCTATCGAATTTTATTCCCCTGTCACTACTTGAATTGCCCCTTGGGCACAAGCGCGCCACACAGTGCTGTATTGCCGGGGCGAAGAAAAGGGCGGCGAGGAATACCCCGCCGCCCTGAAACGTTTTGCATGGGCACGTTGGCTTATTCTTCCTCGGCGGCCTCGCGCTTGTTCTCCTCGATGACCTTGGCCGCGATGGGCGGCGGGCATTCCTCGTAGTGCGCGAATTCCATGGTGAAGGTGCCCTGGCCCGCCGTCATGGAGCGCAGGTCCGGGGCGTATTTGAGCACTTCGCTCATGGGCACGTGGGCCTTGATCTCGGTCACGCCGCCCTGGGATTCCGAGCCCAGCACCTTGCCGCGGCGGCTGGACAGGTCGCCGATGACGTCGCCCATGTAGGAGTCGGGCACGGCCACGGTGACGGTCATGATGGGTTCGAGCAGGATCATCTTGGCCTTTTCGCAGGCCCGCTTGAAGGCGATGGAGCCGGCGATCTTGAAGGCCATTTCCGAGGAGTCCACGTTGTGGAAGCTGCCGTCGTAGAGGGTCACCTTGAAGTCGATGACCGGGAAGCCCGCCAGCACGCCGCGCGCGGCGGACTCGACAACGCCCTTGTCCACGGCCGGAATGTACTGCCGGGGAATGCTGCCGCCCACGATGGCGTCCACGAACTCGTAGCCCGCGCCCTTGGGCTGGGGCTCCAGGTGGATCCAGCAGTCGCCGAACTGGCCGCGGCCGCCGGTCTGCTTCTTGTGGCGGCCCTGGATCTCGCGGGCGGCGGTTTTGAAGGTCTCGCGGTAGGGCACCTTGGGCGTCTTCAGGATGATGTCCACCTTGTAGCGCCGCTTGGCCTTTTCCACGCTGATTTCGATGTGGTTCTGGCCCATGCCGGAAAGCAGCGTGTCCGCCGTCTCCTCGTCGCGGCCCAGCTTCAGGGTCACGTCCTCATCCAGCAGCTTGGCCATGGCCTGGTAGACCTTGTCCTCGTCGCCCTTTTCCTTGGGCGCCAGGGCGTAGGTGATGAGCGTGGGCGCCAGCTTGGGCTTGGCCAGCACGAAGGGCGCCTTGTCCGAGGACAGGCTGTCGCCGGTGTTGGTGTCCTTCAATTTCGCCAGGGTGACGATGGAGCCGGGGCCCAGCGGGGTTTTGCAGGGCACGTTCTCCTTGCCGTTTGTGAGCAGCAGCTGGCCCATGCGCTCCTGCTGGCCCGTGCGCGAGTTCACCAGGCTCATGTCGCCCGTGAGGGTGCCGGAGATGACGCGCATGACGGTCAGCTGGCCCGCGAAGGGGTCGGCCAGGGTCTTGAACACGAAGCCCGCCACGGGCGCGGCCTCGGTGCTCTCGCGGGTGGAGCCGTCCTCGCCCTCCCAGTAGGGGTGGTCCAGCGGGCTGGGCAAAAGGGCCTGGATGGCGTCCAGAAGCTGCGGGCCGCCCATGTTGTTCAGGCCGCTGCCCACGAGCACGGGCACCAGTTCGCCGGATTTGACGCCAGCCACCAGCGCGGTCTTCAGCTCGTCCGGGGAAAGCTCGCCGGACTCCAGGTACTTCTCCATGAGCTGCTCATCGCTCTCGGCGATGTTTTCCACCATGGCCTCGCGCAGGGGAGTGGATTCGGCTTCGATCTCGGCCGGGATGGGGCCGCTCTGCGCGCCGCCCTTGCCGTCGAAGATGAGCGCCGTGTTCTCGAGCATGTCCACCACGCCCTTGAACTGCTCCTTTTCGCCGATGGGATAGTGCAGAAGCACGGGCTTGATGCCCAGGCTGTCCTTCAGGCCGCTGAAGGCCATCTGGAAGTCGGCGCGGTCGCGGTCCATCTTGTTGATGAACACCAGCGCGGGCAGGCCGGCTTTTTTGACCTCGCTCCAGGCCTTGCGGGTAAGGGGCTTCACGCCATCAACGGCGTCGATGACGAAGACCACTGCGTCGGCGGCGGCCAGGGTGTAGGGCAGGTCGCCGTTGAAGTTGTTGTCACCCGGGGTGTCGATGAGAAAATGCTGGTTCTTCGACCACTTGAAGTTGGCAAAGCTGGGCTGGATGGAGCCGCGGCGCTTGATTTCCTCGGGCTCGTAATCAAGGGCGGTGGTGCCGTCCTCGATCTTTCCCAGGCGGTTCACCGCGCCGGCGTTGAACAGAAGCATTTCGGCGACAGAGGTTTTGCCGCTGCCGCCATGACCCACCAAAACATACGTCCGTTGAGACTTGAGCGCTTCCGACATCCCGTACTCCGTGTATCGAGTTTATCCGCCGAAAACCAAGCCCGGCGGGAAAAGACGAACCCACCTGGAATTTTCTATGTTTAGACTATAGGGAGGAGGGAGCGAAAATGTCAAGGCCGTGGGGCGGATGGGGCGAAGTACTGCGGAATTTCGCGACAATTTTGCAGGCGGCGCAAAGGCCGCCTCGGGACCTGCCGGGCCCTGCACCCCGGTGCCGGGTTCAGAAGTCCTTGCGGGGCGTGAGCGGAGCGTAGGGCTGGGCGGATTTCCACTGCGACACAGGGACTGCCACCTCTGTTCCGAACAGGGAAAGCTGCCGGGGATGGGCCGCCTCCTCGTCCAGGAGCTCGGACTCGGAGATCAGGCTGCCGTTGGCCAGGATGTGCGCCACGCCGATGCCGCGTTCGCGCAGCACGCGGCCCAGAAGCAGCCTGCGGTGGCAGCGGCGCGGATTGTCCTCCGCGCAGGTGAGGGCCAGCTTGCCGCCCCGGCCCAGGTAGTCCAGCACCTGGCCGATGCCCGCCTCGAACCAGGGCTGGGCGGCG
This sequence comes from uncultured Desulfocurvus sp., assembly GCA_964446455.1. Lineage (GTDB taxonomy): Bacteria > Desulfobacterota > Desulfovibrionia > Desulfovibrionales > Desulfovibrionaceae > Humidesulfovibrio. Next base: position 5,989 of record CAYUOW010000015.1, read on the forward strand.
ACGCGGTCATACAGCACGTAGCCCTGGCCGTCGTAGAAGGACGGGTCCTCGGGCATGCCGCCAAGCTCGCGGCCAAGGTACAGGTAGCGCAGGCCCCAGTGCCTGCTCAAGCCCTCCACCTGGTCCTTGTTGAACTGCGGTGCGTGGCGCGAGAAAGGCCGCGAGCGGACATCCACCAGCACCTGTATGTCATAGGTGCGGAGATTGCTGAGGAACCGTTCGGGCGTCAGGTTGGAGAAGCCAACGGTGAAGACGGCCTGCGACGCGATCTGGGGGGTAGACATAGGGGCGCAGCCTCCTGGGTCATCGTGTATGAAAATGATCTGTATACGTCAAGCGAATCACGGAAATTCTATCGCGTGACAGCAGGGCTTGCAGCCCGGCCCAGGGGCATGTATCCTGCGCCCGGCCCCGGTTCACAGGCGCGTTCGCCATCAGCTGGGCCAGCACCAAGGCCGCAAGCAAGGAGTACACCATGCCCATGAAGGACTACCAGGACGCCCTGACCCGCCTGCAGAAAGGTTTGGCCAGCGGCTACCAGAGCTCGCCGTCGGTCCTCAACACCCCGGGCCAGTCGCTCATGTGCAAGGTGGACCCGGACTATTACCTGGCCCTTGAGCCCATCTTCACGGAGATCCTGGCCCGCTGGGCCATCTCCTTCCCGCAGGGCGTGCTGGAGACCCTTGTGCACACGGGCAACCTGGTGTTCTGCAAACCGCTCAGCACCCACATCATCCCGCTCACCCTTTCCTGGGGCGGCAACGACTACGAGGTGCAGGCGGCGTTTTTGTCGGCCGATTTCGTGGACCGGGCGCTGAAGCTCTACGCAGGAGTGCAGTCGCCCCTGCCCGTCTCCGAGCTGCGCATCCGCGCGGACGAGCGCGCCGCGGTGGAGGCCTTCTTCGGCGAGATGACCCCGCCCAACGCCGTGGCCTACCTGTAGCCGGCCGCGAGACAAAAGAAGAGGGGCGACCCGCCGGAATGCCGGTGGATCGCCCCTTTTTACGTGGCGCGGGAAAAGGCTAGTCTTTGGCCGGGCTCTCGCACTTGGCCTTGAGGATGCAGGTGCCGCAGCTTGCCAGGGCGGGCATGTTGGTGAACACCGCGAACTGGCGGTTCACCGTGCCTTCCTTGTTCCAGACGAGGCCAAGCTTCTTGAAGGCGGCCAGCACGTCCTTGGTGGGCTTGGGCAGGGGCGCGCAGCCGCGGTCGGCCAGCTCGGGCACCAGGTTCTGCATGGCGCTCATGACCATGTGGATGGCCAGATTGTGGAAGGCCATGCCGGCCGAGGGCGAGTCCTGCCAGATGCCCTCCACCTCGTCCTCCACGGGCTTTTCCAGCCAGAGGATGAGGAAGCCGGGATCGGTCTCTGCGCCGGTGGACAGGCGGTAGGCCTTGAGGTGCTGCTGCCAGCCGTCGAAGCGGGGCTCCAGCTCCTCCAGCAGGTCGTGCTCCAGGCGCGTCTCGCCGGCCAGTTCGCAGTAGGTGAACATGTCGAACTCCGGCTGCGCGGCGATGGGGGTGCAGGTGAGCGGAGCGTCCGTCTTGGGGGGCTTGGCGGCGGGGGCGGCGGTCTTCTTGGTGGTCACGATGTGTTCCTTGCGCGGCTACGTGCGCTGCGATGTTCTATGATCGCCGCCTAAGCGGCTTCCTTGTCGGCCAAAAGCGCCGCCTTGAGCGACTCGTCGAGGGTGGGGTGCGGGAACATGAAGCCCGCCGCGTCCTCGCGGGTCCAGCCAGCCTTGACCATCATGGTGGCGGCCACGGCCATGCGCGAGACATCGGCGCCCACGGCGGTGATGCCCGCCACGCGTCCCTGGCGCCACACGCACTTCACAAAGCCCTGCGTTGCCGCATGGGCCTGGGCGATGGGGTTGGCGATCAAGTTCGCGCGGGAGACCAGCACGGTTTCGCCCCCGGCCTTGGCTTCCTCGGCCATGACGCCCACGCGCAGGACCTCCGGCGAACCGTAGAGGATGCTCGGCACCGGGCCGGAGTCATACGCTCCCTTGACCTTGTCCAGCAGGCGCCCCACCACGTAGTGGGCCTGGTGGCTGGCCGCGTGGGCCAAGAGCATGCGTCCGTTCACGTCGCCCACGGCGTACACGTCCGGGGCGGCTTCAAGATATTCGTTGGTGGCGATGTAGCCCGGGCCGGAGAGCGTGACGCCCAGGGATTCAAGCCCCAGGTCCGCGCTGTTGGGCCTGCGGCCGATGGCCACGAGCGCGCATTCGGCCAGCAGCTCCTCGCCGGAATCCAGGGTGAGCACAGCGCAGTCGTTTTGCGTCAGCACCGAGGCCACCTTCACGCCCAGGCGGATGTCCCAGCCCTGGCGCTTGAACACGGCCTCCAGGGCCTTGCTCACCTCCGGGTCTTCCAGCCCGGCAAGCCGGGGCAGGGCGTCCACGATGGTGATCTTGGCGCCCATGCGGTGCGCGGCCTGGGCCATTTCGAGCCCGATGAAGCCGCCGCCCACCACGATGAGGCTCTGCGGCATGGCGGAAAGGGCCAGGAAGCCCGTGGAATCCACCACGCGCTTGCCGTCGGGCGCAAGGCTTGGGAAGGCCGCCGGGCGGGAGCCCGTGGCCACGAGCAGGGTGCGGAATTCCAGGGTCTGCGCGCCGTCCGCCCCGGTGACTTCAAGGGCGTTCTTCCCGGCCACGCGTCCGCGCCCGGCAAAAAGGTCCACGCCGAGCTGGCCCAGGCGGACGCCCATGGCCTTGCGCGTGGCGGCGAGGTGCCGGTCCTTCTTGGCCTGCAGCGCGGTGAAGTCCACCGCCACCTGGCCCGAGGCCACGCGGGCCTTGGCCTGGGCCGAGAGCTCCTCGATGGCGCTGGTGGCCCCAAGCCAGAGCTTGGTGGGGATGCAGCCGTGGTTCAGGCAACTGCCGCCAAGGTCGGCGGCTTCCACAAGGGCGGTCTTGAGGCCAGAGGCGGCGGCCTCCACAGCGGCGTCGAAGCCGCCGGGGCCGCCGCCCAGCACTACCAAGTCGTATGTCGTCATAAGCCTCTTACAATCTCGACGATCGTCTTTACAGGTCGTCGGTCAGTTCCATGCTGCGGGCCGCGCGGGTCTCGTCCAAACGCGTCACCGGCAGGGTGCGCGGGGCCGAGGTGGCGAAGGACGGGTCCTTGTCCGACTCGGCCAGGAGGGCGATGAGGTCGTCCGCGAACTGGTCCAGGGTGTCCAGGCTCTCGGTCTCGGTGGGCTCGAACATGAGCGCCTCCTTGACGATGAGCGGGAAGTAGATGGTCGGGGCGTGGTAGCCCTTGTCCAGCAGCATCTTGGCGATGTCGAGCGCGCGCACGCCGCAGGTGGCCTGCTTGCAGCTGGTGGCCACGAACTCGTGCATGCAGGTGCGGTCGTAGGGCACTTCCAGGTGCGCATCCAGGCGCTTGCGCAGGTAGTTGGCGGCCAGCACCGCGGCCTCGGTGGCGCGGATGAGCCCGGCCTTGCCCAGGCGCAGGATGTAGGCATAGGCCTTCAGCACCACGCCGAAGTTGCCGTAGAACGGCGCCACGTAGCCGATGGACTTGGGGAAGTCGTAGTTCAGGAAGAACTGGCCGTCCTCAAGCTTTTCCACGCGGGAGATGGGCAGGTAGGGCACCAGGCGCTCGGAAACGCCCACCGGGCCAGCGCCCGGGCCGCCGCCGCCGTGGGGCGTGGCGAAGGTCTTGTGCAGGTTCAGGTGCACCACGTCGAAGCCCGCGTCGCCCACGCGCATCTTGCCCATGATGGCGTTCAGGTTCGCGCCGTCGTAGTAGAGCAGGGCGTCCACGCTGCGGAGCATCTCGACGATCTTGGGCAGGTTCTTTTCGAACAGGCCGAGGGTGTTCGGGCAGGTCATCATCATGCCCGCCACCTCGTCGTCCAGCACCTTGGCCAGCTCGTCCGGGTCCACGATGCCGTCCTTGGAGGGCAGGTTGACCACCTCGTAACCCGCGATGGCGGCGCTGGCCGGGTTGGTGCCGTGGGCGCTGTCCGGGCAGATGATCTTGGTCTTCTTGTTGCCCTTGTCCTTGTGGTAGGCGGCGATGATCATGACGCCGGTGAGCTCGCCGTGCGCGCCCGCCATGGGATGCAGGGTGAAGGCCTTCATGCCGCAGAGCTCGCACAGGAGCTGCTCGGTCTCGTACATCACCTCAAGGGCGCCCTGGCACATGCGGCCCGCGCCCTTCAACTGCGGCAGCACCGGGTGCAGCCGCGTGAAGCCGGGCATGGCGGCCACGGTCTCGGCGAACTTGGGGTTGTACTTCATGGTGCAGGAGCCAAGGGGATAGAAGTTGCCGTCCACCCCGTAGTTCTTCTTGGAAAGCCCGGTGAAGTGGCGCACCACGTCCAGCTCGGAAAGCGACGGCAGACCGGCGGTCTTCTGGCGCAGGAGGCCTGCGGGCAAAAGGTCGGCGGCGGACTTTTCCGGCTTGGTGGGCCAAACGCCCTCGCGGCCGTCGGTGGATTTCTTGAATACGGTGCTCATTTGAGGGCCCCCCGCAGCATTTCGGCGAAGATGCCGATGGATTCCGTTGAGGTCTTTTCGGTGCAGGCCACCAGCAGGGCGTTTTCCAGGCCCTCGTAGTAGCGGCCCAGGGGGAAGCCGGGCACGTAGCCGCGCGCGGTGAGCTTGTCGATGACCTGGAAGGCGTTCACCGGCAGGCTGACGGCGAACTCGTTGCCGAAGGGAGCCCCGCCGGAGAGCAGCTTCACGCCCGGAATGGCGGTCAGGCGCTCGGCCGCGTAGTGGGCCCGCTCGATGCAGGTCTCCGCCGTGCGGGTAAGCCCCTCCTGACCCAGCAGGCACAGGTGCATCAGCGCGCGCAGGGCGCACAGGGCCTGGTTGGAGCAGATGTTCGAGGTGGCCTTCTGGCGGCGGATGTGCTGCTCACGCGCCTGCAGGGTCAGCACGTAGCCGGTGCGGCCCTCGGTATCCACCGTGCGGCCCACCATGCGGCCGGGCATCTGGCGCACCAGCTCCTTGTTGCAGGTCATGATGCCCAGGTACGGGCCGCCGAAGGACAAAGGCAGGCCCAGGCTCTGGCCCTCGGCCACGGCCACGTCGGCCCCCATTTCGCCGGGGGATTTCAAGACCGACTGCAGCACCGGGTACACGCTCATGACGCTGACCACGCCCGCGGCGCGGGCCGCGGCGAAGAGCGCCGTGAAGTCGGCCACGGTGCCGAAGAAGTTGGGATTCTGCACCACCACGGCGGCGGTCTCGGCGTCCAGCGCGGCTGTCAGGGCCGCCAGGTCGCACATGCCGTCCTTGTGGGGGATGGTGACCAGCTCCAGGTGCAGGTTCGCGGTGTAGGAGCCGAGCATGACCCGGTAGATGGGGCTCACGGCCTCGCACACCACGAGCTTGCGGCGTCCGGTGTGGCGCACGGCCATCATGGCCCCTTCGAACAGGGCGGAGCCGCCATCGTACACCGAGGCGTTGGCGAAGGCCAAGCCGGTCAGGCGCGTGACGGCGGTCTGATACTCGAAGATGGCCTGGAGCGTGCCCTGGCTGGCCTCGGGCTGGTAGGGCGTATAGGCGGTGTAGAACTCGCTGCGCATGGACAGCGCGTCCACCGCGGCCGGGATGTGGTGGTCGTAGAACCCGGCGCCCAGGAAGCTCACGTGGTTGATGGCGTTCTTCTTGGCCAGCTCTTCCAAGCGGGCCAGCACGTCCATCTCGCTCTTGCCCTCGGGCAGATCGAAGCTTTTGGGGCGAAGGCTGGCCGGGATCTCGTCGAACAGCGACGCCACGCTGGGCGCGCCGATGACGTCGAGCATCCGCCGGATGTCCTCCGGGGTATGGGGAACGTAGGGCATGAGGGTCTCCTTGCCGAAGGGCCTAGTGGGCTTCGGCGGCGCAGACGTCGGCGTAGGCCGCGGCGTCCAGCAGGCCCGTGGGGGCGGACGTGAGCTTCACCTTGATCATCCAGCCGGCGGTGTACGGGTCCTGGTTCACGGCCTCGGGCGCGTTCTCCAGGGCGGCGTTGACCTCGGTGACGGTGCCGGAAACGGGCGAGTACAGCTCGCTGGCGGCCTTCACCGACTCCACCGAGCCCATCTCGGCTCCGGCGGTGAGGGTGGCGCCCACCTTGGGCAGGTCCACAAAGGTCAAATCGCCCAGCTGTTCCTGGGCGAAATGGGTGATGCCGATGGTGGCGACGTCGCCCTCGATCTTGGCCCACTCGTGACTTTTGGCGTACTTCAGGTCGTTCGGGATCATCAGAATATCCTCCGTTCAGGAAGGTTGTTTACGGGTGAAGCCTAATAGCACTCCCGGCCGCGAATGAAAACCCTGATTTTGCAGGTGGGGACTGACGAAAATTCATCCGTCCCCGGGCGCGGTTAGGGAAGCGTCTTGGTGATGGGCCGAAGAGAATTCGGTCCCAAAGCGTGGGCCTTGACAGAAAGGCCCCAAGTGCCCAATTCTGCGCAGAGTTTGAAAACCCGGCGCGGGAGCTTTCGCCCGCCCACAGCCTTAAGAGGAACACGATGAAACCCCTTGCCATCGTCGGCATCATTCTCGCCGGTATCATCCTTCTGGGCGGCACGGCCCTCGTGTCCAAGTCCAACACCATCATCACCCAGGACGCCGTGTGCGAGCAGATGGTGGGCCAGGTGAACAGCGCCCTGCAGCGCCGCATGGACCTCATCCCCAACCTGGTGGAAACCGTGAAGGGCTACGCCAGCCACGAGAGCGAGACCCTGACCGCGGTCATCGCCGCGCGCGCCTCGGCCACGCAGATCAAGCTCGACGCCAGCACCCTGAGCGACCCGGCCAAGCTGCAGCAGTTCAACCAGGCGCAGGGCCAGCTCTCCGCCGCCCTCGGCAAGCTCATGGTGGTTTCCGAGCAGTACCCGAACCTGAAGGCCGACAAGAACTTCCAGGACCTCATGGCCCAGCTTGAGGGCACAGAGAACCGCATCAAGATCGAGCGCGACAACTACAACCGCGCCGTCACCGGCCTGAATGTGGAGATCCGCACCTTCCCCGGCAGCCTGGTCAACGCCCTCATGGCCCACGTGAAGGAGCGCCAGGTGTTCCAGGCCGAGGAAGCGGCCAAGACCGCGCCCAAGGTGAGCTTTGACAAGGCCGCTCCGGCTGCTCCGGCCGCGCCCGCCGCTGGTGGTGACAAGAAGTGAGACGGCTCCTCGTCCTCGTCGCGCTTTTCTGCGCAACGCTGACGGCCGCGCTGGCGCCCTCCGGGGCGCTGGCCCTGGCCGTTCCTCCGCATGGGGGCCAGTGGGTGGTGGACAACGCCCGCCTGCTGCCCCCGGCGGAGAAGGACGCCCTCGGCGCGGAGCTTCGGCGCTACGCCGAGACCAGCGGCAACCAGATCGTGATTTTGACCGTGCCCTCCCTCGAGGGCGAGAGCATCTCCGGCTACGCCAACACCGTGGCGCGCGAGTGGGGCATTGGAGCCAAGGAGGGCAACACCGGCGTGCTCATCCTGGTGGCCAAGGCCGAGGCCCGCGTGCGCTTCGAGGTGGGGCGCGGCCTTGAGGACCGCCTCACCGACGTGCTGTCCAAGCGCATCCAGCGCGAGATCACCGTGCCGCAGTTCAAGGCCGGACGCTTTGCCCTGGGCCTGTCTCAGTCCGTGAAGGCCATTCAGGCAGCGTTGACTCCGCCTGGCGGCGACGCGGCCCCGGCCGCCAACGCCACGCAGCCCGCGCAGAAGCCTGCGCCCGAAGGCGGCTTCTCCTGGCTGACCCTTGGCCTGCTGGTGCTGGTCACGGTGCTGGCCATCGCCTTTTTGAGCCGCAGGGGCGGCCCCGGCGATGGTCCCGGTGGCGGCGGGTTTGGCGGCGACGGCCGAGGCAGTTCGTTCCTGTTCGGCATGCTGCTGGGCTTTCTGTCCAGCCGGGGTCGTGGAGGTGGCGGCGGCTTCGGCGGCGGCGGCGGAGACGGAGGCTTTTCCGGCGGCGGCGGCGATTTCGGCGGCGGCGGCAGCGACTCCGGCTTCGGTGGCGGCGACGACAATTCCTGAACATCTTCCAGCAGCTGCGCGCATCCGCCCCGGCCTGCCCGCAGGCGGGGCTGCGGCGTGTTGCGTATCGTGTCACGAATCGTTGACGGAAGGCGCATATTGAGTATATCTCGCCGCAGGAGCCGAACGCCCAGCATGACCGCCGACACCGTTTCCCCCAGCCCGCAGGCCGCCAGCGGCAAGGCTTCCGCCCAGGCGGAGTCCGGCTTCGTGACTGCGGAGGTGGCGGGCCGCGTGTGGCGGCTCTCGCGCCCGGCAGATCTGGAGAGCCTGTGGGAGGCCATGGGCGAGGATCAGTTCGGCGCGGACGAGCGCCTGCCCTACTGGGTGGAGCTGTGGCCCGCCGCGGTGCTGCTGGCCCGGTTCCTCGCCGCCAATCCGCACACCGTGGCCGGGCGCGCCTGCCTGGATGTGGGCTGCGGACTGGGCCTCTCCGCCCTTGTGGCGGCCTCCGTGGGCGCGCGGGTGCTGGCCTTTGACTATGAGCCCGAGGCGCTTGTGTACGCGCGGGCCAACGCGGCGCTGAACCTGGGCCCGGATGAGGCCGCGCCGCTCTTCGCCGTCATGGACTGGCGCGCGCCCGCAGTGCCCAAGGGCGGGGCGCAGGTGATCCTGGGCGCGGACATTTTGTACGAACGCCGTTTTTTCGAACCCTTGGCCGCGTTTCTGGACTACGCCCTGGCCCCGGGGGGGCGCGTGTTCATCGCCGACCCGGAGCGCGGCGTCTCCGCAGGGGCTTGCGAGCGCCTGGAGGCCAAGGGCTGGCGCGTGGCCACGCCGTACACGGCCAAGGTGGCCCAAGGCGGCCAGAACATGACCGTGCACCTGCGGGAAATTTCGCGCGGCAACACTTCACGCAGCACATAAGGAAGGCAGACCATGGGAGAAACCATCCGCTTCGGCGTGTCGCTTGATTCCGACCTGCTCGACAAGTTCGACGGGCTCTGCAAGGAAAAAAGCTACCAGACCCGCTCCGAGGCCATCCGCGACCTCATCCGCAGCATGCTGGTGCAGCGCCAGTGGGAGAACTCCGACGGCGAGGTGGCCGGCACGCTCACGCTGGTGTACGACCACCACGCCAGCGGCCTGGCCCAGAAGCTTACCGAACTGCAGCACGACAGCCACGAGGTTATCCTTTCCACCATGCACGTGCACCTGGACCACCACAACTGCCTGGAAGTGCTGGTGCTCAAAGGCAGCGCGGAGCTCATCAAGGGCCTGGGGCAGAAGCTCATCTCCACCAAGGGCGTGAAGCACGGGCACCTGGTGCTCACCACCACCGGCCAGGAGATCGACTAGATGGCGGCCCAGATGGAAGACGTTCAGAAGCATCCGGCCACGGTCCAGCTGCCCATCGACCGCGTGGGCGTGAAGGACCTGCATCTGCCGCTCGTGGTGCGCGATCGCCAGTCCGGCACGCAGCACACGGTGGCCCGCGTGGATTTGGCCGTGGACCTTCCCGCGGCCTTCAAGGGCACGCACATGAGCCGCTTCGTGGAAGCGCTGGAGAACTGGGAGGAGGAACTCTCGCGCTCCTCGCTGGAGAAGCTTTTGTCCGACATCTCCGTGCGGCTGGAGGCCCGGCGCGCTTACGCCCGCTTCGAGTTTCCCTATTTCCTGCGCCAGTCCTCGCCCAAGAGCGGGGCCAAGGGCCTCATGGGCTACCCCTGCACCGTGGTGGGCGAGTGGCAGGACGGCCGGCTGGACTTCACCCTGGGCGTGGACGTGCCGGTGATGACCGTGTGCCCCTGCTCCAAGGCCATCAGCGACGAGGGCGCGCACAGCCAGCGTTCCAACGTGCGCATCCAGGCGAAGTTCAAGGGCTTCCTGTGGCTGGAGGATCTGATCGAGATCGCCGAGCGCTCGGGCTCCTCTCCGGTGTACACCCTGCTCAAGCGCGAGGACGAGAAGTTCGTCACCGAGGCGGCCTTCGCCAACCCGGCCTTTGTGGAGGACGTGGTGCGCGCCGCGGCCAAGGGCTTGTCCGAGCACCCGCGCATCACCTGGTTCAAGGTGGAAGTGGAGAGCTTCGAATCCATCCACGGACATTCCGCCCAGGCATCTATTGAAAGTTCCGTGAAACAGGGGTAAAAGCAATACGTCGACCCCTCCCAAAACAAGACGGAGGGGCGGCGGGGACGCCATGAGCATCGACTCCGGTTGGAACGTGCAGGGCATCACGGCCCTTGATCTCTCGGCCATGTCGGCCTCGGAGAGCATCGTCAATTCCAGCCAGGACACCAACCGCGACCAGCCCCTGACGCGGACCGACTTCCTGGGCGGCACCAATCCGCCCCTGCTCGACATCACCGAACTGACCTCGAGCAACGCCACCGTGTCCGACGGGCCGGCCTTTCCGCTGCACGTCTCCGGTTCGAGCACGGACTACGACTCCGGGCTCATCCGGCCCGTGGCCGCCTCGCCCGAGGGCAGCCCCCAGGACGTGCTCCAGAGCTCTCTGACCATGAACCAGCTGGACCAGGCCTTTTCGGCCAACTTGGCCGCGCAGAACTACACCGACAGCTACATCGGGCACATTGTGGATTACACGGCCTAGGACGGAGGGGGACGCATGAGCATCGAAAGCGCAGCCAGCTCGCAGGCCTTGTCCGCCTTTGGCGTGGCCATGGACACCACGGCCCACAACATCGCCAACGTTTCCACGGAGGGCTACCAGCCCCTGCGGACCGACTTCGCCGACGGCCCCGGCGGCCAGGGCGTGCAGGTGGCCGCTGTCTCGCGGGCCGGTTCGGGCGTTGAGTCCATAGGCGGCGGCTCCGCCGAGCCCGGAGCCGGGCTTCAGGGCGTGTCGTCCCTCCTGGGCCGGGGCAACGGAGTGGATATCGCCACCGAGATGGTGGGGCTCATGCAGATCGAACGGGCCTATTCGGCCAACGCCACGGTCATCAGTTCGGTGGAGCAGACCACCGGCCGAGTGATGGATCTCATCGCCTGATTCTTCGCCCGCCTGGCGGGCCTCTTCCTCTTCACCTCACCCTGCTCCTCGTCTGATCCTAGTCCTCGTCGTCCTCCATCATGGCGAAGGAGTCCTGGTCGGCCTTGCACTTGGGGCAGGTCCAGTCCTTGGGCAGATCGCAGGAATCGGTGCCGGGCACGACGCCGCGTTCCGGGTCGCCCTTTTCGGGCACATAGACATAGCCGCACGCGAGGCAGGCGCAACGCATGGTTCTCTCCTGATTCTTTCGGCCTTGGGCCGTTTGGGGGTTTTGTGTCGTGTCGCCTCGGGTGCGGCATCCCACCGCCCCTGGCCGCGCAGAAGCTACCGGGGCCGGGGCGCGCGCGTCAACTGCTTTCCGCGTCCCTGCGGCAGCGGCCGGTCGCCATCTTGCGCCGCCGTACAATCATTCATGCTCCCACCCATTGCGCTTAACAGTGCGCCATGCTAGGCGATACAGCAAAATAAACCCTTTGCCGCCAGGGGGAAGAATGACTCTGTGGTCTGAATTCATGAACAACAACGGCCGTGTAATTCACAAGTGGACGCATTACTTTCCCATTTACGAGGCACACTTCAAGCGTTTTGAAAACCGTCCCGTGACCTTTCTGGAGATCGGCTGCGGCAAGGGCGGGTCCATGCAACTATGGAAACGCTACCTTGGGCCCTTCGCCCAGATCGTGGGCATAGACGTGAACCCCGGTTGCCGTGCCTTTGAGGAAGAGCAGATCGCCATACGCATCGGCGACCAGAAGGACACGCGCTTCCTCGAGTCCGTGCTGGAGGAGTTCGGCATGCCCGACGTGGTGCTGGACGACGGCAGCCACGTGATGCACGACATCGTGACGACCTTCCGCTTCCTGTACCCGCGCACCGCCCCGGACGGCGTGTACCTGGTGGAGGACCTGCACACCGCCTACTGGGAAGAGTATGGCGGCGGCCTGGGCCGCGAGGGCAGCTTCATCGAGCTCTGCAAGACCCTGGTGGACGAGTTGAACGCCGACCACGCGCGCGGCCAGGTTCCGGTGACGGAGTTCGGCAAGACCACCCTGTCCATGCACTTCTACGACAGTGTCGTGGCCTTCGAGCGGGGCCGGCACCTGTGCAAGCAGGCCCTGCACCGGGGCGTTCTGCCCTAGCTCTTCCGCCCCCGGGCCAGGGACCAAGCCGCGCCCCCGCGCGACCCCTTGCCCCGCGCGCATGCCCCGCTTTCCGCACCCCTCGGTTGACAATTCCTTGAAAGAGGTCGAAAGTGGGCTCGGTTTGACCGAATGGTCAAAAAGAGGTTTGCCATGAACAACCGCCGCGCATTGCTCGACGCCGCCAAGAGCCTCATCGCCGCCAAGGGCGTCAAGGCCACCACCATCGCGGGCATCGCCGCCCGGGCGGGCGTGGCCAAGGGGCTCCTGTTCTACTACTTCAAGGACAAGGAGAGCGTGGTCCAGGCCATAGCCGAGGAGCTGGACGCCGAATACATGGCCGCGCTGCTGCCCGCGGGAGAATCCGCCACGGCGACCGAGCGCCTGCACGCCCTCATCAGGCACCATTTCGATTTCCTCGAACACGCGCCGGAGAGCGCCCAGTTCCTGTACCAGAGCGCGGCCTCTGACCGGAGCGAATCCGTCGTGGGCTTCTACGGGCACCTGCACGCGCGCATCCTGGCGATACTGGAGCAGGGCGTGGCCGCGGGCGAGTTCCACGCCGACGACGTGGAGGAGCTGGCCTACATGCTCCTGGGGTCGCTCCACGGCGTGGGCCGGCTCAAGCTGTTCGAGTTCAAGCGCGAGTACGATGCGGCCAGGCACCTTGCCGCCTTCTACGACAAGGTCCTGCTGCGCCGGACCGATAGTGGAGACCGCAGTGATTAGTCGAGGTACCGCCCTGATTTTTGGACGGCGCAAACCTGGTGGACGACGGAAGCCGCCTGCCTGCAATTTCGGGCCATGCCCGAGGAGGCGATCATGGGGCTGAATGAATTGGGCGCCATTGCCGGAGTGCTCGTGGTGTTCGGACTCGTGGGACTGTTCATGTACAACCGCTGCATCAAGCATTAGCCGGACGGCGACCCAAAGCCCCCTGCGAAAACGCTTCGCGGGGGGCTTTTTTGCGCCCTGGGGCCGGCGGCCGCCGCACGGGTGTAATCCCCCGGCCGGAGCTGCCGATAAGGGATGGAGAGCGCGGCCGGGGATCAACGGCCTTCGCAGATACAACGGATGCAAAGAGGCAAAGCGCATGCAGCCCACGCACAGCGGGGCCGGTGCCGGGGCCATGCCCTGTCCGCAGGTCTCCATAGTCATACCCAACCACAACTACGCCCGCTTTCTGCCGGGCTGCCTCCGTTCGCTCCTTGCGCAGCGCATGAACTCCCGGCGCATGGAAGTCATCTTTGTGGACGACGCCAGCACCGACGGATCGCTGGAGCTGGCGCACGAGCTTCTGGCAGCCATGCCCTTCGGCTGGCACACCATCCTCGCCCTGCCGCGCGTGGGCAGGCCGGGCCCGGTGCGCAACGCCGGATTCGCCGTGGCGCGTGGCCAAGCCTTGTTGGCGCTCGATCCCGACGACGAACTGCTGCCGGACTATCTGCCGCGCTGCCTGGCCGCCCTCGCCGCCGGCGCCGACGTGGCCTACACGGACTACATTGCCGACCAGCCCGAAGGCGGCGGCGAGGTGCGCCTGGGCGAGTACCACAAGCTGCTCCTGGCCAATCAGAACATCATCTGCACTTCCGCGCTGTTTTCACGCCGCCTTTGGGACAAGGGGGCGCGTTTCCGAAGCGGCACGGCTTATGAGGACTGGGATTTCTGGATCCAGCTTGCGCTGTTGCGGGCGCGCTTCGCCCACGTGGCCGAGCCGCTCTACCGCTACCGCATGCACGGCGCGAACTTCTCGTTCCGCGCCAGGCAGGACGATGCCCAGTCCAAGGCGCGCATCGTGCTGGACAATCCGGGCTTTTTCCCCTCGTGGACAAGGGCCTGGGCAGAGGCGGTGCTGCGGGACGGGCCGGAGTTGGACACGCTTGGCCGCGGGCTCATCCCCATTCTTCCGGAGCATGCGGCGGGGCGCCTGGCGGTGTGAGGAGCAGGGTGGGCGGCTAGCCGCCGGACCGCACGGAAATGCGGTTGTCTACGGACTTGACGCCCTTGACGGCCTTGGCGGTCTCCACGGCCTTCAGCAGCTGGTCGTGCCCGCGTACGAAGCCGCCGAGGATGACCACGCCGTCGAAGGTTTTGACGTCGATCTGGAGATTGCCGCCGGGGGTGAACTCCTTGGCCAGCGCCTGGACGACCTCGGCGGATATTGCGGCATCCTCACCGCGCGGCGCGGGCTGCAGGCGGGTGATGAGAAACGCCAGCACGACGAAGGCGATGAAGAGCATGAAAGCTGTTTGTGCGCTCATGTGCTACCACCAGGGCGGCTTTTCGACCATGCTGCAGTGCGGATTGCTGCGTTGCAAAGGGCGTAACGGTCCCGGGACCGCCGCCATCGCTTGTTATTGGCGTGCTTCGGGCGCTTCGTCAAGGCCATTCCGGCGGCCGGTTCCGATGGCTGGATGCGCGGCCAAAGGGCGAACGCGACCGGGTGAGGGCGCAGCAGCTTTTGGGCTTGTTTCCGGCGTGTTGTTGCCTGAATGGTAAAAGGAAAGTGCGGTTTGGCGGAGGGGGAGGGATTCGAACCCCCGGACGGTTACCCGTCAGTGGTTTTCAAGACCACCGCCATTGGCCGCTCGGCCACCCCTCCGCCTGATGCCTGGCGCGGCCCCGTTCAGGGCCGTCCCGCAAGCGTTCCTGTAGGTGCCAAAACAGACGCGGCAAGTCAATGCGCCTGCAAAGACGCCCGTGGCATTCAAGTCCACTTGCCAAGCATCAAGATTTTTGATGAAATAGTGTCTGTAGTAAAGAAGTAATACAAAACGGTCGATGAGTTTGAGGCAGCGGGTCTTCCGCGCGTGTCACCCTTCAAGGAGCGCAGCATGAAATCTCAACAGCAGATTCCCCCGGCGGCAGGCATGTGGGCCATTGGGGCCGTCGGAGCAATCCTGGTTCTGGGGGCCTACTTTACCGCCAGTCTGTACGCTTCACTCGGCTTGGCGGTCATTTGCCTCGGGCTGGCCGGGTACCTGGCGTCTTCCCAGGGTGGGGGCAATGCGCAACTCATGGCCGGTTTGACGAAGATCATGGCGCGTAAGCGCGAATTTCTTTTCGACGAAGTGAAGTCCTGGCGCGAGTTCGGAGAGCTTGGCGCCCTGGCGTCCGAGGCCTTTGAATACAACATGCGCCGCCGCGAGTTCTACCGCGGCGCGGTGCACGCCGTGGGCACGCCGTTTCTGCTGTGCGACATCAACGGGATCATTACCCACATAAGCAGCTCCATGCTGACGCTGCTGAAGAAGAGCGAGGCCGACGCCATTGGCAAGACCGTGTCCGAGGCCTTCTACAACAAGAAAAACGCTTCCATCACCGAGAAGGTCATTGCTGAAAAGGCCGACATCGCCAAAGAACTTGAACTGGTGTTCTGGGATGGCCGCAAGGCCGACGTGCTGGCCGTTGTGAACTGCATCCGCGGCATCAGCGGCGAGGTGCTGGGCGCGGTGGTCTGCCTGGCCGACCTGAACGAGGTGAAGGAGCAGAGCCGGGCCCTGCAGAAGCAGCAGGAGCAGGCCATGCAGGTGGGCAACGCCATCAACGACCTGGCCCAGCGCGTGGCCAGCGCGTCCGAGGAACTCTCCGCCAGCGCGGACGAGCAGGCCAAGGGCGCCAACCGCCAGAAGGCCCAGACCGAGAGCGTCTCCACCGCCATGGAGCAGATGACCGCCACCGTGCTTGAGGTGGCGCAGAACGCCTCGCAGTCCTCCGAGGCGGCCGCCACGGCCAGCACGGCCGCGGGCGACGGCGTGACCCTGGTGCGCGACAGCGTCAAGGGCATCAACCAGGTGGCCGATTCTTCGCGCAAGCTGGCGCAGGTGCTGGGGCAGCTTGATTCCCAGGCCGCGGAGATCGACCGCATCATCAACGTCATCAACGACATCGCCGACCAGACCAACCTGCTGGCCCTGAACGCCGCCATCGAGGCCGCGCGCGCGGGCGACGCGGGCCGCGGCTTCGCCGTTGTGGCCGACGAAGTGCGCAAGCTGGCGGAAAAGACCATGACCGCCACCAAGGAAGTGGAAAACTCCATCCGCGAGATACAGGAGCGCAGCCAGAACGCCGTGACCACCATGCGCGAGACCGAGAAGCAGGTGGAGACCAGCACGGACCTTTCCAACCGCACGGGCCTCGCGCTTGAAGAAATCATGAAGCGCATCGACGACGTGACCGCCCGCGTGGCCCAGATCGCCACCGCGGCCGAGGAACAGTCTTCCGCGGCCGAGGAGATCAACAAGAACATCGAGGACATCGCGGGCATCGCCAAGGAGGCCGAGGAAGGCGCCGGGCAGTCCGCCAGCGCCACGCGCGAGCTGGCCGAGCTGGCCCAGAACCTGCTCCAGCTCTCCATGACCTTCAGCGCCACCAAGGCCGACGCCAGCAAGCTGCGGTCCTCCCAGGGCGAGATGAAGGGCATCCTGCCCAAGATCATGTATGATTTCGTGAAGGCCAAGTATGGCCAGTCCGTGCACGACAAGGTGGCCGAGGCCCTGGGCAACCCCACCTTCCTGCCCGGCAGCAGCTACCCGGACCAGGTGCTGAAGCAGATGGCCGAGGTGGTGAGCCAGGCCAGCGGACAGGACGTGCGCGCGGTGTTCGTGGAGCTTGGCAGGCACACCATCCACCAGTTCCACAAGATGTACCGCACGTACTTCAAGGCTCCGAACCTGAAGGAATTCCTGCTGACCATGAACCAGACCCACGCGGACCTGACCAAGGCCCTGCCGGGCATCGTGCCGCCGCGCTTCAGCTTTGAGGACCGCGGCAACAAGCTGACCATGATCTACAAGTCGCGCCGGGGCTACCAGCACTACTTCGAGGGCATCCTGCGCGGCGCGGCCGAGTTCTACAAGACCCCGGTGGACGTCACCGTGCAGATCCAGGACGCCGAGACCGCCCGGGCCGACATCACCTTCCGCTAGGCCGCCTTTCACAACGGGCGCAACGCCAAACAAAAGCCCCCGGCAGTCCACACTGGACCGCCGGGGGCTTCTTCGTCGGTTTTGCCGCCGCTAGTCTACGGACTGGGCGCGCAGGGCGCGCTTGCGCTTCAGCTTGTACCACACGTACCAGGCGATGGTGACCACCAGCATGCCGATGATCAGGCCGTCGAACTGGTGGCGGTAGGTCTGCACCATCTCCCAGTTCTCGCGCAGCTTGAAGCCGCAGATGAGGAGGAAGGTGTTCCACATGGTGGCGCCCAGGGTGGTGGCGATGGCGAAGGGCCAGAAGCGCATCTTGCCGATGCCCGCCGGAATGGACACCAGGTGCCGCACCACGGGGATGAAGCGGCTGGCGAAAAGGGTCAGCGAGCTGCCCTTGCGCTGGAAGAAGCGCTCGGTCATCTCCAGGTCGTGCACGTCGAGCAGCAGGTACTTGCCCACCTTGAGCACAAAGGGCCTGCCGCCGTAATAGCCCATGAGGTACGAGACATAGGAGCCCAGGAACGAGCCGATGCTCGTGGCCAGGATGGCCTCTGCGAGGTTCCATTTGCCGTCGGCCACCAGGAAGCCCACAAAGGGCATCACGGCCTCGCTGGGCACCGGGGCGATCATGCTTTCCAGGGCCATGAGCAGGGCGGCTCCGGCAAGGCCGGTGGTCTCCAGCACCTGTATGGCGAAATGCGAGATGGCTTCAGTGAGCACGAAATTCCTCCGCTTGAGCGTGTGACCGGGGGTCTACCCTGCCGGGGCGCTTTGGGCAAGAGGGGGCGGCCGGTGCTCGGTACGGCGCTAGGCCGGGGCAAAGCCCAGGGCCTGGCCGGCCTCGCAGGCCGAAGGGTCGCGCCGCAGGCGCAGCCAGTACAGGTTCTGGGCCTCGCGCAGGTCCGGCTCCAGGCCCACGCTGGACGCGCGTTCCAGAATCTGCCGCAGGGCGTGGCAGTCCGGGTCGGGCTCGCGCAGCAGCCTGGCCAGGGCCTGGCCCACGCGCAGGGCCAGCAGGTGCCGTTCCGGGTGCTCGCGCCCGCGTTCCAGCAAATACCCCAGGAAATCGCGGGAGGCCGTCACCTCGCCCATGACCAGCTGCCAGGTGAGCGGCGACCAGAGCCGGTCCCAGCATTCGCCGCCTGTCTGGGTTGTCTGGGCCTCGCGGTAGGGCAGGAACAGGTGCGCGCCCAGGCGCGATTCCGCAACCTGGCGTTCCCAGGTCTCGGCCTCCACGCGGCGCACCCAGGCCAGCGCCAGGGCCTGCCGCTTGCCCCAGGGAATGTACGCGGCCGGGATGCACCTGGCCCCGGAATCGCCCACGCGGATGCACCCGGCAAAGGGATCGCCGCCCTCGGGCAGCTCCCAGGTCCAGGCGTGCTCGTCGGCGCCGCTTTCCCGCGCCCAGGCGATGCTGGCCGTGCCCTTGCGGTCGCCGTCCTTCCGGGTGTCGGGGCCGCCCAGGCGGATGCTGACGGACAGCCCCGGCCAGTCCACGGCGGCCTCGCCGCCGGGCGCGGGCAGGCGTCCCTCGGCCCAGAGGCGCAAAAGCGCCTGGGCGAGTATGGTCTCCGGGCTTTCGCGCCGGGGCCGCACCTCATGGTTCCATAAATCGTTGCCGTCGCCCAGGGCGGGATCGTTGCTGCTGGCCTGCCCCACGTGGGAGAGCAGGAGCGGCTCCAGGTCCTCCAGCCCGGTGCGGTTGGCCAGCTGCATGGCCCGCAGGGCGAAGGTCAGGGCGTTCAGGGGCTCGATGCGCCCCAGGTCGTCGAAGAACCAGGCGCAGCTGGCGAAGGACGACAGGGCCCACTTCTGCATGGTCAGGAGCCGCCAGGCCGTGTGGCGTTCCTCGGCCTTGAGGCCGGGCTTGAACTGCGCGGCGGCGAAGTCCTTGGCCGTCTCCAGGCCGGAGAGCACGCGGCCGTAGTTCACCAGCGCGGCTTCGGGCTCGCGGAAGAGCTTGGCCCCCAGGGCCAGGTAATGGCGGTCGATGTGTTCCTTCACGGCGTTCAGGCCGTCGCGCAGTGGCCCGCGCCAGCGCTGGTTCCAGCCGGGCTTGTGCTCCGTGGCGCAGCCGCAGTCCGCGCGCCAGCGCTCCACGCCGTGGGCGCAGCTCCAGGAACTGTTCTCGTGGATGCGCGCGCGCCGCCTGGGCGGATTCTCGGCCAGGTAGGCCGCATAGTTGGTGAGGGAGACGTTCTCCACGCCCGCCCGGGCCTGGGACAGGGCGAAGGCCAGCGCCATCTCGCCGAACTTGAAGTGGTGTCCGTAAGTCTCGCCGTCCGTGGCCAGGGCCAGCAGTCCCTGGCCGTTGTTCTGAGCGGCCATGCCGGAAAGCCGTCCCCAGAAGGCGTCGCCGTGGCGCAGAAGCCCCTCGAAGGCCACGGCCTGGGACAGAGGGCCGTCGTAGAAATACACGGCCATGCTGCGGCCTTGCGGCAGCTCCACCAGGTAGGGTTCGCGGATGTTCAGGTTGCCCTCGTGGGCGGCGGTCCAGTTCTCCTGGCCCACGTCGGCCACTTCCCGGGCCTGGCGCGGGGCCAGGATGGTGAAGCGCACGCCCGCCTGGGCCAGCAGGTCCAGGGTGCGCGTGTCCACCGCGGCCTCGGAAAGCCACAGGCCTTCGGCCGGGCGCTTGAAGCGCGCCTCGAAGTCGGCCAGGGCCCAGGCGATCTCCGCGCGTTTGTCCAGGTCGGTGGCCAGCGGCATGATGACGTGGTGGTAGATCTGCGCGATGGCGTTGCCGTGGCCCAGGCGCTCCAGGCTTGCGCGGTCGCCCTCCAGCACGCGGGCGTACACGTCCGGGGCCTGGCGCTCCATCCAGGTGAGCAGGGTGGGGCCGAAGTTGAAGCTCATGTACTCGTAGCAGTTCATGATCTCGATGATGCGGCCCTGGGCGTCGAGCCTTCTGGCCCAGGCCAGGGGGGCGTAGCTCTCGGCGCAGATGCGCTCGTTCCAGTGCACGGCGGGCGCGGCGCTGCCCTCGGGGAAGATGGTGTCCATCCAGGGGTCTTCCCTGGGCGGCTGGTAGAAGTGGCCGTGTATGCAGAGCTTTTTCGTGTCGCTGGCGTTCATGGCTCCCCCGCGCTGATGGTGCTTCATTGCCGTGGTACCCTGGCGCGGCCCGCCAGGCAAGCGGAGGGAGGCACCTGGACGGGAAACAGCGCGGAACGGGTCGACAACGCGGCAAACGTCGGCTATCTCTGAAACATCATTGGACCCGTGTCCGCACGCAGTCAGGAGGCCGCCCATGCAAACGCCCCGCACCCCGTTCGCCCCGTTCCGCACCATGGCGCTGTTCAGAGCGTTGGCGGCCCTTGTGCTTTCCCTCGCAGCAGCTTCCGGGGCCTTGGCCGCGGACGTGGAAACCGTGGGGCACGTGACGCGCACCCAGGGCCTTTCCTACGCCGTGCTGGGCAATGCCTTGAAGGAGCTTGCGCCCAATGCGCTCATCGGCCGCAAGGATGTGCTCAAGACCGGACCCGGGGCGCGCCTGGAGATCACCCTGCTGGACGAGACCAGGCTGACCCTTGGGGCGGACACGGTGTTCAGCGTGGAGCGCTATGACCTGGGCCGCCAGGACGGCGGGGTGCTTCTGAAGCTCACCAAGGGTGTGTTCCGGGTGGCCACGGGCCAGCTGGAATCCCTGCGTGGCGGGCCCTTCGAGGTCTCCACCCCGCTGGCCACCATCGGCATACGCGGCACGGACTTCTGGGGCGGCAGCCTGGCCGAGAACGAGATCTCGGTGCTGCTCATCTCCGGCAAGGGCGTCTACATTGTGAACGAGGGCGGCCGGACCGAGATCGTGCGGCCCATGGAGGGCGTGAACCTGCGCTCGGCCACCAGCCCGCCGCCCGCTCCCTCCATGTGGAGCCCGGACAGGCGTGAACGCGCATTCAAGAGCGTGGCCTTCGACAAGTAGGCGGCAGGATCAGGAACGCAGCATGTCCACCAGCTCCCGCACGTGCACGGGCAGCTCGTCGAAGCGGCGCACGCAGAGCATCAAATCGCGCGTGGACCAGGAATCCGTGAGGCGCACGGTGCGGATGTTCATGCTCTCCTGACAGCGCTGGGCGGCCGTGTCGGGCATGATGGCCACGCCCACGCCGTTCTCCACCATGCGCCCAACGGCCAGGAAGCCGCGCAGGCGCACGCGGTAGTTCATCTCCCGGCCCAGGCGCGCGGCATGGGCCTCCAGGTAGCGCTGCAAGGGGCTGTCCTCGGCCAGGCCCACGAAGTCGTAATCCAGCACATCGGAGAAGGCCACGCTGCGGCGCGAGGCCAGGGAATGCCCGGCGGGCGTGGCCAGCACGAAGGTCAGCTTGCGGAACGGGAATGTCTCCAGCTCGCCCACGTCCGTGGCATGCGCCATGACGCCTACGTCGGCCTTGCCGTCCACCACGTCCTGTATGATATCGGACGAGAGACGCTCGTGCACGTCGATGCTGACATTGGGATGGTCGGCCAGATAGGACGTCAAAAGGTCGGGCAGGAATTCCGTCAGGCTGGCCGTGTTGCACAAGAGCCGGATGTGCCCCTTGAGGCCCTTGGCGTACTCGCCCAGGTCGCCCTGCATGCGCTCCCACTGTTCCATGATGATGCGCCCATGGTGCACCAGGGTCCGCCCGGCCTGGGTGGGCTCCACTCCCCTGCGCCCGCGGGAGAGCAGCGCAACTTCCAGCAAATCTTCCATGTTGCGGATGCGCGCGCTGGCGGATGCCAAGGCCAGATGCGAACGTTCCGCGCCCTTGGTGATGCTGCCGCTTTCAACTACGTTCAGAAATAGGCGCAAGTCTGTAAGATCAAAAGACATCGTGCGCTCCTTGCAAGGCCTCTGGACGCCATCTTTGTGTAAGCCTTCGTCTGGAGCGAAGGCATACTCAAATTCTTCCGCATTTACAAGCCGCACCACTGGCCCCAGTGTGCTTGTGCACCCGCCCTGGGATCGGTTCCCTTCGGCGGAGACGAAATCACTAACCGGATGCGCCATGGCGCACCAAGGTGCGGAATATGAAGACGGATAGAACGAGCCTCGCCTTTGCCAGAGTCTGTTTCTTCGTGATGCTGTTCCTGAGCACTGCCTGCAACCGCATGGATTCGAGCCGCCTGGGCGACAACCTTTCCCTGGCCGCCCCGGCCGTTGCGGCGGAGACCGCGACCGCAGTGCGCCCGGACGCCGACCGCATGCGCGAGCTTGAGTCGCGCGTGGCCACCCTGGAGTCGGAGCTGCGCGCCGAGGCCCGCAGCGCCGACAGCGAAGGCCGCAACGGCGTCTATTACGACTAGCCCCCTCTCATGCCGCCTCGGCCTTGGCGCGTGTACGCCGCGCTTATGCCGGGGCGGCTCTTTTCACGGCCCGTGTTCCGTTTGTGTCGTCCGGTGCTGCGCCCCAGCATACTCGATCCTCCTCGGCGGAACATGAGCCGGCAGAGATGCCGGCGCGGCAGCAGGGCAGGGCGGGAGACGCCGTCTCCCGCGCCCTCTGCCGGATACTGAGCCAACGGTAGCAATGTCACAGCCGAAAGGGCGGGACCGGAGAGCATCTGGTCCCGCCCTTTCGGCGTTGTGGGGAGGCGAGGGACGCCGC
>CAYUOW010000015.1:28684-42199 GCA_964446455.1 uncultured Desulfocurvus sp.
TGGCCGCCGGAGGCTGAAATAGGCACACCACCAGATCCTGATCGCCGGTGGCTGGAGCGGGGACGACGCTCAGCCTTGTCCGTCCCGGCTCTTTCTCCGTTTCAGCAGTGCCTGCACCAGCACTGCAACGACCACGACGTTCACCACCAGAACGGTGGTTCTGGCCCAGGTGATCCGCACATACAACTCGTACAGCTCGATGGGCAGGTATACGGCGCCGGAAAGGGCCCCGAACCATTCGGCCCAGGCCTTCTCGCGCCAGAGGCCGAAGGCTTCCACAAAGCGCAGCAGCGAATAGCCCAGGGCCGCCGAGGCCAGGGTCCATAAATTGGCATCGGTGAGGCGCGACGCGGCCTCGATGAAGATGTGCGGGGTATGGCTGGCCGGGTTCAGGTGCAGCTGGCGCACCAGTTCCTCCGCAGCGAAGGCGGCGTCCTTGTGCAGCTGGCTGAGCAGCCCGAAGCCGACCAGGAGCACAAGCACGCCCTTGGACAACTCCAGCAGGGCCACAAGGCGCAGGCCTGCCGGTCGGGGGGTGCTGTCCGTGGGCATCGCGTGTTCGTTCATTGGACGCTCTGGGTGGCGCAAGGGCCTGGTTGGCTAGGCATGCGTGGGTGACCGGTTCATGCTCTGCGGGGTGAGGTCGTCTTTCACCTAACGGGGATTCCAAAGGGACGCGTCCCTTTGGCCGCCGGAGGCCGACACAGGCACACCCTCAAGCCCTAACCGCCAGAGGCTGACCCCGCCACAACGCTAGCGTTTCGCCGCCTCGACGGACGCCTTCACCAGCTCCTCCACCAAAAGCGGCATGCCCCGGCTGGGCTCGGCCTTCAGTGACAGGGCGCTCTTGGGGCACTTGCTCACGCAGGCGCCGCAGCCCATGCAGCGGGCGGTCTTGATCTGCAGCGCGCGGTCGCGGGCCTTGAGCGCGCCGAACTGGCAGTATTTGGCGCAGTTGCCGCAGCCCACGCAGGCCTCGGCATCCACCTGCACCAGATAGCCGGAAGAGGCGAGCATGCCCACGCCGTTTTTCTGGGCGGCCATGGCCGCGCAGCAGCAGGAGCAGCAGTTGCAGATGGCGTAGAAGCGGCCCAGGGCC
The DNA here is from genome assembly GCA_964446455.1 of uncultured Desulfocurvus sp. Classification (GTDB taxonomy): domain Bacteria; phylum Desulfobacterota; class Desulfovibrionia; order Desulfovibrionales; family Desulfovibrionaceae; genus Humidesulfovibrio. The sequence goes on from CAYUOW010000015.1 coordinate 29,784, forward strand.
AGGTCCTTGAAGAAGGCGTGGTGCACGTGTCCACGCGCGTTCTCGGCCTTCAGGATGGCCACGGCCTCGTCCGGCGTCACGCGGCGGGCGCGTTTCTCGTTGTGCTCCAGCACCAGGCTGGCAAAGGGCTCGCCCATGACCATGCACACATCCATGGGTGAGCAGGGATTCTTGCGCGCCGCGCGGCAGGGGCAGTCGAAGACCACGATGTGGTCCGGGTTCTTCAGTACGATGTCGCGCGCAAGCTGGTAGGGAACCACGGATTCCGGGGTGGTGAGGCTGACCTCGCGCCCGATCTTGACGAGCTTGACGGCTTCGTCCGTGGGCATGACCTTGCCGTGGTAGGTGTCGGCGAAACGGATTCCGGTGTGGCCGCGGCTGGCGCGCATGGCCTTGCGGCGGGCCTCCACGCGGGAGGGGAAGAGGCGGTCCAGCCAGCGGCTCCCCCTGGCCAGGAGTTTGACCAGGGGGTGCTCGCCGGAGAGGATCTTGATGTAGGTGTAGGGCCAGCGCAGGTAGGCGTACCCGTTGAGCTTCTTGCCCAGGCTGAAGCCTAGTTCGTCCGCTTCCTCAAAGAAGCGGCGCGCCGAGGGTTTCAGGAGCAAGCGCAGCGGGTTCATGCCTGGCCTGTGCGCGCGTTATTCGTTCTCGGTCTTGGCTCCGCCGCGGCTGGTGTGCCGCTTCTGGGCGGAGAGCACGGCCTTGCGCAGGCGGATGGACACGGGGGTGACCTCGACCAGTTCGTCCTCGCGGATGAAGTGGATGGCGCGCTCAAGGGTCATGGGCTTCACCGGGGTCAGGGTGCAGGCCTCGTCCTTGCCGGAGGCGCGCATGTTGGTGAGCTTCTTTTCCTTGGCGGGGTTGACGTTGATGTCCACCTCGCGGGTGTGCTCGCCCACGATCATGCCCTCGTACAGGGGGTCGCCGGGAACCACGAACATTTCGCCGCGCGGCTCCAGGTTGAAGATGCCGTAGGCCACGCCCACGCCGGAGCGGTCGGCCACGATGGAGCCGTTGAAGCGGGTGGGGAAGTCGCCGCGGTATTCGCCGTAGCCCTCAAGGTACGAGTTCATGATGCCCGTGCCCTTGGTGTCGGTCAAAAACTCGTCGCGGTAGCCGATGAGTCCGCGGGAGGGCACGCTGAACTCGATGCGCACGCGGCCCTTGCCGTTGTTCACCAGGTTCACCATGCGGCCCTTGCGGATGGACAGCTTCTCGGTGACGACGCCCATGAAGGTCTCGTCGCAGTCCACGTACACGCGCTCGATGGGCTCGGTGAGCTTGCCGTGCTCGTCGCGCTTGTAGATGACTTCCGGGCGACCCACGGTGAGCTCGAAGCCCTCGCGGCGCATGGTCTCGATGATGATGGCCATCTGGAACTCGCCGCGGCCCTTGACCAGGAAGGACTCGCGGTCCTCGGTCTCCTCGATGCGGATGGCCACGTTCTGCAGGGATTCCTTCAGCAGGCGCTCGCGGATCTTGTTGCTCTGCACGAACTTGCCCTCGCGCCCGGCCAGGGGCGAGGTGTTGATGCCGAAGCGCATGCTGACGGTGGGCTCGTCCACGGTGATGCGCGGCAGGGCCTGGGGGAAGTCCTTGGTGCAGATGGTGTCGCCGATGTGCACGTCGTCGATGCCGGCGAGCACGGCGATGTCGCCGGGGGTGGCCTCATCCACGCTGGCCAGCTGCACGCCGTCGTACACCTGCAGCTTGGTCACCTTGAGGGCCTTGGGCGTGCCGTTCTCCCCGATGCAGACCATGGAGTCGGAGGACTTCACCGTGCCGTTGACCACCTTGCCGATGGCGAGCCGCCCCACGTAGTCGGAGTAGCCCAGGTCGCAGACGATCATCTGGAAGGGCGCGTCGGCGTCGTAGCTGGGGGCGGGGATCTTCTCGATGATGGCGTCGAAGACCGGGTGCAGGTTCTCGCCGCGCTCGGTGAGGCTGGTCTGGGCGATGCCCTCGCGACCGATGGCGTAGAGCACGGGGAATTCCAGCTGGTTCTCGTCGGCGCCCAGGTCGATGAACAGGTCGTAGACCTCGTTCAGCACTTCCTCGGGCCGGGCGTCCGCGCGGTCGATCTTGTTCACGATGACGATGATGGGCAGGCCGCCATCGAGCGCCTTCTTGAGCACGAAGCGGGTCTGGGGCAGGGGGCCTTCGCTGGCGTCCACCAGCAGGATGGCGCCGCCGGCCATGGCCAAGCTGCGCTCGACCTCGCCGCCGAAGTCGGCGTGGCCCGGGGTGTCGATGATGTTGATCTTGACGCCCTTCCAGCGGACCGAGCAGTTCTTGGCGGCGATGGTGATGCCGCGCTCGCGCTCCAGGTCCATGTTGTCCATGACGCGATCGCTGACCTGCTGGTTCTCTCGGAACACGCCGCTTTGACGGAAAAGGCCGTCCACAAGGGTGGTTTTGCCGTGGTCGACGTGGGCGATGATGGCGATGTTGCGCAGCAGCTCGTTGCGAGCGATGTTCTTCATGGAAGTGGTTCCTTTGGTGGGCGTTGCGTTGTGCGGAAATATTTACGCGGCAAGGGTAGCCTGACAATGTCCCGGAGGCAACAGCTCGGTGACGTTTTGTCTAGCACCTGGGAAAGCAGCTGAACGGGTGTGCTTGAAGCCGCGCGGAATTGAAAAACCCCGTCCCGCAGGCGCGGGACGGGGCGATTTGAGCCGGTGTGTTTCTTCGCCGGCGTACCGCTGCGTCTAGTAGTCGCGGCGGGGGCGGGGCTGACGCTCCTGGGCCTCGTTGATGCGAAGCGCGCGGCCGCTGACTTCCTTGCCGTTCAAGGCGTCGATGGCCTCTTTGGCGGAAGCGTCGTCCATCTCCACGAAGCCGAAGCCACGGAAGCGGCCGGTCTCGCGGTCATTGATGAACTTCACGGAAAGGACTTCGCCGTACTGGCCGAAAAGGCTGCGGAGATCTTCTTCAGAGGCGCTGAAAGGAATGTTGCCGACGTAGATGGACTTGGGCATAAAAATCTAAGCTCCTGAAATGATTCTAAAAGTTTGCGTCGCTATCAACGACCGAAGCACGGGCGAACGGCCTTTGCGACAATTGAGCGCAAGCTTTGAGCCGCATCCTCCGGGATGTCAAGTGAAAAATGTGGTTCGTTCTTTGCATTTGAATTTTCACGCTTTGCTTCCAATGAAATTGCCCGATCCGATGGATGGGTGATTGTGCGTACCCGCCAAGCCCGCGCCATGCGCTGCCGGGCCTGGGAGAGCCTGGTCTTGGCGGGAGCCCTGGGAGGGGAGGCGTGAAACCACGTCCGCAATGGAGGCTTGTTATGAAGTGTATCAGACTTGTCATTATTATGTCGCTCTTCGCACTCACCGGGTGTGCGTACCTGCCCATGGGAGATTCCCAGCGCCTTCATTCGGAGGCTCCGGTAAATTCTTCCCAGCAGATGGTGTCCAGGCAGGACCGCCCGCAGGTGTACTACAAGAAGCAGCCGGGCCAGGTTGATCCCAAGATCAGCCCGTACTCTGTCATGGGCAAGACCTACTGGCCCGTGCAGTCCGGCCTGGGCTTCAAGGAGGAGGGCTACGCCTCCTGGTACGGCATTGATTTTCACGGCAAGAAGACGGCCACCGGCGAGACCTACGACATGTTCAGCGTCTCCGCCGCGCACAAGACCCTGCCGCTTGGCACCAAGGTCCGCGTGACGAATCTTGAGAACGGGCGCGAGCTTGAGCTTGTGGTCAACGACCGCGGGCCCTTTGTGGACGGCCGCATCATCGACCTTTCGTACGCCTCGGCGCGGCTGCTCGGCATGGCCGACAACGGCCTGGCCCGCGTGCGCGTGGTGGGCGTGGAGGACAACCCGGTGCTGGCCACCGCCACCTTCAAGGGCGTGGCCGTGGCCGGGGGCGACACTCCGCCCAGGAAGCCCAAGGGCGGCGTCATCGAGAAGGACCTGGCCGAAGTTTCGAGCCCGGCGCCCAAGGCGCAGGCCAAGCCCGCCCAGGCCAAGGCTCCGGCCGTGGCCCAGCAGGCACACGCCACGCAGCAGGCTCAAGCTTTTGACGGTACGCGCTACAGCGTGCAGGTGGGAGCTTTTTCTCAGGACGAGAACGCCCGCCGGGTGAAGGACCGCCTCGTGCAGTCCGGCTTCCGCGGGGCCAGCGTCGTGCGCGCCGTGCGCGGCGGCCGCGAGCTCTCCGTGGTGCAGGCGGGCAGCTTCGACGCCCGCGAGCAGGCGGAGGAAGTGCTGCGCGCGGTGAAGGACGAGTTCCCGGCCAGCTTCATCAACTACGGCGCCCTGGCTTCGGCCAGCTAGGCCCGAGACAAGCCTTTGGACGTGGGGAGCGCCGGTTGGCCGCCGGCGCTCCATTCACCATTGTCGCACAGGGCGCGGCGGGTATTGCGCGGGCTTCGCGCTTGGGCTATGAATGAATAAGTGTCGAAAGGCCCACCCACCAAGCCATACCCCAAGGGAGGCGCGGCATGTCGCAGAAGAATCTTGAGGTGAACGGCGTGCCCCTGGGCAGCATCCGCAACCGCAACGAAGAGCGGGTCATCAAGCTCATGCCCAAGGTTCTGGGCGAATTTCTGGACTACAAGCCGAGCTACCTGGACATCCAGGACATCTACGCGCTGACCCTGAACAACCTGCCCCCGCGCTACAAGCAGAACGGCTCCATCATCATCCGCGAGCCCTTGGGCGACGAGGAAATCATCCGCGAGCTGCGCCTGGCCATCAACAAGGTCGAGATGTCGCCCACGGCCAAGCTCGAAGGCTAGGGCGGCTTACACCAGGGCCTTGGCCTCGTCCCAGAGGCGGTTCTTGTCGTCCAGGCCCATGTCCAAAAGATCGAGTCCGCGCTCGCGGGCCAGTTCCTCCATCTTTGAATAGCGTGAGAGGAACTTCAGGTTGGCGCGGTCCAGGGCCGCGTTGGCCTTGATGCCCTTTCTGCGGCCCAGCTCCACCAGGGTGAACAGCGCGTCGCCAAATTCCTCTTCCATGCGGTCGGCATCGCCCGCTGCGCAGGCTTCCTCGAACTCCTTGCACTCGGCGTCGTACTGGGCGCGGGCGTCTTCGTCCGTGGCCCAGGTGAAGTTCAGGCGCGCGGCCTTGGCGTGGATGCGATAGGCCTTCAGAAGCGGCGGCAGGCCCTCGGGCAGGGAGTCGAAGGCGTTGTTCTCCTTGCCGTTGCCCTTCTTCTCGCCGCGCTTGATGCGCTCCCAGTTGCGCAGCAGTTCCTCCTGGTCGGCCACCACCGTGTCGCCGAACACGTGCGGGTGGCGGCGGATCATCTTGGCCGCGTTCTGGGTGACCACGTCCTCCAGGCTGAACTGACCGGCGCGGCTTGCCAGGGTGGCCTCGAACAGCAGCAGGAAGAGCACGTCGCCCAGCTCCTCGCAGGTCTCGGCCGCGTCGTCGGCGCGGATGGCCGACACCAGCTCGAAGGCCTCCTCGATGACGTAGTCGCACAGGCTCTTGGGCGTCTGCTTCTGGTCCCAGGGGCAGCCCCCGGGGCCCAGCAGGCGATCGATGACTTCCTGAATTTTGGCAATGCTTGCGCTGTCCGAGCTCACGGCCGGTCTCCTTCTCGTTCATGCCTGGGCCCTGTGCCTTGCGGCGCGGGCGGTGCGGCTAGATGTTGTGCTTTTCCTTGGATTTCTTCTGGGGCTGCTGCGGCACCGGTGGCTTTGGGGGCGGCAGCGGCGCGGGCTTGGGCAGGGCGAAGCCGCCTTCCTCCAGCGTCTCTCGGATGGGTTGGGGCGTGAAGTTGGCCAGAAGCACCAGGGCGGGCTCGGTCTTCTGGGCGAAGGCGGACTGCTTCACCACCGCCGTGCCCGGCAGCATGGCCTTCAACAGCAGCAAGAGCACGAGCGACAGCAGGAGCCCTTCCACGGCGCCGAAGCCCGCTCCGGCCGCCTTGTCCACCACGGTGAGCATGGCCACCTTGAGCACATCCTGCAGGAAGCGCACAAGGAACCACAGGGCCACCAGGGTGCCGATGAAGGTGATGAGGTAGCTTAAGGCCTGCACCGTGCCCTGGTTGGTGACGTACACCTTGAGGTGCGGCACGAAGATGCCGTGCAGGTGCGAGGCGACGAACAGGCCGATGAACACCGAGGAAAGGGACACGGCCTCTTTGATGAGCCCCCGGTGATAGCCCCGGAAGGCCACCAGGCCGATGATCGCGATGATGATGATGTCCAGGGAATTCATGGCCCCTCGCGTTGTCTGGGCTGCCTGGGCCGGGCGAAGCCGCCCGGAGCCCTTTCTGGCCGTGACGATTAGCAGACCCGCGCGCGAAAGGGAAGGCCTCCCCCTTGGGCAAGCGCCGGTTGTGTTGGCCAGTAATTTCAGATAGGAGACGCGTCTATTACACAGCATGCACCTGTTGGACACTTCACCGGCGCAGGCCAGAGGGGCGTTGGGACAATGCGGTTGATCGAAACCGGGCTGCCGGGGCTTGCGCTTCTGGAACCCAAGGTGTTCCGCGACGAGCGCGGCTTTTTTCTGGAGACCTACAGCGAGGCGTCCTTCGCCGCCCTGGGCATCGGCGTGCGCTTCGTGCAGGACAACCACGCCTATTCGAAGTGCCAGGGCGTGTTGCGCGGGCTGCATTTCCAGCTGCCCCCCTTTGCCCAGGCCAAGCTCGTGTGGGTGGTGCGCGGCAGCGTGCTCGACGTGGCCGTGGACCTGCGCCGCGATTCCGCCACCTTTGGCAAGCATTTCTGCGTGGAGCTTTCGGCCGAGAACATGCTGCGCCTGTTTTTGCCGCGCGGCTTCGCCCACGGGTACATGACCCTCCAGCCGGACACCGAGTTCCTGTATAAGGTGGATGCTCCCTACGCGCCGCAGGCCGACGCGGGCATCCTGTGGAACGACCCGGACCTGGGCGTCGCCTGGCCGGACATGGAGCCCGTGCTCTCGGATAAGGACAAGCTGCTTCCCCGCCTCAAGGACTTCAATTCGCCCTTTGCCTGCGAGCCGCCCCTTGGCGGCGTGCGCGGCTAACCCAAGCGGGAGTCCCCATGCCCAAGAAACGCACAGCCCCCAAGCAAGGCCCGGCACGCCACGCCATCATCCTGGCGGGCGGCTCTGGCACGCGCCTGTGGCCGCTTTCGCGCAACCTGTTCCCCAAGCAGCTGCTGGCCCTGAACGGCGAGCTGACCCTGCTGCAGCAGACCGTGCGCCGGGTGCTCACTGCCTTTGAGCCGCAGAACGTGTGGGTGGTGACCAACGAGGAGCACGTGTTCGAGGTGCGCAGCCAGCTGCGCAGCCTGGACCCGGCCCTGGACGCCCGCGTGCTGGCCGAGCCCCTGGCGCGCAACACCCTGCCCGCCATCCTGCTGGCCATGGACCGCATCGTGCCCCAGGGCGCGGACCTTGCGGGCCAGGGCGGCGAGCCCCTGGTTGCCGTGTTCCCCTCCGACCACCTGCTGGAGGACCTGGACGGCTTTCGCAGCTCCCTTGACCAGGCCATGGGCCTGGCCGCGCGCGGGTTGTTCGTCACCTTCGGCGTTTTGCCGCGCAAGCCGGAAACGGGCTACGGCTACATCGCCCGGGGCAAAATGCTGGAGGAAGGCGGCTACGAGGTGGAGAGCTTCATCGAGAAGCCCAAGCTCGAAAAGGCCGTGGAATTTTTGAAAAGCGGCCGCCACTACTGGAACAGCGGCGTGTTCGTGTTCCGCAGCCGGGAGTTCCTCTCCGCCGCGGCGCGCTTCACGCCGGAGCTCTGGCGCTGGTGGTCCGGCCGGGGCGAGGCTCCCCTCACCTCCGGCTACGGGGCCCTGCCCAACCTCTCCGTCGATTACGGCATCGCCGAGAAGATTGAGGACATCGCCGTGGTGGAGGCCCGTTTCGACTGGGACGACCTGGGCAACTGGGAGGCCATCTACCGCCTGGGCAAGAAGGACGCGGCCGGCAACGTCATCCAGGGCGACGTGCTGGCCATGGACTGCAAGGACTGCCTGCTCATTTCCAAGGGCGGCAAGCTGGCCGTGGTCGGCCTCACCGGCATGATCATGATCCAGACCCGCGACGCCACGCTTACCTGTCCGCTCACCGACGTGCAGCGGGTGAAGGAGGTCGTGGCGCTTCTGAAGTCCCAGGGCAGCCAGCTGGTGGAAAGCCACCTGACGGTGAAGCGTCCCTGGGGCAGCTATTCCGTGTTGGAGGAAGGCCCGCACTACAAGATCAAGCGCATCGAGGTGTTGCCCGGCGCGCGCTTGAGCTTGCAGATGCACCACCACAGGAGTGAACACTGGGTCGTGGTTTCGGGCACGGCCATGGTGGAGATAGGCGGAGAGGAACGCCTGCTTGTGGAGAATCAGGCCGTGGACATCGGCAAGGCCACCACGCACAGGCTGGCCAATCCCGGCAAGGTGCCGCTTGAGATCATTGAAATTCAGAGCGGACCCTATTTGGAAGAGGACGATATCGTACGCTTTGACGACGTTTATGGGCGGGTGAAACACGAGAACTCGTGAATTTTTTCCTAAGCCCTTGACACGCCAGACGGGCGTCCTTTATGAAAACGCAGTTTTCCGTGGCAAAATTTGACCAGAAACTACAGGAGCGATGGGGCGAGGTTATGGAGGAAAAGAAACAGTGCAAGGGGTGTGGGGGGGCGTTGCCCTTCGTGATCGGCTTTGTGGCCGCAGTGATCGCAGGCTGGGTTCTCTTCCCTGACTTGATCTACAGCAAGAAGACGCAGCCCATCCGCTTCAGCCACAAAATCCACCAGGAGCAGGGCATGGAGTGTTCGAGCTGTCACACCTTCCGTGACGACGGCTCTTACGCGGGCATTCCCAGCAACGAGAAGTGCATGGAATGCCATGCCGACGTGGTGGGCAGCGATCCGGCGGAAGTGGCTTATGTCGAGAAGTACGCCAAGACGGGCAAGGAAGTTCCCTGGCTCATCTACCAGTACCAGCCCGACAACGTGATTTTCAGCCACAAGGCGCACGAGTCCCAGGAGTGCAAGTCCTGCCACCCCGACGTGGGCAAGATGGACACTCCGCCGGTCTACTACGAAAACAGGCTGTCCGGGTACAGCAAGCAGACCATGAAGATGTGGCAGTGCGAGCGCTGCCATGCCGAGAATGGTGTCAGCAACGCCTGTCACGTCTGCCATAAGTAAATAGAGGGGTGCGTAAGATGGGTTTGGATCGCAGAGGATTCGTCAAAATCGTCATGGGAGGCGTTGCAGGCACCCTGTTTACGCCTGTCATCTGGCAGGGACTGGACGATGCGTCCATTTGGTCCCAGAACTGGTCTTGGATTCCCCGCGTGCCGAAAGGCGAGGTGAAGACCAAGTCCGCCCTGAGTAAACTGTGCCCCGCGGGCTGCGCCGTAAAGGTGAAGACCGCCGGCGGCCTGCCCTATGCCGCGGTTGGCAACGCTGCCAACCCCATGAGCAAGGGCGGCGTGTGCCCCATTTGTGCGGGCGGCGCCCAGCTCATGTACAGCCCGGCTCGCGTCAAGTCGCCCATGAAGAAGGTGGGCGAGGGCAAGTACGAAGCCATCAAGTGGGAAGACGCCGAGGCCATGCTCGTTGAGAAGCTGACCCCGCTCAAGGGTCAGGACGGCAAGATCGCCGCCATCAGCGGCGACGAGACCGGCACCGCCAACGAAGTGCTGTCCGCCCTGCTTTCGGGCATGGGCAACGCCAGCGGCTTCTATGTCATGCCCGGCGAGATGTTCACCGCCACCCGCGGCGTGAAGCTCATGGGCGGCAACGGCCAGCCCGGCTTCGACATCGAGGGCGCCGACCTGGTGCTCATGATCGGTGCGGACGCGCTGGACTCCTGGGGCACCACCGTGGCCAACCAGAAGGCCTTCGCCGCCGCCCGGCCCACCGGCGCCGCCGCCACCGCCCAGTACATCTACGCCGGCCCGGTGCTGAACAACACCGCCAGCGTGTGCGACAAGTGGCTGGCCGTGCCTCCCACCGCCACCGCGGCCTTCGCCCTGGCGCTGGCCAACCAGCTCATCGCCGCCGGCGCGGTTTCCTCCGCCGCCGACTTCGCTGAGTACAAGGCGCTGGCCGCCAAGTACACCCCGGAAGCCTTCGAGGCCGCCACCGGCCTGAAGGCCGAGGTGCTGAAGGAACTCGTGGCCAAGATCAAGGCCGCCAAGGCCCCGCTGGTCGTGGCCGGCGCTTCCTTCGGCCAGGGTGCGGGCGCGCTCGACTTCGTCGCTGCCGCCTCCCTCAACGTGCTCCTGGGCCGCGTGGGCCAGAAGGGCGGCATGACCGTCCTCGGCGCCGCTCCCAAGGCCATCGCTACGGCCACCGACCGCGAGAACGCCAAGGACGCCGCGAGCTTCCTGGGCGCCGTGGCCACCGGCAAGGCCACCCCGGGCGCGCTCCTGATCTACGAGGCCAACCCGGCCTTCGCCCTGCCCCAGGCCGCTGAAATGGCCAAGGCCATGGGCAACATCGCCTTCAAGGTGAGCTTCAGCACCTACATGGACGAGACCGCGGCCCTGGCCGACCTCATCCTGCCCGCGCCGCACCCGTACGAGCGCTTCGACGACGCCATGAACCCTTACGGCGTCGCCAAGGCCACGTACCTGGCCGGCAAGCCGGTGCTCTCCAAGCCCGTGCTCGATGTGAAGGATCCCGTTGACGTGCTGCTGGCCGCTGCCGGAAAGCTCGGCTTGTCGCTGGGCTTCGAGACCTACGCCGACGTCATCAAGGCCAAGGCCAAGGCCCTGGGCGCGGACTTCGACGCCCTGGCCGCCGGCGGCATCTGGAACGGCGAAGCCAAGGGCGGAGCCCTGAGCCTGGGCGCTGGCGCCCTGGCCAAGGCCGCTCCGGCCAAGGCCGACGAGAAGGCCGTGGCGCTTGCCCCGGTCACCCGCCTGGCCTTCGGCACCGCTTCCCTGGCCACCCCGCCCGCCAACCTGCTGGTCGTGCGCGACACCGAGCTTCTGGGCAAGGATATCTTCGTCCAGATGAACGCCGCCACCGCCAAGAAGCTTGGCGTTGCCGAGGGCAACAAGGTGAAGCTCTCTGCCGGAAGCGGCGAGCTGAAGGCTCGCGTGCATGTGAACGAAGGCGTGGCCGCCAACACGGCCGCCGTGCCGCTTGGCTTTGGCCGCAGCGCTTGGGACGAGTTCACCAAGGGCAAAGGCGATAACGTCTACAAGATCCTCACGGTGAGCGACGAAGCAGGCACGGGCCTGAAGGTGTGGGCTGGTTCCACCGTCACCGTCGCCAAAATCTAGGGGGAACCACCATGTCGCACGGAGCTGTTAAAGAATTCAACATCAAGTGGGGAATGGTCATCGACCTGGACAAGTGCACGGGCTGCGGCGCGTGCATGACTGCCTGCCAGGTTGAGAACAACATCGCCCCCATGGTTGATGCGTCGAATAAGCTGCGCACCTTGAGCTGGATGCTCGTGTTCGAGCTGTCCAACAAGAAGGCCGCGCCGGAAGCCGAGATCGCCTATCTGCCCCGTCCCTGCATGCAGTGCGGCAACCCCGCCTGCGTGCCCGTGTGCCCGGTCGTGGCCACGGAAAAGAACGAGGAAGGCGGCATCGTCAGCCAGATCTACCCGCGTTGCATCGGCTGCCGGTACTGCATGGCCGCCTGCCCGTACCATGCCCGCTACTTCAACTGGGAAGACCCCGTTTTCCCGAAGGGCATGGAGAAGGCGCTGTCTCCCAATACCTCCGCCCGTCCTCGCGGCGTGGTCGAGAAGTGCAACTTCTGCCACACCCGGCTCATGAAGGCCAAGGACAAGGCCCGTCAGGAAGGCGGCAATCCCGAGGCGCTGGCCGATGGCGCGTACATGACCGCTTGCGCGGAAGTGTGCCCCACCGGCGCCATCACCTTCGGCGATATCAAGAACCCGGAGCACAAGGTGCACGAGCTGGCCAAGGGCGAGAACGCCTTCCGCCTGCTTGAGAAGCTGGGCCTGGCCCCGCAGGTGTACTACGTGAGCAAGCGCGAATGGGTGCGCAAACTGGGCGATAACTACGCCGCCACCGGCAAGGCCGGGGCTGAAAAGAAGCATTCCTAGGGGGCGCAAATGGATAGGGCACTCTTTCCCGACGGTGTGGAGCGCTGCTCCTTCGGCAAATTCGCGCTGTGGATGGGTTTCATCACGGCCTTCTTCCTCTTCGGCCTGTTCGCCATGCTGCTCATCTTCTACAAGGGCATCGTGGTGACCGGACTGGACAACTACTTCGGATTCGGACTGTGGATCACCTTCGACTTGGCGGTCATCGCCTTGGGCGCGGGCGCGTTCTTCACCGGCTTCCTGAAGTACATCCTGAAAATCGACCAGCTGAAAAACATCATCAACCTGACGGTCATCGTCGGGTTCATCTGCTACTCGGGCGCCATGCTCGTGCTCACCATGGACATCGGCCAGCCGATCCGTGCGTGGTTCGGCTACTGGCACCCCAACGTCCACTCCATGCTGACGGAAGTCATCTT
>CAYUOW010000016.1:0-12161 GCA_964446455.1 uncultured Desulfocurvus sp.
GGGGGGGGGGGGGGGCCGCCCCCCCCCCCCCCCCCCCGCCGCTTGGCATGAGGGGGTCTGGGGGGAATCATTCCCCCCAGGAAAAAATATTCTCCCCTCTCCCTATTCCCCTTCCAGTTTCAGCCCGTACTGCGCCAGCTTGTGCCGCAGCGTGCGCGGGCTGATGCCCAGCAGTTCGGCGGTGCGCTGCTTGCTGCCGCCTGCGGCCTTGTAGGCCCGCAGCATGGCGTTTGTTTCGGCGCGGCGCACCACGGCGTCGAGGTTCAGGTCCTCGGGGCTGGGGGGTGCGGCGGGGTCGTGCGGGGCATGGGCCAGGGCGAGGGCGGGCGGCAGGTCCTGGCCGAACTCCAGGCGCAGCTCAAGGGGCAGGTCGCCGGGCAGCACGGGGCCGTCGGTGGTGTGCAGCAGGGCCACGCGCTCCATGAGGTTCTTCAGCTCACGCACGTTGCCGGGCCAGTGGTGCCGGGTGAGCAGGGCCAGGGCGGCGGGCGAGAGGCTCAAATTCGGCCTATGGTAATGGTGGCCGAAGAGCCAGAGAAAGTATTCGGCCAGGGGCGCGATGTCGTCGCTGCGCTCGCGCAGGGAGGGCAGGGCGATGGGGATGACGTTCAGGCGGTAGAAGAGGTCCGGGCGGAAGCGTCCGGCGCGGACCATGTCGGGCAGGGCGCGGTTGGTGGCGGCCACGATGCGCGCACGGAAGCCCAAATCCTTCTCGCCGCCCAGGCGCTTGAAGCTGCGTTCTTCAAGCACGCGCAGGAAGTCCACCTGGTTGGCCAGGGGGATTTCGCCCACCTCGTCCAGGAACAGGGTGCCGTCGGCCGCCATTTCGAAGCTGCCTTTCTGCAGGCGCGTGGCCCCGGTGAAGGCACCGGGCTCGTGGCCGAAGAACTTGTCGGCGAAGAGCTCGCCGGAAAGCACGCCGCAGTTCACGGGCACGAAAGGCCTGCCGCTGCGGTTGCTCAAGGTGTGCAAGAGCCGCGCGAAGATCTCCTTGCCCGTGCCGGATTCGCCGGTGAGGAGCACGGGCGCGTCGCTGCCGGCCACCTGGATGGCCACGCGGTAGAGTGCGCGCATGGCCTCGGACCGGAACAGCAGTCCGGCCTCGTGCATGGCGGCCCGCGCCTCGGGGTCGGCGTCGAGCTCTTGCGGCAAGAATTTGCCGCCATATGCGCGCGGGTCCATCACCTTCGTACAACCTCTCGAATTCTTTTGAGCAAGTCTGGCCGGGCCCTGGCAGGCGTTTTCAATCCGATGCGCGCTTCGGCCGCCGGGATGTGCTGCGGCAGGAGGCTGCCGCGAGGCGTTCCCTTGGGTGCTTGCAGCGGCGAAAGGACGCCTTCCGGCCGGTCCTTGCCGGTCGAGCGGCAAGTTCTTGCCGTTTACACGCTGCCGGGCAAGAGGTCAAGCGTGTGATTTCAGCGTGTTAGCGTTTGGCCCGCTTCTTGATGAAGGATGTGCGTCCACTGCGCGGGCCGAGGGGCTGGCGAGGCAGGCTGGGCAATCCTGAGATGATTCAGAGGAGCGGGAATGAAGATGGATCGACTGAGTCTCCCGGCGAAAATCGCCCTGTTTGTTGTGTTCGGCGTGCTGCTCTTTGCCGTGGCCGCCTTTGCCTCCGGCAACGAGACCGTAACCAGCGCGGCCGCCGACGCCGGAGCCGAAGTGGCCAAGGCCGCCGTGCAGCTTGGCGCGGAGACCGGCGTGGCCTGGTGGGTGTGGCCCACCGTGCTGCTGTTCTTCTGCTTCATCCTGGGCATCATCGCCGTGCTGGCGGGTGTTGGCGGCGGCGTGCTGTACGTGCCCCTGGTGAGCGGGTTCTTCCCCTTCCACCTCGACTTCGTGCGCGGCGCGGGCCTCATGGTGGCCCTGGCGGGCGCGCTGGCGGCCGGTCCCGGCCTGCTCAAGCGCAATTTCGCCTCCTTGCGCCTGGCCCTGCCCGTGGCGCTCATCGCCTCCAGCTGCGCCATCGTGGGCGCGTTTTTGGGCATGGCCCTGCCGACCAACGTGGTGCAGCTTTGCCTGGGCATCACAATCATGGGCATCGCCATCCTGCTGCTCATGAGCAAGAACACCGCGCACCCCGTGGTGGAGAAGGCCGACGCCCTGGGCATGGCCCTCGGCATGAACGGCGCCTACAATGACCCCTCCACCGGCGAGCTGGTGCAGTGGAAGACCCACCGCACCCTGCCGGGCCTGCTTCTGTTCATCATCATCGGCATCATGGCCGGCATGTTCGGCCTGGGCGCCGGCTGGGCCAACGTGCCCGTGCTGAACCTGCTCATGGGCGCGCCCCTCAAGGTGGCCGTGGGCACCAGCAAGTTCCTGCTGTCCATCACCGACACCTCGGCCGCGTGGGTGTACCTGAACAAGGGCTGCGTCATCCCGCTCATGGCCATCCCGTCCATCATCGGCCTCATGCTCGGCTCCTTCGTGGGCGTGCGCCTGCTGGCCAAGGCCAAGCCGACCTTCATCCGCTACATGGTCATCGGCGTGCTGCTCTTCGCGGGCGGCAAGGCTCTCTTGAAGGGCCTGGGCATCTAGGACCGCACGGCTGCTGGCGCAATCGACGACAATGCGGGCCGCCAACGCGCAAGGCCCGGCAGAGCATCCAATAAGGAGAAAGACGATGAGCGATACCCCGAAGCACAACGGCAAGGCCTCGCCGGAGCAGGTGACCTACGCCAACATGCTGTTCTACGGCTGCTGGGGCGGCCTGGCCCTCATGGCCGCCACCTATGTCCTGTACGTCACCGGGCTTCTGGCCCCGCACGTGCCCCTGGAGAAGGTGCCCCTTCTGTGGTCCCAGCCCGTGGGCACCTATCTCGAGCTCGGCAAGGTGCCCCACGGCTGGGGCTGGACCGTGCTCCTCGGCAAGGGCGACTTCCTCAACTTCCTGGGAATCGTGCTCCTGGCGGGCATGACCATTCTTTGCTACATTCCGCTCATTCCGGCGTTCCTGAAGCGCGGCGAGAAGGGCTTCGCCCTCATGGCCCTGGCCGAAATCCTCGTGCTTCTGGTTGCCGCGTCCGGCATCGTGGGCGGCGGAGCGCACTAGCAAGGTCCTTCCTTACCTCCTCTTTCAGGCAGGGGGTGCGGTCGGTCCTTCCCCGCCGCACTTCCCTCCTGGAGGAGATCAAAGTGGACAACACAGTGGCAATGCACGCATCTCTGGAACCTTTCGCCGGGTTGGCGGCCACCGGGCTCGACCGGGCGGACCTGCCGCGCATCCTGCGCGAGCTGCCCTTCGGGGTGGCCGTGGTGGACCGCGAGCGGCGCACCCTGTTCCTGAACAGCGTGCTGGAGCGCCTGACGGGCTTTTCCAGCGCCGAGGTGGCGGGCGTGCCCTGCCGCCACGTGCTGCGCGGCAGCTTCTGCCTGCACCATTGCCCCGGCCTCATGGCCGCCAAGGGCGACTGCAGCGCCGCCTGCGCCACGGAAAGCCGGGAAGGCACGCTCATCAACCGGCACCGCCGCAAGGTCTCCGTGCGCCTCACCAGCGTGCCCGTGCTGGACAAGGGCGGCGAGCTTCTGTGCACCCTCGACGTCATCGAGGATCTTTCGGCCCTGAAGGAACTGGAGGGGCGGCTTACCCGCACCGCCGGGCCCGGGGCCATCGTGGGCCGCTGCGCGGCCATGGAGCACCTGCTGCGCATCCTGCCCGCCGTGGCCCAGAGCGACGCCACCGTGCTGCTCACGGGCGAATCCGGCACGGGCAAGGACCTGCTGGCCGAGGCCCTGCACCGCGCCAGCCCGCGCGCGCGGGAAAGCTTCGTGCGCGTGAACGCCACGCCCATGCCCGAGGCTCTGCTCGACGTGGAGCTCTTCGGCCAGGCAGGAAGCGAGGAAGGTGCGGCGCCGCGGCCGGGCAAGTTCCAGCTGGCCCAGAACGGCACCCTGTATCTTTCGGAGATCGCCGACATGCCCCTGGCCCAGCAGGGGCGGCTCTTGCGCCTGCTGGACGAGAAGGCCGTGGTGCCCGCCGGGGGCGAGCGCCCCATGCGCCTGAACGTGCGCGTGGTGGCAGCCACCGGCCGCGACCCCGAGGCCCTGGTGGAAGCCGGGCTTTTGCGCCAGGACCTGTTCCACCGGCTGAACGCCGTGCGCCTGCACCTGCCCCCCGTGCGCGAGCGCGGCGAGGACGTGCAGTTCCTGCTCACCCATTTCCTCGGCATCTACGCCACCAAGTTCCGCAAGCAGGTGCTGGGCTTCTCCGAGGAGGCGCTCTCGCTGCTCTCGGCCTACGACTATCCCGGCAACGTGCGCGAACTGCGCAACATGGTGGAATACGCGGTCATGGTCTGCCCCGGCGAGTTGGTGCTGCCGGACCACCTGCCGCCTCAGGTACGCTTTGCCCCTTCGGGGCTTCAAGGGGTTGCGGCTTCACCGGGCCCTGACAAGTCCGACAAGTCCGGCGCGGGCAAAAAGCCCGTCGCCCGGAAGAAGGCGTAGGGGGCGGCCATGGGCAAGAAAATCCTCATCACGCTGTACCGCAACGAAGTGGCCCCGCGCTTCGACCTGGCCAGCGAAGTGCTCCTCGTCAGCCTGGATGCCGACGGCCGCGAGGCCAAGCGCCAGGAGCTGGTGCTGGCCCATTCCAGCGCCGACGACCTGTGCGACCTGATCCTGGACCGCGAGGTCTCGGTGGTCATTACCGGCGGCATGGAGGAGGAGCACTACCACTACCTGCGCTGGAAGCGTCTGGAAGTGCTCGACGGCATTGCCGGCTTGGCCGAGGACGCGCTTTCGCGCTACCTGGCGGGCGAGCTGGAGAGCGGCGACATCCTGTTCCCCAGAGGCGGGCCGGAAACGGGTGGGGGCAGCCATGCGTAAGCTCGCCGCCCTGTTGAAGCACCCCCTGCGCGAGCTGCAGAGTGAAGTGGACGAGGCCGTGAGCCCCGAGCGCTACACCACGCTCCGGCGCAAGATCATCGCCCTCATGGTGGCGGCCACGCTCATTCCCCTGTCGGTCATGGCCGTGCTCAACTACTACGAGCACCAGAACGCCATGGCCAGGGAGATCCAGAATCCCCTGCGCGTGCTGGTGAACAAGACCAAGAACTCCTTTGAACTCTTCCTGGCCGAACGCACGAGCACCGTGAGCCTCATCGCCAGCGCCTACACCTACCAGGAGCTGGCCGACCAGCAGAAGCTGGCGCGCATCTTCAGCGTCATGAAGCGCGAGTTCGAGGGCTTCGTGGATCTCGGGCTCATCGACGAGCACGGCACCCAGGTGAACTACGTGGGCCCCTACACCCTGCAGGGCAAGAACTACGCCGACCAGCGCTGGTTCCAGGAAGTGCGCCTCAAGGGCAAGTACGTCAGCGACGTGTTCATGGGCTTCCGCAAGTTCCCCCACGTCATCGTGGCCGTGCAGCACATGACCGAGGACGGCCGCACCTGGATTCTGCGCGCCACCCTCGACACCAAGCGTTTCGAGCGCATCATCGCCAGCATGAGCCTGGAGCCCGACGCCGACGCCTTCCTGGTGAACACCCAGGGGCTTTTGCAGACCAGCTCCAACAACTACGGCAAGGTGCTGGAGAAGATGAGCTTCCCCCTGCCGCCGCAGACCTTCGAGCCCACGGTGCTGACCATGACCGACCCCCTGGGGCGCGAGGTGTTCCTGTCCTACGCCTACTTCGCCGACGCGGACTTCGTGCTCATGGCCGCCAAGCCGCGCTCCAGCGCGCTCAAGACCTGGTACACCGTGCGCGGCGATCTGCTGTTCATTTTCGTGGCCGGCGTGGCCGTGGTGCTCTTTGCGGCCATGCGCGTCACCGATGCGCTCATCCGGCGCATGAAGGAGGCCGAGGACCGGCGCGAGCTGGCCCTGCGCGAGGTGGAGCACTCCCAGAAGCTCTCCAGCATAGGCCGCCTGGCCGCGGGCGTGGCGCACGAGGTCAACAACCCGCTGGCCATCATCAACGAGAAGACCGGGCTCATGAAGGACATCCTGACCATGCAGCCGGACTTCCCGGCCAAGGAGAAGATCCTGGCCCAGGTGGAGAGCGTGCTGCGCGCGGTGGAGCGCTGCCGGGGCATCACCCACCGCATGCTGGGCTTCGCCCGGCGCATGGACGTGAGCATCGAGGAGCTGGACCTGGCCGAGCTCATCCGCGAGACCGCGGGTTTTCTGGCCAACGAGGCCATGCACCGCAAGGTGGACGTGCAGCTGGACCTGGACCCCGAGCTGCCGCGGATCATCTCCGACCGCAGCCAGCTGCAGCAGGTGTTCCTGAACCTGTTCAACAACGCCCTGGCCGCCGTGGCCGATGGCGGCAGCATCACCGTTTCCGCCCGGCCGGAAAACGGCGACGTGCGCGTGGCCGTGCGCGACAACGGCTGCGGCATGAGCGACGAGACCTTGAAGCACATCTTCGAGCCCTTCTTTACCACCAAAAAGGGCAAGGGCACGGGCCTGGGCCTGTCCATCACCTACGGCATCATCAAGCGCCTCGGCGGGGAAATCTCCGTCGAGAGCACGCAAGGCGTGGGCACCACGCTCACCATCACCCTGCCCAAGGGGCAGCGCGAGGCACTGGCATGAACACCAAAGACTGGAAGATTTTGCTCGTGGACGACGAGCACGAGTTCATCACCACCCTGGCCGAGCGGCTGGAACTGCGCGGCATCAACCCCCGCGTGGTCTTCGACGGCGAGAGCGCGCTTTTGGCCGTGGCCGAGCAGGAGCCGCAGGTCATCGTGCTCGACGTGCTCATGCCCGGCATAAAGGGCCTGGAAGTGCTGGAACGCGTGAAGCGCAGCAACCCGCGCGTGCAGGTGCTGCTTTTGACCGGCCACGGCAGCACCCGCGACGGCATCGAGGGCATGCGCCTGGGCGCCTTCGACTACATGATGAAGCCGCTGAACATCGACACCCTCATCGAGAAGATGGAGTCGGCCATAGACTACGCGGGCAAAGCCGCGAATCTGGGCCAATAGGGAGCGGCACAGCCATGCGCGACGTCATGTTCATGGGGCGGCTCACCGCCAGCGCCACCCACGAGATGCAGAACATCCTGGCCACCATCCGGGAGTCCGGCGGGCTCATGGAGGATCTTCTCGCCCTGGGCGCGGAGAACTTCGCCCATGCGGAGCGCTTCAAGAAGGGCCTGTGCGTGCTGTCCGAGCAGGTGGAGCGGGGCATGGCCCTTTCCGAGCAGTTGAACTACTGCGCCCACGCGCCGGAGACCACGCCCGCCGGGACCGAGGTCAACGAGGCCATGCGCTCCCTGGTGGGCCTGTGCCGCCGCGACGCCGCGCGCGGACGCGTGACCCTGGTGCTGGCCCCGGGCCGCACGGGCCTGCGCACCTCCTTGCGCGCCCTGGAGCTCATGGCCCTAATGGGCCAGGCCCTGGATTGCGCCCTGCCGCACATGGCGCAAGGCAGCCAGCTCATGCTTTCCGTGGAGGAGCAGGGAGGCCTGGCCGTGGTGCGCCTTGATGCGCCGGGTTTCGAGGCCCTGCGTCAGTCGTCCGGCTGCGCGGAGCTCACCCGCAGCGCCAAGGCGCTTCAGGTGGGGCTTGCCGCCGGGCCGGGAGGCCAGGGGCTGGTGCTTTCTCTGCCCAAGGCCGTAGCCTAGCTCACTGGGCCTGGGCCACTTGATTTCTGGTTCAAGAGGAGTAGCATTCCAAAGTAGCAGCTTGACTTCACACCGTTCCGGCCCGGAGTGCACGCCGCGGCCCGGAATCCAAGGAGGACATTATGCTCGGAATGCTCAAAAGACTTGAGGACAGCTTCGCCGGCTTGGCTTTCGCCGAGGCCGGGGAGCGGGAAGAGGCCATGCGGATGGCCGATGTGACGGAGTGCGGAGCCAGCGTGTCGGACATGTATGCCGCCGCCGCCTTTGCCGAGGCCGGTTGTTTTGACGAGGCCAGGGAGCTGATGGGCGTAAGGTCCAAGCGGCTTTCCCCGCCGCCCCAGACCTGCGGATTCCTGGAATCCGTGGGACTTGCCGGGGTGCGCGTGGCCTACGGCCTGGCGGAAGCCTAGCCAATCGCCAAACCGGGGGCCCCGGGCCACACCGTCCGCGGCCCCCGGAACTGGGCGCACAAGCGCCAAACAAGGAGTGCACATGAGCAAGAAGATCAAGCTGCTGCTGGTTGATGATGAGGAGAATTTCGTCAACACCCTGGCCGAGCGCATGAAGATGCGCGACATGGGCTCTGAAGTGGCCCATGACGGTGAGACCGCCCTGGAGATGATCAAGGACGGCACGCCCGACGTCATGGTGCTCGACCTGCGCATGCCCGGCATCGACGGCGTCGAGGTGCTGCGCAAGGTCAAGAAGGCCCACCCCGAGGTCCAGGTCATCGTGCTCACCGGCCACGGCTCCGAGCAGGACCAGGAAGTCTGCATGCAGCTGGGCGCGTACGAATACCACAAGAAGCCCGTGGACATCGACCGCCTGGTGAAGAGCATCAAGGGCGCCTACCGCCAGAAGATGGAAGACACCATGGTTGCCGCCACCTTTGCCGAGGCCAACGACCACGCCGATGCCGACAAGGTCCTGCACGAGGGTGACAAGAAGTAGCGGGAGGGGCGCATGAACGCCGTCCTTCTCGTCGACGACGAGCGCGACTTCGCGGATCTTCTTGCCGAACGGCTCCAGGCGCGGGGCTTCCGGGTGCAAACCGCCTACGATGGCGAGGAAGCCCTGCGCCTGGCCGCCGTGCACGAGCTCGACGTGGCCGTGCTCGACGTGAACCTGCCCGGCATTGACGGCCTGGCGGTGCTGCGCGAGCTCAAAAAGCTCAAGCCCCAGGCCGAGGCCCTGATGCTCACCGGGCAGATGGACCTGGCCACGGCCATCATGGGCATGAAGCTGGGCGCCACGGACTATCTGGTGAAGCCCGTGCCCATCGAGCGCCTCACCGAAGCCATCCTGCGCGCCCAGGACCGGCGCGAGGAGCGCCTGGAAGGCCAGCGCATGGCCGAGACGGCCAAGATGGCCGCCCTGGGCCACATGGCCGAGGGCGTGGCGCACGAGATCAACAATCCCGTGAACAACATGGTCAGCCTGGCGGGCTGGCTTGAGGACCTGGCGCTTGACCTGCAGGACGGCCTGCGGGGCAGCCAGGGCCCGTCTGCCGCTTCGCCCGCCGATTCCCCTGCCGGCACCATCAGCGAGATGCTCGGTACGGCCCGCAAGATGCGTGAGCACGGCCAGCGGGTGAAGGAGATCACCGCCAAGCTTCTCTGCCTGTGCCACGGCCCGCAGGAGCAGGGCGTGATGCCCGGGGCCGCAGGGCCCGGAGCCGCGCTGGACCTGGGCGCGCTGCTGGCCCAGCTTGTGGAGGAGCGCAAGCCCCGCCTGGACGAGTGCGGCGTGAACCTCGTGCCTGCCCTTTCACCCGACCTGCCGAGCCTGGCCCTGCCGCCCTCCGGCCTGCCCGGCGCGGACCTGGGCACGGCCCTCGGGAACATCCTGGACAACGCCCTGGACGCCATGCCCGGCGGGGGCCAGCTCTGGCTCATCGCCAGCGCGCACGGCCACGAGGTGCACATCGAGGTGGAGGACACGGGCCAGGGCATCCTGCCCGCGCACCTGCCCCGCGTGTTCGAACCCTTCTTTTCGACCAAGGACGTGGGCCAGGGCACGGGCCTCGGGCTCTCTGTCAGCTACGGCACGGTGAAGGCCCTGGGCGGCGACATCGACATCACCAGCCAGCCCGGCCAGGGCACCAAGGTCCTCGTCACCCTGCCCTGCTGACGCCTTTGCGCCGGGACTCTTGGTCAGGCCTTTCCGGCAAAGACGGGACGCGCGCCATCTCAATTTCTGGAAAATGAGTACTCCCCCGCCCTTGGCCTGGAAGACGATTTGGCATAGGCATAGCCTATTCCATCTCGAGGAGGCCAGCCATGCCCCTTTCCCCCGTCCCGCCCTCCCGCTCGGAGCTGCTGCGGCTCATCGCGCCCTGCGGACTTTACTGCGGCGGCTGCCTGGCCTTTGCGGGCGGCGCCATCCGCAACCACGCCCGCGCCCTGCGCGACCTGCTGGGCCCGAACTTCGACGCCTACGCCAAGCGCATGGAGGCCATGAACCCCGTGCTCTGCCACTATGAGGACTTCGCGAACCTGCTGGGTTTCCTGTCCCAGGGCTCGTGCAAGGGCTGCCGCGAGGGCGGCTGCCTCATGGGCAACTGCGGGGTGCGCGCCTGCGCCATGGAGCGGGAGATGGATTTCTGCGGCTTGTGTCCGGACTTCCCCTGCGAGAACCCCGGCCTGCCGGAAGGGCTTGTGGAGCGCTGGCGCAGGAACGGAGAGATCCTGCGCGAAAAGGGACCGGCGAGCTTCCTGGAGCTGGTGCGCGTGCGTCCGCGCTACCCTTGAGTCTTTCCGCCCCTGTTGAACCCGCCCTTTCGGGGCTGGCCCGCCTGCCCGCCTATGGCTTTCTGGGCTTGGGGTGCAGCCGTTCCCCGGTGCCGTAGCCCGCGAACATGTCGTCGTAGATGCTGTTGTCGCCCGGGAAGGTGAAGTAGCCCTCGGGCACGGTCTGCGGCTTGCCTGCGGCCAGCAGTTCGCTCACGGTGGCCGTGGCGTAGCCCTTGCGCGCCAGCAGCGGCAGCAGGCGGCGCACCACCTCGGCCGTATCCTTGGGCACGGCATTGGCATGCAGCAGCACGATGGAGCCAGGCCGCACGGCGTCGGCTATGGCCTGGGCCCGCGCCTGGGCGTTGCCGAGCCCGCCCTCGCCCACGACATCCCACTGGATGATGGCGTAGCCCTGGCCATTCAGGAACTGCGCCACGTCCTCGCCCCCGCGGCCAAAGGGCAGCCGGAACAGCTTGAGCGGCCCGCGCGCGCACGGGGCCAGCCCCCGCGCCGCAAGCCTGCGGTCCAGCTCCTCGCGCAGCAGTTCGTACTGTCCTGCGGTCCAGTCCACCTGGCGCTTGCGGAATTCCGCCGGGGCCACGGCCATGTTGGCGTGGGTCCAGGAATGGTTGCCCATTTCGAAGCGCGCGTCGGCCAAAAGCTGCAGGCCGCGTTCCGGGTGGGAGCGCAGCCATTTGCCCCCGGCGAAGAAGGTCGCCTTGGCGTTGGCCTCGCGCAGGGCGTCCACCAGCCGCGCGTCGTAGCCAGACAACGCGGCCGCGCGCTCGCAGAGGTCGAAGGTCAGGGCCACGCGCTTGTCGCCCGCGGGCAGGGCCACGCGGCGGATGATGCCGCGCCGGGCCTCGGGCAGTATGGGCAGGGGCTCCGCTGGCGCGGTGCGGGCCGGGGCGTTGTTGTCCGGCGAGGGCAGCTGGTGGATGGCGCGCTCTGCCCGCATCTGGGCGGGATTCCTGGGCTCGGCCAGCTGGGCTGCGGTCCACAGGGCCAGGCAGCCTTTGGGAGCCGCGGCCTGTGGGGGCTTCTGCGCCGTGGCGCCGGGCTTTCTGGCGGCGGCTCCGGCCTGGGCGGCGGGAGCCGGGGCCGGACATGCCAGGGCGAAAAGCACAACCATCAGCAACAACACCGTCAAGGTCGATGAACGCGCGATCATTTATTGCTCCGCCGTTGGCCCAGGTTCTTCCACTCCCATCTCCTCCGGCGCGGTGAGCTGGCGCAGCAGGCGCCCGGCCAGGGGCGCGGCCAGCAGCCCGCAAACCAGCGCCTTGGCCAGAATGAACCACACCAGGCGCTGGCTGTCCGCCGGTTCGCGCACGGCCCGCAGCAGGGCGAAGAGCAGCCCGACCACAAGAGCCCCTGCAAGGCCCCAGAGCAGCGCGCGGCGCAGCGCCAGGGCACCGGCCCCGGACCAGGCCTTGGAGGCCGTATGGGGCATCTTCTGGCCGTTTTGGGGCGCACTGCACGGCGCTGTGGGGCCGCCGCCGTCTTGCTTCGTTCCCAGCAGCGCGCAGGAGGCCATGAGCAGGACGCCCAAAAGGGTCAGCACATGGGCCTTGGCCGTCAGCGGATCATGGAATTGGAGCGTCACGCGCACGGGCCCGGCCTGCGTGAGCGGCACGGCCAGGAAGGCGTGGTTGGCACGCAGCACCGGAACCTCGGCTCCGTTGACCACCGCGCGCCAGCCGGGGTGGAAGTTGTTCGAGACCACCAGCAGGCGCGGAGCCGCGATGCTCCCGGCCCACTCGAAGCGGCCTGCGCTGTGCTTCACCAGGGGCAGGGCTTCGGGTCCGGCCGCGCCCGGGAGCGCACCGTCCGCCGGACGGCGCAA
>CAYUOW010000016.1:12171-40697 GCA_964446455.1 uncultured Desulfocurvus sp.
CGGCCGCGTCGGCCTGGGCCAGCAGGGCGCGGGAGGCCAGGGAGGCCACGGTCTCGCGTTCAAGGGCCGCGCGCACGGCCGTCTCGTCGGGCAGCACGGCAGCGCCGGCGGTCAGCCAGCCGCGCGGGAAGCTCTCGCGCAGGCGGTATACGTAGATGGGCAGGCGGTAGGCCGCGTCTACGCGGGTGCCCACCAGGGCCGCCACAGGCGCGCCGGGGCCGTTGTCCACGGCCTCCAGGTCGGCGTAGGCCGAGAGGCCCTCGACCGGCCGGGGGGAAAGCAGGTAACGCACGTTCATGGCCGACAACAGCGGCAGGTTCCACATGTCCGCGCTGGTGGGGGCGTTCTTGTTGTAGACCAGGAAACGCCGGGTGGTGAAGGTGTCGCGCGCGGGCACCAGAAAGGCCTCGCGGTAGGCCACGTTGGGGAAGTTCTCGCGCTTCTCGTCCGTGTCCAGCTGCGGGGCCACCATGGCCTGGAAATAGTCGCGGTACTGGCGCGAGTAGATCTGGGTCAGCAGGTCCGCCGTGTCCAGCCCGTGACTCTTGGCCACGGCCGGGGAAAGATTGATCCCGGCCACGCGGAAGGGCTCACGCGCGGCCTCCCGCGCCAGTTCGTTCAAGGTGCTGTGGTGGCCGAAGCCCTTGGCATAGGGCACGAAGCTGTGGTCCATCATCAGGAGGGTCTGCATCTGGCCCACGCCAGCCGCCAGGCCCAGGCCGCAGAGCCCCGCCGCAAGGCCCAGGCGCCGTCTGGCCAGGGCATCGCCAAAGCCAGCGCGCGCGGCCTGGATTGCCGCCAGCCCGCCCAGCACGAAGAGCAGCATGCAGGCCTTGAGCAGCAGGTTGTCCGTGGAGACGGCAAGGGCCGTGAGCCCCAGGCAGGCCAGCGCGCGCTTCCAGGACACGGCAACGCCGGTGCGCAGCAGGTGGCTGGCCCCAAGGCCCGCCAAGAGCGGCAGGCTGACCATGAGCGCGCCGCTGTAGTGGTAGAAGTCCACGTACTTGAGGGGCGTGTTGCCGAAGATGGGCTTCACCGCGTCGGAGGACAGCAGGATGGCCCAGGCCAGGCCCAGGCTGAGCAGCAGGGCCTTGCGCACCGGACGGGAGGAGCGGGCGTCGAAGGCGAAGTAGAGCGCCGTGGCCAGGGGCAGGCAGATGTTCAGCACGTAGCCGTAGACATCCTTGAGGCTCAGCAGGAACTCCCAGGGGCTCAGGGCCTGGGGCTTGGCAAGGATGCGGTTGGACAGGGGCGCATAACCCAGCAGGCAGGCCAGGGTGGGCGCAAAGAACAGGGCGTAGCCCGTCCACACCAGGAAGGCCGCGGCGATGCGCCGATTGCGCCAGGGCGTCGCGTCAAAGAGCAGCACCAGAAGCAGATGCAGCACCGAGTAGACCGGCAAGGTGACCACCGGCATGGAGCCGTGGGCCAGCAGCAAAAGCCCGAGCACGCGCGGAAGGCGGAAGCGCCAGGTGCCTGGCCCGGACACATCCGCCGCGAACATGAAGAACAGTGGGAAATAGTTGAAGAAGGTCAGGGTGTGGTAGAAAAGTCCGGTCAGCGCGAAAGGAATGCTGGCCAGAAGCGCCGCGCGGCGGTCCGCGCCGAGGTAGTCCGTGAGCAGCCGATACAGGCCGTAGCCGGAAATCACCAGGGCGGCGAAGTCGATGACCCGGCTGAGCAGCCAGGGCGGGAAGAGCAGGGAGTAAAGCTCCAGCGGGCCGTAGGGCGGGTACAGGGCGGCGAAGGAAGGCAGCCCGCCCAGCTTGTCGATCCAGAAGGACAGGCCATTGGCCAGGATGCCCCGGGCCTGGAAGAACTCCGGGAAAAAGGCGTTGTCAAAGGCGTCGTGGAAGCGCACCAGCCCATAAGGGCCCAGGCACAAATCAGCGCCGACGACCGCCAGCGCCAGCCCCACGAACGCCAGCAAGGGGCGGAAGCCGGGGCGCGACGTCTGGCTTCCGGCGGCGTTCATGGCTGTGCGGCCCCGGGCTCGGTCCTGCGGGGCCGGGTGAGCCACAGGCCCCAGCCGATGAGGCTCTGCAGGGTCATGAACAGGTATTGCAGAAGCGACAGGCCCACGGCGGCCTCAAGCGGCACGCCCAATCCCGCGAGGACCAGGGCGTGGGCCTGCTCGCGCAGGCCGATGCCGTTGACGCTCACCGGCATGTTGGACACGGTGTACACGAGGCACAGGGCGCACATGAGCTGGACGATGCCGGGCGCGCCGCCCGTAGCCTCGGTCAGGAACCAGGCGTAAACCACGGCCGTCAGGCCCATGCAGACGGTGACCACCAGCAGGCTGGCCGCCAGGGAGCGCAGGGTCACGGCGCTGCCCGCGTTGGCCCGGCTGCGCGAGGCCAGTTCCACGATGCGGTGGCCCAGGGACCAGCGCGTGAGAAAGGCCGGGAGGAGCCGCTCCAGCGGCAGGCGCATGGACAGGAGCGCCAGCCCTGCGGCCAGGGAGAACAGCAGCGCGGCCGTAAGCCCGCCGGTGAAGATCGGGCCCTCAAGGCCCAGTAGCAGGATGAGCGCTGCGCCGAGCACGGTCATGCCGCCCAGGCCCAGGATCTTGTCCACCAGCACGGAGACCCCGGCGGCCACGTAGCCCATGTCGCGGCCCAGGTAGTAGGTCTTCACCGCGTCCTGGCCGAGCATGGACGGCGCGAAATTGTTGAAGAACACGCCCACGAAGTTCTGCCGCGCCAGGCCGGAGAGCGGCGCGCGGTGACCCATGGAGATGAGCACCTGCTGCCAGCGCATGGTGTAGATGACGGTGATGAGGATGGAGATGAGGCTCGCTCCGACGAAGAAGCCCACGCTCAGGCGCGAGGCCATCTGTCCCAGGGACTGCCAGTTCAGGCCGCGCACCACCATGGACACGAGCACCACGGAAAGCGTGGCCTGCACCGCGAAAAGAAGCACGCGGCGCAAGCGTTTGCCGCCATTGGCCTGGGGTGTCTGGTCCGGGACGGGCGCGCCGTTTGGCGCGGTGGGAGCGGCGTTCTCGGTCACGTGGGTCTGATCCTTGTCGTGGGTGGAAATTTTTCGGCCGCGGGGCGCCGGTTCTTCTCGTATGTCCCCTGGCCGCGTGGCGTCAACCGGCGCGGCCCTCGCGGAACTCGCTGGCATGGCCGGTGAGGAAGCGCTTCACCAGGGCGTTGAACCGGGCCACGCGGGTGAGCCAGGTGCCGTTCGAGTACAGGTTCCCACTCTCCCGGCGCACATGCCCGCCCGCCACCAGCCGCTCTATGCGCTGGTTTACCAGAAGGTCGCCCTGGAAGGCGGCTTCGATCTCGGCCTCGGTGCGGGGCCTGCCGCTTTGGCGCAAATAGCCCATGATGCGGACCCTGAGCGAGATGCCCAGGCCCACCACGGCCACGAAGCACAGCCACAGGCCCAGGAAGGCGCCGGTGTTGGCCAGGGCCAGGGCCAGGTCCTCGGCGGCGTCGGGGCCGCGCAAAAGCCAGGAGAGCGCGCCCAGGCAGGCCAGCCCGGCGAAGAGCGCGGCAAGGTAGGACACGGGCATGGAGCGGCGCAAGCGGTAGCTTATGGCCTGGGCCAGGGCGGCAACAGCCAGGGCGCCCATGGGCAGGAGCAGGAACAGCAGGTCGCGCGGCATGGCTAGTCCAGGTCCTTTGGCGCGCCCATGATGACGCGCCAGAGCTGCACCAGGCCCAGCAGCAGGCTGCCCCTGGCGCCGGGCACCAGGCCCTGGGGGGTGCTGCGCGTCATGCCGTCGGCTTCCATGCGCTCCAGGCGGGAGGCGAAGAAGCGCTCCATGCCTGTGCGGCGCAGCAGTTCGGCCTCGGTGAGGCCCTGGGGCCCGGCTTCGTCCAGGGCGCGCAGGATGTTGATGGACGGGCTGTCGGCGTCGATGGTGCTGAAGAGCACCACATAGGCCAGCGCTGCGGAGATGTAGAGCAGCCCCGTGTGCAGGCAGGGCACAAGGGGCAGGGGGAGTCCCGCCAGGCGCAGGTCCGCAAGGCCCAGCAGGGCGTTGCCGCCCAGCCACAGGGCCAGCACGGCCAGGAACAGCTTGAGCAGCGCGGCCAGCTGGTTTTGCGGCAAGCGCGTGCGCCACCGCAGCACATGTGCGGCCAGGGCGCCGCAAAGCAGCGCAAGGCCCCAGAAGAGGACCGTCAAGGGCGCTCCCCGCGCGCGGCCTTGAACTCCCGGCAGAATTCGGCCAGGGCCTCCTGCCAGGGACGCAGGGCGGCAATTTTCTCCGAGGCCAGGGGGGTGATGCGGCTCCTGCGGCCAAGGGCCGGGAAAGTGGCGGAGGGCACCGGCTCCACGCGGGTATCCAGGTCCAGCAGTTTCACCGCCGTGGACACCAGATCAAACAGGGAGGCTTGGCCGGCGTTGGCCACGTGGTACAGGCCGAAGGGGGCGCCGGTTTCGATGATGCTGCGCACGCGCTGGGCCACGTCCAGGCTGTAGCTGGGCGAGCTGACGACATCGGACGCCACGCGCAGAAGCGGCGCGCCCTGCAGGGCCTGCTCCAGCATGCGCTCCACGAACTGCGTGGCCGCCGGGCGTTCGCCGAACTGCACGGAAAGGCGCAGCACGTAGGCCCGGGGCGTAATGGCCGGAATGAGGCAGTCCGCGCCGTATTTGCTCAGGGCATAGGCGTTGAGCGGCGCGGGCACGCTGGATTCGGTATGCGCGGCGCCCGGGGCGCAGTCGGGAAAGATGGCGTCGGTGCTGAAGTGCACCAGGGTGAAGCCCAGTTCCTGGGACAGCTCAGCCAGGTGCGAGGGGAAGCGGGTGTTGATGCGGAAGGCTAGGCCCGGGGCCTGCTCGCAGGCGTCCACTCCGCCGATGACCTTGGCGTTGAAGACCACGCTGGGGCGCGCGGCCGCCAGCAGGGTGCGCAGGGCGGCCTTGTCGGTGACGTCGGTTTCCGCGCTTTCCACCGCGCGCAGGCTCCAGCCGTCGGCGAACACGCGGGAAAGGGCGGTGCCCAGTTTCCCGGTCCCTCCGAAGATCAGCCCGTTGCGAATGGAGTCCACGGCGCCTCCGTTTCTGATGCGCAGGATGTCGCCTCCGCATGGCTGCGGCAGCGGTGCAGAACTACCTGAAAACAGGGGGGGTGGCAACCAAGGTGAGCGCCGCGCGGGCCTGCTAGCCCTCGACGCGGACCTCGCGGGCGCGGGGCTGGCCCTTGCCGTAGATGATGCGGCGCAAGCGGCGGAAGACGATCTCGAACATGGTGTGGATGACCGAGAGCAGATTGCGCATGGAAAGGGCCGTGGCGTCGCGACCCTTGCGGTCGATGGCGCCAAGGTGCTTGGTCTGCGCGAAGGTGATGTCCTCCTCCAGCAGGCGGGTGACGATGTCGGCCTGGAAGCCGAAGCCGTACGACTGGGGCGGGAAGCGCATGACCAGATAGCGCAGGTACACGGGCAGGCCGTTGTAGTAGCCGATGGAGTTGCCGGAAAGCAGGTTGATGATGCCGGTGAACAGCCCGGAGATGCGCTTGCGCATGGCGGACTTGCCCTCCACGTCGCGCTGCACCTGGTGCGGGATGAGCAGGTCGGCCTTGCCGATGTGCCGGAAGATGTGCACGAGCGCTTCCGTGCTCTCGGAGTTGTCGCCGCAGCACAAGCGGTAGTAGCGGCCCTTGGCCAGGTACGCGCCCTCGATGAAGTTGGAGGCCAGGCCACGGTTCTTCTCGTTGGGGCACAGGCGGATGTTCAGGTCCGGGTGGGCGGCCACGTAGCCTTCCAGCACCTGGCGCGAGCGGTCGCGCGAGCAGTCGTCGATGACGATGATCTCCCAGGAGAGGCCGATCTGCTTGAGCGCGGCGGAAACCGTGTCCAGGGTGTCCGTGATGAACGCCTCTTCATTGTAGCACGTCACCAGAACGGAAAGGTCGAGCTCGTGGACGAGCGGATCGCGGACCATCATCGCACCCCGTGGTTGTTGTATGCGGCAAAGGCGCGCCGCCGGAAAAAACGGCCGCGCGCCTGGAGCGGTTCGTTAGGAGCCGCGCTTAATGTAGCTGACGTAATGGTACGGGCTGCCCCACAGGTTGGCCAGCCCGGAGGTCTCCACGGCCGCCAGGAAGGACTCCGCAGTGGTCAGCGGCAGGGCCGCGTGCAGCGCCAGCAGGCTGTCGGCCAGGGCCTTGAGGCTGGGGTCCTGGGCCTTGGCCAGCCACTGGGCCAGGGCGGGCGTCACCGTAACTCCGGAAAGGGGGCCGATGCCCTCGGTGTAGTCGGAGATGCCAAGCACCAGCGCGGCCACGGCGTCGATGACCTCGCGGCTGGCGGAAACGTCATGATTCGGCGCGGCCTTGCCCGTGAGCATGCTGCCGAACAGGCGCTCCCACTCGCCGATGGCGGCCGCGATGCGCTCGCCGTGGGCCGGGACGTCCTTGTACCAGCGGAAGCTTTCGCCCATGAACCAGCGCGGCGAGGTGGACAGAAGTTCCCCGCCCCCCTGGGCGATGATGGGCAGCACCTCGTCGTAGCTCCACAGGTGGCGGTCGGAGTAGAAGGGCACGATGAGCAGGTCCTTCCACCAGGCGGCCAGCGTGCGCGAGGCCTTGATGGAGGCGAAGGCCCGGCCGTACATGGCCTCGGCCAGGGCCAGGGATTCGTCGCTGTGGAAGCCCACGCCGGAAAGTTCGCAGGCGCGGTACAGGGCCAGGCGCTTGTGCAGTTCGATCAGCCCGCCGAAGCGGCAGTTGAAGGACACGATGCCCAGGCCGCCGGGCTTCACCAGGCGGCACAGCTTGGCCAGCATCTCGGCCTTGTCCGGCAGGGAGTACAAAAAGCCCTCGGCCAGCACCAGGTCGTACTGTTCCTTTTCCGGGTAGTCCTGCACGCCGCAGCACGCCACGTCGCGCAGGCGCTCCGCCAGGCCGTGGGCCTGGAACAGGGCGGCCAGCCGGTCGTGGGCC
Source organism: uncultured Desulfocurvus sp. (assembly GCA_964446455.1). Lineage (GTDB taxonomy): Bacteria > Desulfobacterota > Desulfovibrionia > Desulfovibrionales > Desulfovibrionaceae > Humidesulfovibrio. The sequence continues at coordinate 19,082 of CAYUOW010000016.1, forward strand.
TGCTCGTTGGGTTCAACCAGGGTGAGGTTGGCGCCGCAGCGGGCCAGCACAAGGGCGTTCTCGCCCGAGTTGCAGCCGAATTCCAGCACTTCCTGTCCGCGCAGCAGACCAAAGGGAATGCCCAGGTGCCATTCGTACAGGTTCCGGCGTTTGGCCGTGTGCTCGGCGATGGCCGCCGGGCTGCCCAAGTCGATGGGCACGGGGTTGAACCGGTTCTGCCTGTAATAGTCCACCAGGGTCTTGGCCTGGGAGGTCATGTTTGCTCCTTCGGGTATGCTGCCGGGTGTGCTGCCGGGTGTGCTGTACGTAGAAATGCGTGTGCGTGGGGATAGCCAAGGGCACAGCGCAAGTCAAGCCGTGGCCGGGCCGGGCGTCGGGCCTGGCTTATTTCGGCCCCACGCACAGGCCGATGAGATAATGCGCCATGGGCGAAAAGCCCGTGTGCACCATTTCGTCGTTCATGCTGAACAGGAACACGTTGTGGAAGAAGTCTTCCAGAAGCGTCTTGAAGGGCCCGCCGGACATGCAGTTCACGTGGCCCTCCTTGCTCGCCGGGGAGGCCCAGGCCTGGCTTTCCAGGCTGGGCATGCCCACGATGAGCACGCCCTGCGGCGTGAGGCTTTTGGCCAGGTTGCCCACAAAGGTGCGCTCGTGCGCGGCCTCGATGTGCTCAATGACATCAAGCGTATAGGCCGCGTCGAACTTGCCCTGCGGGGCATCCGGGTCGCTGGAGGCCACGGGCCCCTCCAGGATGTCGTGCAGGCGGAACTCCATGGGCCAGGGGCCTTGCGGCCTGCTCTTGGCGTCCTCGATGAACACGGGGTCGAAGTCGGTGCAGAGCAGGCTCTCCACCTCCTGGCGCACCACGCGCGAGCCGAAGGCGTCGGCGCAGCCCAGCTCCAGCACGCGTTTCTTGCCGGAGAGCATCTTGGCCACGAACTTGTAGCGCGAGAGCAGGAACACCAGGCGCTTGGGGTCGTCGTGCCACACCTGGTTGCTCATGAGCCCGAAGCGCGCCAGGCCCTGGGTCTCGGCAATGGTGATGGTCTCCTGGTACTGCGGTTCGCGCGTCTTCTTCTTGGCCATGGGGGTCCCCCGCGCCTACATCTTGATGAGCACGCGGCCGGCCTGGCCGGTGCGCACCAGGTCCAGGGCGTCGTTGATGTCTTCCAGGTCGAACTCGTGCGTGACCAGGCCGTCCAGGCTCACGCGGCCCACCTTCACCAGGTCGATGATGCGCGGGATGTCCAGCGCGGGCAGGCAGGAGCCGCCCTCCGAGCCCTTGAGCACCTTCTTGAAGTGCAGGGGCAGGGTGTAGATGGAAACCTTGTCGCCCTTGGTGGGCACGCCCACCAGGATGGTGCGGCCGTCGGCGTGGGTCAGCTCGTAGGCCAGCTCGATCATGCGGGCGTTGCCCGTGGTGTCGATGACGACATCCGCCCCGCCCGGGCCCACGATTTTTTTGATCTCCTCGGCGATGTCGGCCACGGTCTTGGAGTTGAAGGCGTGGGTGGCGCCGAACTTGAGCGCCATTTCCTTCTTCTCGTCGTTGATGTCCACGCCGATGACCGGGTTGGCGGCAACCAGCCCGGCGAACTGCACGATGTTCAGGCCCACGCCGCCCACGCCGAAGACCACCACGCTCTGGCCGATCTTGACCATGGCGTCGTTGTTGATGACGCCCATGGCCGTGGTGACGGCGCAGCCCAGAAGCGGCACGAGCTTCGGATCGAAGTCCTCGGCCACCGGGGTCATGCGGTTCTCGCTGATGATGGCGTGGCGGCAGAAGGTGGTCACCCAGCCCGCGTTCACAACCTTGCCGTTCCAATCATACTTGGGCGGTTCGCACTGCAGGCCGGTGCCCGGGCGCCAGTGCAGGCACACGCGCATGCCCGGCTTCACGGTCTTCACGCCGGGGCCGATCTCCAGCACCTCGGCCACGGCCTCGTGGCCCAGCAGGTGCGGCAGGAACTTGTCCGGGCCCTTGGCGCCCGCGATCTCGTTCAGCTGCGCGCCGCAGATGCCGGAGTACAGGATCTTCACCAGCACCTGGCCGAAGGAAAGCTCCTCGGGCAGGCTGATTTCCGCCACGGCCAGCGGCTTTTTCTGTTCCACCAGAATGGCGGCGGTGGTCTTCTTGATCTGCATGGCTGGCTCCTTGCCTACTCGAAGTAGATGAACTCGTAGTCGCCGGTGTAGCCGAAGTGGCGGTACAGCCAGATCCACTCCGCGGTGTCGAAGAAGCTTTCGCAGGTCAGCGCCCAGCACTGCACGTTGAACAGCTCCTGCTCGTTGCGGTAGCTCTCGAGCATCACGTAGGCCTGCTTGCCCACGCGCTCGATCTCGGCCAGGGCGGTCTTGAGCTCGAAGATGCGCAGGTTGTGCAGGGTGGCGAGGGAAATGACGAGGTCGAAGTGCTTGTCGCCAAAGGGCAGGGCGTCCTGGGCGCGGTAGCGGAACAGCGTGGCCTTGGCCTTCACTTCGTCGGTGTTGCTGGCAAGGCCGTGCTCGGAAATGTCGAAGCCGACGATTTCGAGGCCCGGCTCAAGCAGGAGCATCTCGTGCAGCAGGAAGCCCTTGCCGCAGCCCACGTCCAGCACGCGGGAACCGGCCTTGAGGCCGTAGGTCTCGATGAGCGCCTTGGCCACGGGAGCCCAGCGGCCGGGCATGTACTTGTAGCCGCCGTAGCCGAAGCGGCGGTCGCCGTCCCAGTAGTCGAACTCATATTCCTTGGCCTTGAGCATGCACTTCACTTTCTCGTCCACCATGCGGCCGATGTAGTCGCGGGCGGTGGCCTTGTGCAGCGGGGTCACGAAGTTGCGAAGCTGTCCCATGATGTCCTCCGGAATGTTGCAGGAGATTGTTGTTGTCGCCTATGCGAGCAGGGCCTTGGCCGTGCTCACGATGGTTTCGGTATCGATGCCGTAGCGGGCCATGAGCTGGTTCTGGGTGCCGTACTTGTCCGGGAACACGTCCGGAATGCCCAGGCGCTTGAAGCGCGGCTGGCGGGCGAACGGCGTCTCGGCCAGAATCTCGGCCACGGCGCTGCCCAGGCCGCCCAGGATGGTGTGTTCCTCCACGCTGATGACGGCTTTGACTCCCTTGGCCATGTCCAGGAACAGCTCGGTGTCAAAGGGCTTCACCGTGTGCATGTGCAGGATGCCGCAGGAGATGCCCGCTTCGGCCAGCAGTTTCGCGGCCTCCTTGGCGGGGCCGAGGGTAACGCCCGTGTCCACGATGAGCACGTCCGCACCGCGCTGAATCTCCATGCCCTTGCCCAGCACGAAGGGGATGGCCGGGTCGGACACGATGGGGTCGTAGCCCTTGGCCAGGCGAATGTAGAGCGGCCCCTGCCAGTCCACGGTCTGGGGCATCAGGCGCTCCATCTCCTCGGCGTCGGCCACGGCCACGATGGCCATGTTCGGCAGGGCGCGGAAGATGGCGATGTCCTCGATGGCCAGGTGGGTGGAGCCCAGCGGCGCGTAGACCATGCCGCCGCCGTTGCCGATGAGCCGGACGTTGGCCTTGTGCAGGCACAGGTCCAGGGCCACCTGCTCGAAGCTGCGGCGCGTCAGAAATGTGGCGATGGTGTTCACGTAGACGATGCGCCCGTCAAAGGCCAGGCCTGCGGCCATGCCCACGGCGTGGGCCTCGTTGATGCCTTCCATGATGAAGCGCTCGGGCAGCTCCTCGCGGAACTGCTTCAGGGTGCCGAAGCCCAGGTCGGAGCCCAGGAACACGATGCGCTCGTCTTCCTTGGCCAGCTTGTGGACCATGTTCAGACATCTGCCGCGCATCTACGCACCCTCCTTTTCCGTGGAAAAGGCCGCGTACAGTCCGGCCATGTCCTCGTCCGTGAACTTGCTCTTGTGGTGCCAGGAAAGGTTGTTCTCTGCCGGGGCGTAGCCCTTGCCCTTCACCGTGTGGGCGATGATGCACGTCGGCTTGCCTGGTTCAAGCGGTGAATCGCCGAAGGCGGCGCGCAGGGCGCAGAGGTCGTGGCCGTCCACCTCGCGCACGCTGAAGCCGAAGGCGCGCCACTTGTCGGCCAGGGGCTCCAGGTTCTGCACGGCAAAGGTGGTGTCGTAGGACTGCTGCTTGTTGTAGTCCACGATGGCCACGAGGTTATCCAGCCCGCGGTTGCCGGCGGAGAGCGCCGCCTCCCACACGCTGCCCTCGTTGATCTCGCCGTCGCCCATGGCGACGAAGACGCGGCTGTCGCGCTTGTCCATCCTGGCGGCCACGGCCATGCCGATGCCGATGGACAGCCCGTGCCCCAGGGCTCCGGTGCTGGCCTCCACGCCGGGCACCTTGCCCGCCTCCGGGTGGCCGCCCAGAATGCCGTCGTAGGCGCAGAAGCGGCACAGCTCGTCCGCCGGGAAGAAGCCCTTGTCCGCCAGCACCACGTAGAGCGCCAGGCAGCCATGGCCCTTGCTCAAGATGAAGCGGTCGCGCTTGGGGTCCTTGGGGTTTTTCGGGTCGATGCGCAGGATGTCGTCGTAGAGCACGCGCACGATCTCCATGAGGGAGAAGGTGCTGCCCACGTGGCCGCGCCGGGAATGTTCAAAGATGTCCACCACGTCCCGGCGGAGCTTTTTGCCGCGCGCGTCGAGGGGGGTCTTGCCGCCGGGCTGGGTATCAACGCAGACAGTCTGCTGCATGGGTCGTCCTCGCTTGTGTGAGCATGGCGCGGGCCTTGGCCAGCTGGGTTTCGCGGCGGGCCGCTGCGTCGTCGTCGCAGGCCGCTCCGGCCGCAAAAAGGCGCCGGGCGTCGGCCCCGCGCAGAAATTCGTTCAGAAGGATCAGGCACCACTTGATGCCGTAGAGGGGATACACCGCCGCCACGCGCTTGGGCAAGCCGGAATCCATCCCGGCGAAGCGGGACAGGAACCCGCTGGCGAAGCGCTGGCGCAGATTTTCGGGCAAGCCCATGGCCGGGTGCAGCACAAAGTCGCACAGGGTCTTGGCCGGGTCGTCCCAGCCGAAGTACTCGAAGTCCACGAACGACAGCCCGCGGTCCGAACGCAGGGCGTTGTGCAGGCCGAAGTCGGACGGCGAAAGCGTGCGGCACTGGGGCGGCAATTCCTGCGCCGGGTCGCCCAGCTGCGCCGCCCGCGTCAGGCTCTGGTCGAGGAAGGGGATGAGCTCGGCCGACAGGAAGGCGGCCAGTTCCGCGCCCAGGCAGACGTCCTTGGGCACGGCCAGGAGCGCGTCCAGCCTGTGGCGCAGGTTGTCCGCCAGGGCGGACAGGGAAAAGCAGGCCTCGGAGGCTGGCGGGATCTGCTGGGCCATCTCTGTGGCCAAGCTGCCGGAAAGTCCGCGCAGGCCGTCCAGGAACTCCAGGCAGGCGTCCATGTCGGCTTCCGTGGCCGGGGTGGTGCTGGCCTGCACGCCGGAAAGGAACGTGTACAGGGCCAGGCCCTGCGCCGGGTTCTTGGCCACGGGCCGGGCCACGAAGGGGGCCAGGCGGGCCTCGGCGGACATGATGGACAGGGCCCGCCACTCCGCGCCCAGGCGGTCGCGCGGGTCGTCCTGGTGCAGGTGGTAGTGCTTGCCTGCGAACAGTGCGCCGCTGGCGGTTTCCACGCGGTACACGCGGGAATTGCGGCCGCCGTAGATGCGCTGGCAGGAGACCACGGCCTCGCCGGCCAGGGCGGCGAAGTCCGGGCCCTGGTCGGGCGCTGGCGCAAGGCCTTCAAGCAGGGCGTCGGCCACCTGGGCCCAGGTGCGCAGGCGCGTCACGCCGGGCTGCGCCGCCGCGTCGCCCGCCGGGTCGAACAGGATGCGCGTGGTGCCCTGGGGGAAGGTCGGCTCGGCAAAGGTTTCCTCCAGGTCGTCCACAAAGCGCGTGCAGCCAAGCTGAGCGATGCGCGCCACCTTGGCCTCGCGCGTGGGCTCGAAGAACACCTGGGCGGGCGTGAGCCCCGTGCCGGGGGCGAAGAACCCCTTGGCCGCCAGGAAGTCCATGGCCGCGGCGTGGAAGTCGGCCCCGTCGGAGTAGTTGTTGGCCAGCCGCGTCTTGTGGCTCACGATGTACAAGGAGAAATTGGCCCCGGCGGTGCGCAGGGCGCTGACGCGGTCCAGGAATTCCGCCACGCCGGGCATGAGCCGGGCGCGGGGCATGTGCGTGCCGTAGATGAGGGCCTGGAGCTTGCGCCACTCCTGTTCGCCGTGCTCGCCCTTGGCGCGCAGGCGGTCGCGCAGGGCGCGCTTGCCCAGGCCCAGCGAAGGCTGGCCCGCCTTGTCCGGGGCAACAAAAGAGCCCGGCGGGGCCGGAGGGGGCAGATACCCCTCCGACACCGCCAGGTCGCAGAGCAGTTCGTCGTAGCCGACGAGGGTGTTGTCCAGATCGAGCCCGATGACAATGCTGTCCGCGGGGCCGGTGACCGGACTTTGGGCGTGGCCGTGGGCGCGGCTCATGTGCTGCCGGCGTCCTTTCTATTTCAGCTTGATGGCCTGCATGAGCTTCACGTTGTAGTAGCTGATGTCGTCGAAGCTGTTGGGCAGCTTGCCCGCCTCGAAGGCCTTCTTCAGGTCCAGGATGGCCTCCTGGATGGTGTGCTTGGGCTCGAAGCCCAGCTCTTCCTTAATCTTGCGGCTGGAAACGTGGTAGCTGCGGTTGTCGTTGGTCGGCGTGGTGGTGATGGGAATGTTCCCGCCCAGGGTCTCGCTCACCATCTGGGCGATCTCCTTCACCTTGTAGTTCTCGTAGCCCACGTTGTAGATCTTTTTCTGGATCTTCTTGGGGTCCTGCTTCAGCATGAACAGGTACACCTCGCACATGTCCTCGATGTGCAGGTTGGGGCGCTTCTGCTCGCCGCCGAACACCGTGATCTGGCCCTTGTTGATGGCGTGGTTGGTCAGGATGTTCACGGTGAGGTCCAGGCGCATGCGCGGGGAGTAGCCGCACACGGTGCTGGGACGGATGGTGGTGACGATGAAGTCGTCGGTGGCGGCCGCGTTCAGGTATTCCTCGCACATGGCCTTGAACTTGGAGTAGTCGGTCAAGGGCTCCAGGGGCAGGTCCTCGGTGACCTCGGGATCGTCCTTCAGGCCGTACACGCTGGAGCTGGAGGCGTAGATGAAGCGCTGCACGCCGTTTTTCTTGGAAATGTCCACCAGGGGCAAGAAGGCGTCGTAGTTGATGGAGCGGCCCAGGTTGGGGTCGAGCTCGTAGCTGGGGTCATTGGAGATGCAGGCCAGGTGGATGACCGCGTCGCAGCCGGGCAGGTGCTTTTCCAAGAGGCTCACGTCGCGCAGGTCGCCCTTGATTTCGGTCAGCTTCGGGTGGCCCTTGCCGCCGAGGATGACGTCGTCGCCGTAGAGGTAGAGATCCAGAACCTTGACGGCGTAGCCCGCGTCGAGGAGTTTGGGAACGAGCAGGGCGCCCACATAGCCGGCGCCGCCGGTGACGAAAACGGTCTTGATGTCGCTCATGGTGTCAGTCCTGTTCAGATGTTTGGCCTGTTCTGATGTTTGAGGCCGGAACGCCTCCGGCCTGGTTCACGTAGTTTGCGGCGCAGAGCGCCGGGGAACGCCTCGGGGGGCGCGGTTTGCCGCCCTGGCGCATCCGGATATTCTTGCAAAGACTAGTCCAGGCGCGGCTTCATTGCAACCGTGCCGGAAGCGCCCGGGACGAGTTGGCGCAAAACCTAGATGATCTTGCGCGTGAGGCCCAGCTTCTGGCGCACCTCGATGCTGAGCGCCTTGCCCAGCATGCGGAATTTCGTGCCCCATTGGCCTTTGATGGGGAAAATGTACTTGGAGTACAGGTAGCTTTTGGCCAGCACGTGGATGACGGAGTAGATGCCCAAGGCCGGGGACTTGTGCGCCAGCCACCACAGGAAGGGCTTGAGCGCCGGGAACTTGCACATGACCGCCCAGAAGTTCGAGAGGTTCCACTGGGTGATGCGCTCACGCTCGGTGAAGCACTTGAGTTGGGACATCTGCTGCAGGGAGACGCCCGCGTCCTCCAGGTTGTCCGGCAAAAGCTTGTTCTTCTCGCAGTAGTCGTGGATGCCGGTGCGCGGGAAGGGGAACAGGATGGCCGCGCTGGCGTAGTCCGTGCCGCCGGCGATGCTCAGCTCCAGGCCGATGCGCTCGTCTTCCAGGGTGCTGGTGGGAATGCCCAGGATCTGGCTGGTGAAGATGTTCACGCCCTGCTTGCGGATGAGCTGGAGCCGCTCGCGGATCTGGTCGTTGGTCAGGGCCATGTCGCGGTTCAGGATGTCGCGGCGGATGCGCGGGTTGGCCGACTCGATGGACATGCTGATGGACACGCAGCCCGCTTCCTTCAGCAGCCGCACGCGCTCTTCGGTGATGATCTCGAAGCGCTGCAGGCAGTTGAAGGGCACGCCGATTTCCTTCTTGTAGCGCGCGCTGAATTCGCGCAGCCAGGAGGTCTTGGCGGCGAAAAGGTCGTCCTCGAACTTGATGAAGTGCAGGGGGTACTTGGCCTTCACCCCGGCGATCTCGCGGATGACGCGGTCCACGCTGTGGTGCCGGTAGTGCTTGCTGAAGCCCTGGTACAGCTCCTTCAGGGAGTTGTTGTGGCAGTAGGCGCAGGAAAAGGGGCAGCCGCGGCTGGCCATGAAGGTCTTGATGGGGCTTTTGCCCAGCTCCGTGCTGTCGAAGATCAGGCTGCGGTCCGGCATGGGCAGCACGTCCAGGTCCAGGGGCGGGTGCCGCACGGGATTGCGGGTCTTCTTGGACCAGAGGTTCTGGATCTTTTCCAGGTCGCCGCCCTCGGCCATGGTGCTCAGGAACTCGGCGAAGAAGTCTTCGCCCTCGCCCCGGCAGATGTAGTCCAGGCCCTCTTCCTCGATGACCTCAGGGAAATAGGTGGGGTGGGTGCCGCCCATGAGCGCCACGAATTGGAAGCGCTCCTTCATCCAGCGGTTGATCTTGAGGTAGGTGGGCGCGTCCGTGCTCATGGCCGAGTAGCAGACCAGGCTCGGCTTGATGCGCTCCATGACCTCGCCGATGGTGTTCTGGTCGAAGACCACGAAGTGCGGGGTCCAGCCCACGTTCTTGGCTACGGCGGACAGGAACGCCGTGCCGAAGTGGTCGATGAAGTCCACGTATTGGGTGACGAAGATGAGCTGCTTGTTCACGGCGGGCGTGTGCGTCATGACGCGGATTTCTCCAGAGCGGTCCAGAGTTCGGGCACGGACTCGTCGTGCCGGGCGCGGCAGTAGAAGCTCTCGCCGCCATCGGCCACGGTGCGTGCGAGCATGGTCTTCCACGGGCGGAAATAATAGGCCGCGCTGCCTTTTGGGGCCTCGGCGCGGGTGTCCTCGGGCAGGTCGTGCAGGTCGCACACCAGGGAGGTGAAATGGCGGATCTCGCGGCCTTCCTGCGCGGCCACGTTGCGCACCATGGCCAGGGCCTTCAGGTACACTTCGGGGGCCATCACCGCGCTGCCGAAGTTCATCACCACCCCGCCCTCAAGCTTTTCCAGCCCGGCGGCGTAGATGAGGAAGTCGCGCTGGCTGGCCGCGCCATAGGCCGCGCCGTCGAAGTTCGGGTGCTGGTGGATGATGTCCTGGCCGATGGAGATGTGCGCGGTGACGGGGATGCCCAGCTCGTAGGCCGCGGCCACCAGGGAAAGGTCCTTGTGCGGGTAGCTCCCGGCGCTGATCTCCCGGCCCAGGCTCTCGCCCAGGCCAAGCCCTTCGGCGTTGCCGCGCGCCACGATGTCGTTGATGCGCCCGGTCTCGGTCCACAGGCCGAACTGCCCGTTCTTGATGTACCGGGCCACGCTCTCCGTGGTGGCGCCCAGGAGGGCCAGCTCGAAGTCGTGGATGAGGCAGGCCCCGTTCACGGCGATCTGGCTGATGAAGCCCCGGCGCAGCATGTCGATGAGGTAGGGCTGCATGCCGCTTCTGAGCACGTGCGCGCCCATCATGAGCACCCGGGCCGCGCCGTTCCGCTTGGCGGCGATGAGACGTTCGGCCACGGCCTGCAGGGCCGGGCGCACGCTGGCGGCGGGAACGGGCGCGCTCTTGGCCGGGCAGGCGGCCAGGCTGAAGTTCAGGTCGTGAGCACGCTCCGCCACGGGCAGAAGCCGCAGGCGGCTTGTGTCGAACAGGCGGTGGCGGGTACCCATGGCGGCCTATTTCAAGAGCGAGGTCAGATATTTCTGGGTGCTCATGCGGTCGATGGCCTTCTTGTTGCCGATGACTCCGACAGCCAGGCCACCCACCACGTTGCCTAAAAGCGCTATGACCTCGCTCGGCACCTTCAGGGCCGCAGCCATGGAGCTGATGGCGAAGAAGGCGTCGCCGGAACCGATGCGGTCCACCACCTTCTGGGCGAAGGCGGGCACTTCCACCAGGCCTTCGTCCGGCGTGTGGATGGTGCAGCCTTTCTTGCCGCGCGTCACGGCCAGGGCCTTGGTGCCCAGGCGGGCCGCGGCCTTTTGCATGATGGGCACCAGCGGGCCCGCGAGGTCGCGGTCCTCCAGGCGCATTTCCGGCTCGGCCAGGCTCACGTAGTCGGCGCGCTGGTAGCGGCCGATGGTGTGGAAGCCCCGGTTGCCGGCGTTGGCCTGGGTGTTTACGGCCAGGAACTTGGCCTTCTGCTCCAGCATGCGGCGCATGGCCGGGGAAATGGTCCCGTGGCCGAAGTCCGCGGCGATGACCAGATCGTAGTTCTCCACCTCGGCGGCAACGGCGGCCACAAAAGCGGCGTCGTCGTCGGCCGGCAGGCCGGAATCGTCCATGTGGTAGATTTCAATCAGTTTGTTGAGCGTGTAGCCTTCGATGTAGCGGCGCTTCTCGATGGTGGGCGCGCCCTTGTGCAGGGCCAGGTGCGGCCGGACCTCGGGCGCCAGGCTGTCGCGGATGAACTGTTCGCGGCCGCCCTGCTCGCCGATGACGGTGAACAGCCGCACCTCCGCCGCGTAGGACGCGAGGTGGTTGGCCACGGCCAGCACGCCCCCGGCGAAGAGATCGTTCGAATCGTGTTTCAGCGCCAGCACGGGCTCCTTGCTGGAGGAGCCGATGACGTTGCAGTAATGGTAGTCGTCCAGGATGGTGTCGCCCAGGACGAGCACCTTCAAGCCCTTCATGCCGTCCAGCACCTTCACGATGTCGGCCTCGGAGTAGCGCAGGCGGAACACGTTCAGGTACTGCTGCACCTCCTCGGGGAAGGTGGACAGGAAGCGGTTGATGAGGTTCGTGGAGCTGAAGACCACGTCCTTGGAAAAGGCCATCTCGGCCCCGACCTCGGTGGCCACGTTTTCCTCGGCCTGGAGCTTGCCCGTGGTGTCGCTCTTGGCGTCCTTGAAGTCCGAGCCCTTGCAGTACACGTCGGGCTTGATGGCGCGCAGGGTCTCCTCGGCCGTGGGCCAGAGGTTGATGGCCACGCCGTCCACGCAGTCCAGGCTGGCGATGGCCTCGGCCCGCAGGCTTTCGTTGAAGGCCGGGCGGTGCGGGCCCTTGTCCACAAAGCGGTCCGGGCTGATGGTGACGAAGAGCAGGTCGCCCATGGCCTTGGCCTGCCGCAGGTAGCGGATGTGCCCGATGTGCAGCAGGTCGAAGCAGCCGTGGGCCAGCACGATGCGCTGTTTGCCCTTGGCCGCTGCGGCGATCTTGGCCAGCTCCTCGAAGGGGACGATCTTGCTCATGTTGTGCATGCGGGGCGCTCCTGCTCTTTCTCCGGCGTGGCTACTCGGTGACGGTGATGGCCGGGCCGTTGAACTCGATGGAGAGGACCTCGTACTCCACGCGGCCGCGGGGCACGATGATGACCACCTCGTCGCCCTCGCTCTTGCCAAGCAGGGCCTGGCCAACGGGGGAGAGGATGGACACGCTGCCCTTGCAGAAGCCGGTCTCGTCCGGGCCGAGGAGGGTGTAGCGCTTCTTCTCGCCGCTCTCACCGTCCTCAAGCTCCACCGTGGCGCCGAAGCTGATCTTCTCGCCGCCCAGGGTCTTCATGTCTATGACATTGTAGTTCGCCATGCGCGACTCGATGAAATTGATGCGCGCCTCCATCATGCCCTGGCGCTCGCGCGCGGCGTGGTAGCCGCCGTTCTCACGCAGGTCGCCTTCCTCGCGGGCAAGGCGGATGGCCTCGGAAACCTCCGGGCGCTGCTTCTTCAGGCTCTCCAGCTCTCTTTTCATGAGCTTGTAGCCTTCCTGGGAAATGGGAATGCTCGACATGAATGCTGCCTCTCTAAAATCTCGCGGCCGGGGAAGCCGCCCTTTGTGTCCGGGCAAAACGACAGGAAGCCTGCGGGGACCTCCCGCAGGCCGCCTGCCAAGTACCCTGCGTACATAGAGCAACGGAAGCGAGGGGTCAAGCGCGCCTGCCGGCGCCTTGCCCCATCGCGGGCCGGTTGTAGGGGCGGCGGCCCTTTGGAATCTAGCGGGCGCGCCGCGCTCGCAGGTAGTCCAGCACCTTGCCGGCCAGGCCGAAGCCCAGGGACAGGCTGGAGAAGTTCCGCCGCGCGCGCGAACGCAGGGCCAAAACCTCCAGCTGGATGACCTGGCGGCGCAGGTCGGCCTGCACGGCCAGCCGGGCTTTGGCCTGGGCCACTTCGTGGAGTTCGGCGTCTAGAAACATGCCTTGTCCTTCTCAAGCTCGGCCAGGGTCTGGGAGAAGATGTGGCCGCGTCCGGTCAGTCTGCGTTTGAGGCCCGCAAAGGCCCACGCGGCGGAGGCGAGGCACGCGCCCGCAAGCAGGCCCATGCCCGCCGCCCGCCATTCCTGGGGCAGCAGGGCCAGTATGGCCAGCACCGCCAGGATGAGTCCCAGAAGGGCGAAGACCACCCCGCAACAGGCCAGGATGAGCACCTGGACCAGGCGGATCTTGTCCTCGCGCAACTCAAGACCCAGCAGTTCGATGCGGTCCTTGAGGGTTTGCGCCAGGGCCCCGGCGATGCGCCCGGAGGTGCCGCCGAGGTCCAGGTCTTCCAGGAGCGGGAGCTTCACGGCTTACTTCCGGCCCATGAGCCAGCCGAGCATGAGGCCGATGACGAAGGAACCGCCGATGGCGTAGTACGGCTTCTCGCGGATGATCTTGTCCGTGTCCTGCAGGCGGTTCTTCAGGTGGCCTTCCAGCTCGCCGCACTTGACCTTGGCGATGGCCAGACGCTCCTCCAGCACGGCGCGGGCGGCGCGGGTGCGGTCGTCGATCTCACCGGCGGTGGCCTCGATGAGCTTCTGGGCGTGGTTGATGACCTCGCGCATTTCCTGGGCCATTTCTTCGCTGTGGGCGCTTTCCTTGAACATGGGGGCCTCCTTCCGTTCGTGGGACGGTGAGTGTGCTGTGTGTAAGGCTGACTGATAATCGCCCGGATGGGGCGTTTCTGTCAAGGGTTGGCCCGGAGGTTTGGGCTTGAGCTGCCAGGGGGTTATGCCGCCTTGGCCTAGCCTATGCCCGGCTCCGTGGTCCAGGAGTAGATGGGCGTGAGGGGCTGGTAGTCCACCAGGTCGATGCGCATGGCGCAGATGGCCCCGAGCATGGGCGGCAAAAGCAGGTTGTTCAGCCCCTTCCAGGGCTGGGCGCCCGTCCAGGTGCAGGGCGGCCCAACGAGGGCCGAGCGCGAGCGCGCGGGAGTCTTGCCGGTGTGGATGAGGGCCAGGGCGCGCATTTCCGGCCAGGTGAACCAGCGGGCCTGGGCCAGGGTGTGGTCGCGGTTCCAGGGCCAGGGGCAGCCGCGCGCCAGCCAGTAGGCCGAATGCCGGTTCAAAAAGCCGATGAGCAGGCCCTTGCCCGCCACGCGCGCGGCCTCGGCCAGAACCTGGCCCGGGTCCTGGCAGAATTCCAGCACGGTCCACAGCACGCAGAAGTCGTATTCCTTGTCCGAGAAGGGCAGGGCGGAGCCGTCGGCCACATAGAGCTCGGCGCTGGGGCCCAGGCGGCGGCGGGCCGCGGCGATCATGTCGGGCGACTTGTCCAGCCCGGCCACGGTGAAGCCGTCGTCGAAGAGGATTTGCTGGAACAGGCCGGTGCCGCAGCCGATCTCCAGCACGCGCTGGTTCCGGCGCGGCCATTCGGCCACCACGCTGTCCAGCAGCCTGCGCTCCGCGGCCAGGGCGTAGCGCCCCTCCGGGGAGGAGAACCACTGTTCGTAGCGCAGCGCGTCCCAATCCATGCGTGGCCTGCCTGTGCAAAGGGGGGAGAGAAAAGCCCCCGGACCTGCAACGGGTCCGGGGGCTGCGTCATGCTTCTGTCCGCCTATTCGGCGTTCAGGGCCTCGTACACCTTGCCCACCATCTTCTCGTTGGGGGTCAGGGTCTTGGCGCCGGGGGTCCACTTGGCCGGGCAGGCCTCGTTGGGGTTCTTGATGAGGTAGACGTTGGCCTCGAGCTTGCGCACCAGTTCGTCGGCATTGCGGCCCACGTTGTAGAAGTTCACTTCGCTCGAAACCAGCACGCCGTCGGGGTTGATGATGAAGGTGCCGCGCAGGGCCAGGCCGGACTCCTGGTCCCAGACGTCGAACAGGCGCGACACGTTGCCGTTGGGGTCGGCGGCCATGAGGAACTTCACGTCCTTCAGCAGGCGCTCGCTGGTCTGCCAGGCCAGGTGGGCGAACTTGGTGTCCGTCGAAACGCTGACCACCTCGGCGCCGAGCTTCTTGAGCTTGGCGTGCTTGGCGGCCAGGTCGGCCAGCTCCGTGGGGCACACGAAGGTGAAGTCCGCCGGGTAGAACACCAGGACCAGCCACTTCTTTTTCTTCTGGATCTTCTCGGAATCAACCACGGTGAAGCCGCCCTCGGTGGGGTCGTAGGCTTCCATGGTGAAGTTGCGGATCTTCTGGCCGACCTTGGCGCATTCCATGAATTCGTATTCGTCGTGATCGTGATCGCAGCATTCCATATGCGTATCTCCGTTGGGTTTTCAGGTGACTGGGCAGGAGCGCCCGAAAGCGGGCGCGACTTTTCCGGCACTAGGAAACGATAGGGTTTCGCGGCGGGGGAGTCAAGACGCGCGCCCCCTTCCCTCCCGGCACTTCGTGCTATATCTATACGACCACGCGCGTGGGCCTATGCCCCGCCACACCCATACAGCAAAGAAAGAGGTCCCATGACCAAGCTCACCCACGGCTTCATCCTCGAGCGCGAACAGGAAATCCCGGAACTCGCGGCCACGGCGCGCATCTACCGCCACAAGAAAACCGGCGGGCGGGCGCTGTCGCTCATCAGCCCGGACGAGAACAAGGTCTTCGGCGTGGCGTTCCGCACGCCCCCGGCCGATTCCACCGGCCTGCCGCACATCCTGGAGCACAGCGTGCTCTGCGGCTCGCGCAAGTATCCCGTGAAGGAGCCCTTTGTGGAGCTCATCAAGGGCTCGCTGAACACCTTCCTGAACGCGCTGACCTTCCCGGACAAGACCTGCTACCCCGTGGCCAGCGCCAATCTGCAAGACTTCTACAACCTTGTTGATGTCTACCTGGACGCGGTGTTCTTCCCCCGCTTGACCGAGAACACGCTGAAGCAGGAGGGCTGGCACTACGACGTGGAGAACGCCGCCGATCCGCTGGCCTTCAAGGGCGTGGTGTTCAACGAGATGAAGGGCGTGTACTCCTCGCCCGACAGCCTGCTGGCCGAATATTCCCAGCGCGAGCTGTTCCCGGATACCTGCTACGGGCTTGATTCCGGCGGCGATCCGGAGCGCATCCCGGATTTGACCTTTGCGCAGTTCATGGACTTCCACACGCGCCTGTACCACCCGTCCAACGCCTATGCCTTCTTCTCCGGTGACGACGACCCGGAAAAGCGCCTGGCCATTCTGGACGAGTATTTCTCGCAGTTCGACGCGCCCGCGCCCGGCGAGCCCGCCTCCGAGGTGGCCCTGCAGCCGCCCTTTGCCGAGCCCCGGCGCTCCGTGCATTTCTATGCCGCAGAGGGTGCGGAGGAAATGGACGGGGACGATGAAGATGATGCCGATGACGCCTCCCCCCTTGAAACCCCCGAAGGGGGCGCCCGGGCCATGTGCACCGTGAACTTCGGCCTGCCCGACGCCCAGAGCCCGGACCTGAGCCTGGCCCTTGAGGTGCTGGAGCACGTGCTCATCGGCCTGCCGTCTTCGCCCCTGCGCAAGGCCCTGGTGGATTCCGGCCTGGGCGAGGACCTGACCGGCGGCGGACTGGAGACGGACCTGCGCCAGATGGCCTTCTCCGTGGGCCTCAAGGGACTGGTTGCCGGGAAAGATGCCCCTGACGGCAAGGATGCCGAGGCCGTGGCCGACCAGGTGGAGCGGCTGGTGCTCGACACCCTGCGCCGACTGGCGGTGCCCGGGGCCGAGGACGGCCTGCACCCGGACGACATCCGCGCCGGGCTGAACAGCGTGGAGTTCGACCTGCGCGAGAACAACACCGGCAGCTATCCGCGCGGGCTGGTGATCTTCTTCGAGGCCCTGTCCACCTGGCTGTACGAGGGCGATCCCCTGGCGCACCTGCCCTTCGAGGGGCCGCTCTCCCGCCTCAAGGCCCGGCTGGCGGCGGGCGAGCCCGTGTTCCAGGATCTCATCCGCACGCACTTTTTGGAGAACACGCACCGCGCCCTGGTGATCCTGAAGCCGGACAACACGCTGGGCGAAAGGCGCGAGGCCGCCGAAGCCGCCCGGCTGCAAGCCGTGAAGGACGCGCTCACCCCGGCCGAGGTGGAGGCCCTGGTGCGGGAGACGCACACCCTGCGCGCCCTGCAGGAGGCCCCGGACTCGCCCGAGGATCTGGCCAAGATTCCGCGCCTGACCCCGGCCGACCTGCCCAAGGAGAACGCGCGCATCCCGCACGAGAAGGTGGACCTGCCCAAGGCCGGCAGCCCGGCCTTTGTGCACGATCTGCCCACCAGCGGCGTGGTCTACCTGGACCTGGGCTTCGACATGAGCGCCGTGCCCGACTCCCTGGTGCCCCTCGTGCCCATCCTGGGTCGGGCGCTCTTGGAGATGGGCACGAAGAAAAGCAGCTTCGTGGACCTTTCCCGCGCCATCGCCATGAACACCGGCGGGGTGTGGGCCCAGACCTTCGTGTCCTCCATTCGCGGCGGCGGGCCGGAAACCGCGGCCCAGCGCCTGTTCCTGCGCGGCAAGGCCACGGCCGAGAACCTGCCTGCCCTGCTGGACCTCATGGGCGAGGTGCTCCTGGAGGCCGACTTCACCGACGCCGAGCGCCTGGGCAAGATCATCATGGAATCCAAGGCCCGGCGCGAGCAGCGCCTCATCCCCTCGGGCCACGTGCTGGCCTCCACGCGCCTCAAGGCACGCACCGGCGTGGCCCAGGCCATGAGCGAGGCCATGAACGGCCTGTCCGGCCTGAACTCCATCCGCGAACTGGCCGGACGCATGGACGCCGCGCCGGAGAGCGTGAGCCGCGACCTGCACAGCCTGCTGTCGCTTCTGCTTTCGCGCCGTGGGCTCATCGTCAGCCTCACCACAGACGGCAAGACCATCGCCAGCGCCCTGCCGGGCATCGGCGCCCTGGCGGCCAACCTGCCGGACGTGGCCATCACTCCGGCCCCGCGCGCCATCCCGGCCTTGTCGGAGCGCGAGGGCCTGTGCCTGCCCGCCCAGGTGAACTACGTGGCCGCTGGCGGCAACGCCCGTGTTCTGGGGCAGGAGCCCGGCGCGGCCGCGGCCGTGGTGGCCAAGTTCCTGCGCGCCGGCTACCTGTGGGAGCGCGTGCGCGTGCAGGGCGGGGCCTACGGGGCCTCCTGCGCGTACAGCAGGCTCTCCGGCAACCTCACCTTCGCTTCCTATCGCGACCCCAATGTGGCCAGAACCCTTGACGCCTACGCCGGTGTTGGTTCATACCTCTCTGAACTTTCTCTAGACTCTTCGGAGCTGGAGAAGAGCGTGGTGGGCAGCATCGGCGACATGGACCACTACATGCTGCCCGACGCCAAGGGCTTCACCGCCCTGGCGCGCGAGCTGACCGGCGAGGACACGGAATACCGCCAGGCCGCGCGCGAGGCCGTGCTTTCCGCCAGCCAGAAGGACTTCAAGGCCTTTGGCGAGGCCGTTGCCGCGGTGCTGAAGGACGGCCCCGTGGTCGTGGCGGGCGGGCGCGACGCGCTGGAGAAGTCCGGCCTGGGGCTCACGCTGACCAAGGTCCTGTAACCTGGAAACACGCGGGGGCGTCACAACCCTGACGCCCCCGCTCGCCAAAACGCTCATTTTCATCCACCGTTTAGCCCAACGATCCGCCTGGCCGTGCCCCGCTTGAACTTGGACGCCTTGGCCCTGATCTTGCAAAAGCGATAGCATGGCAGCATCATACCTCCACCTCCGCACCACCACCGCACATCTCCTGCGCCCGGTCATCCTGGCCGCGCTGGGACTTTGGTTGTTCTGCGCCGGGGGCTGCGCAATGCTGCCCTTCGCCATCAGCGGGGCCTCCCTGGCCATGCCGCAGAACGCCTCCCTGGCCGTCAGCGGCGTGAAGGGCGCCTACAACACCGCCTACCTCGCCAGCGATGAGCGCGACATGAACACCATCGTGCGCGACAACATGCTGACCCTGAAGGCGAAAAGCGCGCTGCTCACCGTCAAGGGAGCAGACGACGTGCAGGTGCTGGCCCTGAAGGGCGACCTCTTCGCCGTGGGCACCGTCAAGAGCACCGCCGAGCGCGACGAGATCATCCGCGCCATGCAGCAGGTGCAGGGCGTCGGCTCCGTGAAGGGCCACCTGCCCCTGCGCGACCCCGAAGTTCCGCCCACCCTGAGCGCCGACGCCAACCTGGAGAACCGCGCCCGCATGGCCCTTTCGCGCCACCTGCTGCACAAGAACTCCGGCGTGGAGATCCAGGCCGTGGAAGGCGAGCTCTGCCTCATGGGCGTTGTCGGCACCCACGCCGAAGCCCTCGACCTCATCCAGTACGTCGAGTCCGTCACCGGCGCGCGCGCCATCTCGCTTTTGGCCATCCGCAACGAATACGCCACAGGCCGCACCGAGACCAACCGGCTCTACCTGCTGGAACCCAGCGACGCCCCGGCCCCGCGTGGCCTTTCCCTGTACCCGGACGCGCCCGAGGCCGCCCCGCTGCCCAGGACGCCCATCGTGCTGACCAAGACCGTGCACCCCGCGTCCACCTACCAGGCCGCGGAGTTCCGGACTTCCGTGTCCCTGCCTCCGGCCCGGCCCGTGGCCATTTCTGCGCACGCTGCGGCGCCCTCTCCCGTGCAGGCCTGGAACCCGGCGCGCGCCCACATGCAGCAGAAGCTCACCAGCCTGGCCAAGCGCGAACAGAACCCGCAGGCCCGGGCCGAGCTGCTCGCCCTGGCCAGCCAGGTGGCGCAGGACCGCGACGTGTCCATCTCCGACCGGTTGTCCGTGGCCGCCGCGCAGGCCACGCAGCAGCAAGCCAAGGCCAAGATCGAAGCGCTGCTGTCGCTGTACTAGCTAGCAAGAGAATCAGGGGCTCCGCCCCTGCACCCCGCCAGAGGGCACAAGGCCCTCTGGACTCCCATTGCCGCCGGCTGTGCCGACCGCCCAGAAGACTGGACGGTCGGCACAGCCGGCGGAAGTGTTTTTGTGCGGGAGTTCGGGCCTGCCACAGCCTTTCGCCTCTGCCTCGCCACCCCCACATGCGGGTCCAGGGGGTGCATACCCCCTGGCGGGGCCTGGGGCAGCGCCCCAGATTCTCCCGCTTCCTGCCATCCACCGAGCCCAGCCGACCGCCTGCCGATGCCCCCCGGCGGTGGCACTTTACGGTGCCGGGCCCTGGTGCTATGCGCCGAAAAGGATTGCCGAAGTCTTCAACACGCCAGGGGGTTTTGCCCATGTATCTCGGCATCGACGTAGGCGGCACGCACACGGACGCCGTGGCGCTCGACGAAGCGGGCATCGCCGCCCAGGTGAAGGTCAAGACGGACCACAACGATCTGCTGGCCTCGGTGAACGCGGCCCTGGCCGGAATTCTGGCCACGGTGAAGCCCGAGGACGTGCGCCAGCTGAACCTGTCCACCACTCTGTCCACCAACGCCATCGTGCAGGGCACCACGGAGGACGTGGGCATGCTGGTGGTGGCGGGAACGGGCATCCACGCGGGCGACTTCATGCTCTGCAAGGACTACCACGCGCTTCAAGGCTCCATCGACCACCGCGGCAGCGAGATAGAGCGCCTGGACGGGGCGGAGATCAAGGCGGCCATCGAGTCGTGCCGCAAGGCGGGCGTGCGGGTGTTCGGCTGCGTGGGCAAGTTCAGCACGCGCAACCCCCTGCACGAGAACACCATCCGCCAGATGATCGGTGCGGATGCGGACGCCGTGACCCTGGGCCACGAGCTGGGCGGACGGCTGAATTTTCCCAGAAGACTGGCCACGGCCTACTTCAACTGCGCGGTGTGGCGGGTGTTCAACGCCTTTGCCGACGCGGTGGAGAAGAGCCTGGGCAAATTGGGCCTGGGGCATGTGCGCGTGAACACGCTCAAGGCCGACGGCGGCACCTTTCCCCTTTCGCAGGCGCGCAAGATGCCGGTGCAGAGCATCTTCTCCGGCCCGGCGGCCAGCGTCATGGGCATCATCGCCCTGTGCGACATCACCCACGATTCGGTCATCCTGGACATCGGCGGCACCACGACGGACATCGCGGTGTTCGTGGACGGCCAGCCCCTGGTGGAGCACGACGGCATCCACATCGGCAGCCATCCGACGCTCGTCAGGGCGCTCAAGGTGCATTCCATCGGCATCGGCGGCGACTCGGCCATCAGCGTGTTGGGCGAGGCCGTGCGCGTGGGGCCGAACCGGCTGGGCCCCTCCCAGGCGGACTGCGTTGAGCTCGGTTGCGCCTGCGCCATGGACGCCCGGCCCACGCTCATCGACGCCTTGAACTGCGTCGGGGCCTGCGCCCACGGCAACGTGGAGGCCTCGCGCCAGGCCGTGGCCCAGTTCGCGGCCTGTCATTCCATCAGCCCGGACGTGCTGGCCCAGAGCGCGGTGGACGCCGCGGCCGAGGCCATCCACAAGGCCACGCGCGAGCTCATCGACGAGATCAACGACAAGCCGGTGTACACCATCCATGAGTTGCTTGAGGGCCGCCGCGTGGCGCCCCGGCGCGTGTACATCATGGGCGGCCCGGCCAGCGCCATGAAGGAGGCCGTGCGCCAGCGCTTCGAGCTGTTCACCGTGGTGCCGGAGCATTTCGGCGTGGCCAACGCCATCGGCGCGGCGCTCACGCGCAACACCGCCAGCCTGGAACTTTTTGCCGACACGGAAAAGGGCGTCATGTTCATTCCGGCCCTGGGCCACAGGGAAAACGTGCCGCGCAGCTACAATTTGAAGGACGCCGAGCGCGACGCCCTGAACCACCTGCTGGCGCATTTGTCGGAAATGGGCGTGTTCGCCGACCGGGACAACGCCCAGGTGAACCACGCCACCAGCTTCAACATGGTGAGCGACGGCACGACCACGGGCCGCAACATCCGCGTGAAATGCCAGATAAAGCCCGGCGTGGCCTTCGCCCTTGCCGGGCAGACCGGGACGGGGAGGTAGCCCATGCACGAGGCCAAGCACAGCCTGGGGGTCATCCTGTTCCCCGCCTTCGACTGGAGCATTTCGCCCACCCACCCGGAGCGCGAGGAGCGCCTGCTGTACACGCAGGACCAGCTGAAGGAGGAGGGGCTCTTCGACATCGAGGGCGTGGACGAGTACAAGCCCGGCGTTGCCAGCC
>CAYUOW010000017.1:0-40281 GCA_964446455.1 uncultured Desulfocurvus sp.
GCACGATGGCCTCCAGCTTGCCCGCCGCGGCCAGCATGCCCTCGCTCTTGGCGCGGTCCGCGCGGGCGCGCGCCTCCTCGGCTTCGAGGGTGGCTTTTGCGGCCCGGGCCGACTCAGCGTTGGCCTGCGCGCTCTTCGTGTCGGCCTCCTCGATTTTCGCCTTGAGGCTGGCGACCATGGTGTTCAAGCTGTTCGCCAGCTTGCCGATCTCATTGCCCGAGCCCACGGTCAGGGTCTGGTTCAGTTTGCCGCCCGCCACGCCCGAAGCGAATTCTTCAAGTCCGCGCAGCGGTTTGACGACGATCTTGTCCAGGGCGAACAGGCTGGCGGCGATGAGCGCCGCAATGGCGAAAAAGCCCAGCATGATCATGAAGTTGCGCTGCGCTTGCGCCTGCGCCTGGATCTCCTCCATGTTCATGGCAAAAGCCAAGACCCAGTTCCAGCCTTGCACGCGCGACCAGACGACCATCTTCTCCTTGCCGTCTCTCGTGTAGGTGCCCGTTCCCTCCGGGGCGGACAAAAGGGCCGGCATTCCGGGGTCGCCGGAAACGTCCTTGAGCAGCAGATTACGGTCCGGGTGGCCGTTGATGACGCCCTTGGGCGACAGGATGTAGGGATAGCCGGTCTTGCCGAGCTTGGTGGTCTCGATGAAGTCCGCAATGAGCTTGTCGAGGGTGTAGGACATGCCCACGCCGCCCACGACCTGGCCGGAGTCGTCGAGGATCGGGGTGCTCACGCTGACGATGAGCTTGCCGGTGGCGATGCTCTTCGAGGCCTCCTCGCTGAAGCCGTCCTTGCCCTGGAGCGAGTCCTTGACGTACTGGCGCGCGGACAGGTCGTTCACCGCGGCGGGTTTGCCCTGGGCCATCAGGATGACCTGCTTTCCCTGCCTGTCGTACAGATAGAACGTGTTCACGTCCTGGGACGACAGGGACATGGCCTGGATGATCTCCCGCGCGGCGGCCTCGTCCTTGCCGGAAAGGAGGAAGTTCCGCAGGCTCGGGGCCTTGGCCGCGCCGCGCACCTTCTCCATTTGCTGCACGCCGAATGACGCCGTGGACTTGGAAATGGTGGAGACCACCAGCGCCATTTCGTGCTTCTCGGATTCGATGTTCGTCTTGTAGGTCGAGTCGGCCACAAAGAAGACCAGCGCCGACTGGATGAGAAGGACGACAACGCCGATTATGAGTGCGATCGTTGTCCTGATGCTTTTTGCTTTCACTTCATTCTCCAAAGTGTTTTGGCGTTTTCCTCACAGCGGGTGAGCACGCGAAGCAGGTGCGGGAATAAGCATGGCCAGTGCGCGCAATGGCAGACCGCGCCCGGCATCCACGTTCTTCTCAAGGGTAAAGCCGCGTTCGCAGGGCGGGAGCCCCGGATCCCCGCGCGGAAAGAGCGCGGCCGGATTGGCGGCGAATCTGCGGGCGCGGCGAAGTCTCCCAGGGAAGGCGCCGGAGCGGAGCAACGTGGCGTTTGTAGTGGCGACACTTTGGCGTGTATCGCGAAAGTTGATAGGCGGTGATGTTCTGAATGGCTGACGTGCCGCCGAGGCGGTCGTCATTTCGGCACGGCTGCAACCGTTGCCGGCAAAGGGCACGGTCAAAGACATATCCAGTCTGACATCACCGAAGGGTATGGAAATGCGCTGGGCCTGTCTTTCGTCCAGACGATAAAACGCCGGCCGTGAGCTTTGGGCACGCAATAAACATTCCGCGCCAGGGCGGGCGGGGAACGGCCTGGAGCGCCGAAACCGGCGCAAAGGGACAGGAGCTGCTGCACCCGGACGTCGGCCCGGGGCGCGTGCGGGCTTGCGCGGTGTGCGCGGTGTGCGAAGGAAGGGCCCCTTGGCCTGCCGGGCTTAGACGGCCTCCGCGTCTCCGGGGAAGCGCAGGGTGAGCACGTTGGCTCCGTCCCGGCGTTGGTATGTGGGCTGGCTCATGGTGCGGATGAGGAAGAGTCCCATGCCGCCGGGCTCGCGGTGCTCCAGGTCGGCCTCCAGGTTGGCTTCCAGCTCGGCTTCAAGCTCCGTCTCCAGGGAGGCCCCCGCGTGGGCGCTCCCGGCCACGGGGTCGAAGGGCGGGCCCCAGTCGGAGAGCACGAGCACGAGCACGCCGTCCTCGCCCGCCCCGCAGGAAAGCTCCACCGGGCGCTCGGCATCCGGAACGCTGTCCGCGTAGGCGTGGCGCACGACGTTCACCAGGGCCTCTTCCAGCACCAGCTCCACGCGCTGCTGCGCCGCCGTGTCGAGCCCGGCGCGCGCGGCTTCCTGCAGCGCGAGCTGGTTGAACAGCGGGAGGCTCTCCTCCCTGGCGGGCAGGCGCAGCAGCTGCACGGGCCTCCTAGGAGCGGGCCAGGGCTTCCTGGCGCGTGGCGAACACGGGCAGAAGCTTGTTGAAGCCGGACACGGCGAAGACCTCGGCCACGATGCCGGACAGGGCGCAGAAGGCCATGTCGCCCCCGGCGGCCTTGAGCTTCTTGGCGGCGGAGAGGATGCTGCGCAGGCCCGCGCTGCTGATGTACTCAAGCTTGCCCAGGTCCACCACCAGGCGCTTGTCTCCGGCCTCCAGGCAGGAGAGGCAGCGCGCCTCGAACTCCGGCGCGGTGATGGTGTCCATGCGGCCGGCAACCTCCAGCACGAGGAAGGCGCCTTCTTTGCTCTGCGTGAAATCCATGAATGCCTCCAGGCTTGCGGGGCCTTGTCAGCCCTCGGTATTCTCCGGCCCCCGGTAGAACAGGGCCAGCATGGTGATGTCGTCGGACTGCTCCGCCCCTGCGGCGAAGCCGTGCACTTCCCCGGCCAGGCTGTCGCACAGGGCGCGGGCGTCCAGGTTCTTCAGGTCCTCGGCCAGGGTGAGCAGCCGCGCCTCGCCGTAGAGTTCCTGGGCCGGGTTCATGGCCTCGGTGACGCCGTCGGTGTAGAGCAGGATGCCGTCGCCCGGGGCCAGGGTGAGGATGTCGGAGGTGTAGGCCACGCCCTCCATGGCTCCGGCCACGGGCTCCTGCCGGGTGGGCAGGTATTCGGCCTTGGCGCCCGCGCGCAGCAGCACCGGCGGGTTGTGCCCGGCCGAGGCGTAGCGCAGCTCGCCGGTCTTCATGTCCAGCACGGCGCAGAAAACGGTCACGAACATGCAGGACTCGTTGTCCTGGGCCAGGTCGTTATTGGCGCGGGCCAGGATGCGGGCCGGGTCGGTGCAGCGCCGCGCGGTGCCGACCGCGCCGCCCGGGAGGAAGTCGCTCGCGCGGTGGCCGCCATAGCTGGAGCTTTCGGCCACGGCCTTGATGAGGGTCTTGGCCACGGCCATGTAGAAGGCCGCGGGCACGCCCTTGCCGGAAACATCGCCCACCAGGAAGCAGAACTGGTCCTCCCCGCAGGGGAAGAAGTCGTAGAAGTCGCCGCCCACCTCGCGCGCGGGCACCAGGCTGGCGAAGAGGTCGATCTCGCTCCTGTCCGGGAAGGGCGGGAAGATCTTGGGCAGAATGCCCATCTGGATGTCGTGGGCGATGCGCAGCTCGCTCTCCATGCGCTCCCGGCTGGCCGTGGCCTGGGTCAGGTCGCGGATGTAGTCGCGCAAGGATGTCTGCATGTGGCCAAAGCTCTCGGCCAGCTCGCTCACCTCGTCTCTTGAGCTCAGCTTGGGCAGGGGCGCGTCGAGCTTGCCGCCGGCCACTTCCCGCGCGGCCGCCGTGAGCCTGGAAAGGGGCTTGGTGATGCCGCGGGCGATGAAGGCGATGAGCAGCCCCAGGATGATGAAGCCGCCGCCGCCCAGCCCCGCGGTGATGAAGGCCAGCCGGTTCACGGAATCCAGCAGTTCGTCGCGCGGGTAGAACACGCCCAGGGACCAGCCGGTGCTGGGCAGGGGCATGTAGACCAGGAAGCCTTGCTTGCCGCTGTGCAGGCTGGTGACGGGCACGAACTTGGAGCCGCCGCGCACCATGTCCTGGCCGATGCGCCGGAGGTTCAGGTCGCCGCTCGCCTCGGCCCGGCTGAAGATGCTCTCGTGGAAGGCCACCCCCGGCGAGGGGTGGGTCACGTAGGTGCCGCTTCGGGTGATGAGATAGGCGTAGCCCGTGTCGAGCACCGAGGTGCCCGCCACCAGGCGTTTCAGCCACTCAAGGGAGACATCCGCCGTGACCACGCCGGCCACGGTCTTTTTGCCGCCCTCCTCGCGGTGGAAGGGGATGGAGCAGGTGGCCATGAGGGAGTTGCCGCCGCCCTCGTCGTAGTAAGGCTCGCTCCATTCCAGGCGGTCCAGCTCGCGCGGGATCTGGTACCAGTCCATGCCGTGGTAGCGGTAGTTCTCCCCGCCGAGGAAGGTGGCCTTGGGGCCCAGCGGCGTGCGGAAGGTGTAGGGCGCGTAGTACTGCTGGCCCGGAATGCGCCCATTGGGCTCGTAGGCCACGGCCGTGCCGTACAGGGCCTCGTTGTCGGCCAGGAAGCGGCGCTGGCGGCGGAAGATGGACTCCTCGTCGAGTCCCTGGTCCTCCAGGTCGTAGGCCAGGCCCTGGGCCACCTTGGGGATGGGCGCGAGCACGGACTCGATGCGGTTCACCAGGGCCTGGGCCATGTTGCGGGCGTTGGCCTCGGCGTGGTGCAGCAGCGCCTCCCGGGCCAGAAAATACGTGGTGATGACGATGGCTACGAGCACCGCGCCCGCCCCGGTGAGCACCAGGGCCGAGAGCCGGAAGGCCAGCCCGCGTGCGAAGAAGGGCCTCACTGCGCGCCCCCGAGGCCCTGCCCGCGCGAGAACTCGCGGAAGGCCGGGGCCTGCTTGAGCAGCCCGAGTCCGGTGAGGGCGCCGGCCACCTTGTCGTAGTCCGCTGGCTTGAGCTCACCCAGGGGCGTGTCGGCCTTGGCGGCGGGCAGCATCACGTCCTTCATGCGCGCCAGCATGAAGCGCTGGTGCACGCGGCTCACGGGAACGTGGGCCTCGCGCATCCTTGCCAGCACGATGTCCAGGGCCTCCTCCGGGTGCTCGAAGGCGTAGCGCCAGCCGCGCAGGCTGGCCGCCACCACGGCCCGGCACAGTTCCGGGTCGGCTTGCAGGGTCTTCTCCAGGGTGTAGATGCCGTCCTCCGGGAAGTTCAGGTCCAGGTCGCGGTAGAAGAACACGCGCAGGTCCTCGGGGTCGAGGCCGGAGGCGAGCAGGGTATGGTATTCGTTGTACCACATGGCCGAGGCGGCATCCACGCCGCCGCGCAGGAACAGGCCCAGGGTGCTCGACTGCGGCAGGATGCGCGGCTGGATGCCCAGGCGCTGGAACAGGGCGCGCGGCTGGAGCTGGAACTCGTTGTCCCACAGGCTTACGCGCCTGCCGTCCAGGTCCTTGGGTTCCTTGATGCCGGAATCGGCGCGGGTGACGAGCATGAGGGCCGAGCGCTGCACCAGCTGGGCCAGGTGGACCACGGCCAGGGGGCTGCCCTGGGTCTCGGCCCGGCGTTCTATGCCCGTGGCCAGGAACATGGTGGCGAACTGGGCGCGGCCCTGGGCCAGCAGGCGGGAGGCGACCACGTCCTGCCCGCCGGGGATGATCTCCATGTCCAGCCCGGCCTCGCGGTAGAAGCCCTTGGCCTGGGCCACGTAGAACCCGGCGAACTGGGCCTGGGGCTGCCACTGCAGGGCGATGGCGGCGCGCTTGGCTTCCGCCGCGTGGGCCCCGCCCGGCCAGGCCAGGGCGCACAGCAGGGCCGCAGCCAGGAAAAGGGCCCCTGCCCGGTGCGATAAAACCAAGCCTTTGCTCATGCTTTTGCGTACCCCGAAGCTGCGCAGCTGTCCAGCATTGCCGTCGGAAAAGGCGCCGGTGCGGCGCGTGTTGACCGTGGCGAAGCGAATCTGCTAGCCTTGTGATTGTCGTGGGTTGCGCGTACTTGTCTGGTTCACGCGCACCCGCGAACATCCATGTGCATTCAGGCCGTGCATGACTGGAGGAGGGCCATGACCGGACACGCCAACGTCGCCGCAGGACTCCTCTTCCAGAACAGGGAGACCCGCCCGCAGAAGGCCGCCTACCTGTGCGGAGAGGACGTCCTGACCCACCAGTCCCTGGCCGTGGAGGCCGCGCGTTTCGCCAACCTCTTGCGCGCCCGCGGCATCGGCCCCGGCGACCGCGTGGTCCTGTCCCTGCCGGACAGCTTCGGCGCGGTGAAGGCATTCCTGGGCGCCATGCTCCTCTCCGCCTGCCCGGTGCCCGTGCACACGGCCCTGACCAGGGAGGACGCGGCCTTCGTCCTGGCGGACTGCGGCGCCCGCGCCCTCGTCGCCCCGGAGGACAGCCCGGCCATGCTGGCCGCGCGCGACGTTTCCAGCTTGGTCTGCGTGCTGCCGAGCTCCCTGGGCGGCCCGTGGGGGCTGGCTGATTTTTCGGGCGAGTGCGAGCCCGCGCCTCCGAGTCCGGACGCTCCGGGCTTCATGCTCTACAGCTCCGGCTCCACGGGCAGGCCCAAGGGCGTGCCCCACGCCCAGGCGGACCTGCTGGGACCCGCGCTCGGCTGGGGCGGCGGGGTGCTGGGCATCGGCGAGCAGGACGTGTTCTTCTCCGCCAGCAAGCTTTCCTTCGCTTACGGCCTCATGAGCAGCGTGAGCCTGCCGCTCTTCTGCGGGGGCACTGCCGTGCTGCTGCCGGGGAAGCCCGGCCCGGCGGAGCTGTTCGCGGCCATCGCCCTGCACCGGCCCACGCTCTTCTTCTGCGTGCCCACCCTCTACGGCATGCTGCTGCGCTCCTACTGTCCCGCCAAAGGCGGCGATCCCGCCCAGGGCGATGACCTCACCTCCTTGCGTCTGTGCTTCTCCGCCGGGGAAGCCCTGCCCGAAGGCCTGTGCCGCCAGTGGGCCCTGCAGACGGGCGTGGAGCTTCTGGACGGCCTGGGCTCCACCGAGGCCTTCAACGTGTTCATAAGCAACCGCCCCGGCCAGGCGCACTGCGGCTCCAGCGGTCAGCTCACCCCCGGGTGGGAGGCGCGCATCGTGGACGAAGCCGGAGCAGATGTGCCCGACGGAACCCCCGGCGACCTGCGCGTGCGCGGGGCCGGCACCTGCCCGGCCTACTGGAACCGGCCGGAGAAGACGGCGGAGAGCATGTTGCCCGGCGGCTGGCTCAAGACCGGCGACATGTATGTGCGCGAGGACGGTTTCTACTTCCATCGCGGCCGCAGCGACGATATGCTGAAGGTGGGCGCGCATTTCGTGTCCCCTGTCCAAGTGGAGGAGGCCCTGCGGGCCCACCCCGCCGTGCTGGAGTGCGCCGTGGCAGCAATGCGCGTGGAGGGCCTGGTGCGCCCCTGCGCCCATGTGCTGCCCGCGCCGGGCGCGCAGCCCGGAACAAAGCTCGCGGCGGAGCTCCTGCGCTTTGCGCGGGAACGCCTTGAACCGCAGCAGTGCCCGGTGCGCGTGGTTTTCGTGGACGAACTGCCCAAGACCTCCACGGGCAAGGTGCAGCGCTTTCGCCTGCGCCAACTGTAAGAGAGCGAAGGAGAGACGGCCATGACCGTAAGCATAGATGATCTGCGCACCCTGCTGGTCGAGGCCGGGGTAAAGCCCGAGCTGGCCAGGAAGCTGGACGCTTCCGCCCCGCTGCTGCGCCAGGGAGTGGACTCCATGGACTTCCCCTCCTTCTGCGCCCTCATCGAGGAGCGTCTGGGCGTATCCCTGGATGACGAGCTGGCTCTGTCCCTCAAGACCCTGGAAGACTTCGCCCGCTTCCTTGGAGAACGCTAGATGGCCCGCCAGATGACAAGGGCCGAGGCCCTGGCCGCCCTCAAGGCCGACTATGCCGAACTGGTCCCTGGCCAGAAGATGGAATACCGGCTTTTCCAGCCGCAGGACGCGCCCGGCGTGGGCCGCCTGTTCTACCAGACCTACGCCGACAGCTACCCCGTGGACGAACCCTACGTGCCGGAGCTGCTCATCGGGGCCAACCGCACGCACCAGTTCTACACCATCGTGGCCTGCACTCCAGACGGCTCCATCGCCGGGCACGGCGCCATCTACCGCAGCTCGCCGCCCAACCCGCGCTTCTACGAATACGGCCAGATCATGGTGGACAAGGCCTATCGGCAGACCTCCGCCGCCTACCGCCTGCACCGCTTCGCCGTGGAACACCTGTTCGGCAAGGCCGAAGGGGTGGACGGCATCTACGGCGAGGCCGTGTGCCACCACCTGGCGACGCAGAAGATGATCCACGGCTCCGGCTTCGTGGCCTGCGGCCTGGAGCTTGGCCTCATGCCCGAGGCCGCCTACGCTGGCGAGGGCGTGACCGGCCGCGCCAGCTGCCTCTACGCCCAGCGCGTGGACCGCGTCACCCCGGGCCCGCTGTTTTTGCCAGGAGATTGGGGCGGCCAGGTGCGGGCACTCATGGGGAACTGGCCTCTCTCCCGCCAGGTCGCCCAGGGCGATGCCGAGGTTCCGGCCCAGGCCGCCACGGTGATCGAATCAAGGCATTTCGCCTTTGCCGAGGTGCGGCGCGTCACCGTGTTCCGCACCGGCGCGGATTTCGCCGCGCGCCTGGCCGAGGAGCTTGAAGCCGCGCGCACGGACCGGGCGGTGCTGGTGCAGGTGCTTCTGTGTCTGGGCGAGGCCTGGGTGGACCACGCCGCGCGGCAGCTGCGCCAGGACGGGTTCTTTTTCTGCGCCTACATGCCGCTGTGGTTCGGCGACACCGCGCCCGGACCGGACGCCGTCATGCTCCAGCGTTACCTGGAACCCGCCACCCTGGCCGGGCTGCGCCTGCATACCCCGGATATGCAGGAACTGGGGCAGCGGGTGGTGGAGGACATGGAACGCGCGACGCGCGAATTCGGCGCTCCTGAAGTGACCATCCTGCCGGTGCCGGAGTAGCGGATCATGCGGCAGGCAAGCTCCATGTCACCGCCCAGGGCCGACGCCCTGGCCAAGGCCACGGGCGCGGAGCGCTACGCCTTTGATCATATTCCCGACGGCTGCCTGCACGCCGGGGCCTTCCGGCCCGGCGCCGGCCTGGGCATCGCCTGCGGGCGGGTGCGCGGGGTGGACGCAAGCGCGGCCCTGGCCGTACCGGGGGTTGTGCGCGTGCTGACCGCCGCGGACGTGCCCGGCCCGAACCGCCACGGCATCATCCACAAGGACCAGCCCGTGCTCTGCGGCGAGGTCATCCGCCACGCGGGCGATCCCGTGGCCCTGGTTCTGGCCGAGACGCCCGAGGCCCTGCGTGCGGGCTTGGCCGCCCTGCGCGCGGACATCGAGCCCCTGGCCGGAGTCTTCGACCCGGCCGAGGCATTGAAGCGGGGCGCTCCGCTGGTGCATGCGGACCATAAGGGCGGCAACCTGCTCATGCGCGCGGTCATCGAGAAGGGCGACGCCAAGGCTGCCTTGAAGGCCGCCCCGGTGGTGCTGCGCGGCGAATTTTCCACCCCGGTGCAGGAACATGCCTTCCTCGAGGTCCAGTGCGGCGTGGCCCAACTGCTGCCCGATGGCACGCTGGACATGACCTTGAGCACCCAGTCCCCGTTCCGCGACCGCTTCGAGATCGGCGCGGCGCTGGGGCTCAACCCCCTGTCCATCCGCATCCGCGCGCCGCATTTGGGCGGCGGCTTCGGCGGCAAGGACGGGGCCACGGTGCAGTGCCTGCTGGCCCTGGCCGCGCTGAAGGCCGAGGGCCGCCCGGTGCGCATGGCCTGGGACCGGGAGGAGAGCGTCCTGGCCGGATTCAAGCGCCACGCCGCGCGCCTTCGCTGCGCCCTGGGCGCGGACACGGACGGCACGCTCTTGGCCTTTGACTGCGACATGCTCTTCGACACCGGGGCTTACGCCCATCTGGGCGGCGAGGTCATGGAGCTGTCCATGGAACACGCCTGCGGGCCCTACCGCATTCCCCATACGCGGGTGCGGGGCCGCTGCGTGTACACCAACAATCCCATCGCCGGGGCCTTCCGGGGCTTTGGCGTGGCCCAGGCCAGCCCGGCCTTCGAGGGCCTCATGGACGAGCTGGCGGCGAAGTTGGGCCTGGACCCGCTGGAGCTGCGGCGCAAAAACGCCCTTGTGCCGGGCGACGAGAACAGCTGCGGCGTGCGCCTCACGGACTCCACGGACCTCGTGGCCTGCCTGGACGCCCTGGCCGAACACCCGCTGTGGACCGGGCGCGAGCAGTGGCGCGCCTGTGCGCCGCGCTTCACGCGTCGGGGCGTGGGCCTTTCCGCCGTGTTCAACGGCATGGGCTACGGCCGCGGCCTGCCGGACATGGCCATCGCCAAGGTGGAGCTCACCGAGGCGGGCGGCTTCCAGGTCTACGTCTCCGTGGCCGACATGGGCCAGGGCAATGCCTCGGCGTTCGCGCTTTTGGCCGCGCAGGAACTGAACCAGGACGCAGCCGCCGTGGGCCTCGTCATGCCCGATACCGAGCGCTGCCATCCGTCCGGCTCGTCCTCCGCCGGGCGCACCACCTACACCTTTGGCAACGCGCTGCTCAAGGCCTGCGCCGCGCTCAAGGCCAAGCTCCTCAGCCGCGCGGCCATGGCGCTGTTGTGCGACAACCTGGAAGATCTCACCCTTGAGCCGGGCCAAGTGGTCCACGGACCCACGGGCCGGTCCATGCCCCTGGCCGTGCTGGCGCGCTTTCTGCCGCGCGATGATAGGCTCAGCGTGGCCGAGTTCCTCATGCCCGTGGCCCGGGAGGTCTCCGGCTCGGCCCAGGGCTTCATGATCGGCTTTCCGCACCTGCTCTTCGCCTATGCCGCGCATCTGGCGCGCATTGAGGTGGACGAGCTCACGGGCCGGGTGCGCGTGTGCGACTACGTGTGCGTCACCGACGGCGGCCGCGTGCTGCACAGGCAGGGCTTCGACCAGCAGGCCCAGGGCGGCGCGGCCCAGGGGCTGGGCTATGTCCTGTTCGAGGACTTTCAGCTCCGGGAGGGGCGCATCAAAACCGGCGACCTGACCACCTATCTCATTCCCACGGCGCTGGATGTGCCGGACATCGCATCCCTCGCCGTGGATGGCTGCGAGGACAGCGGGCCCCACGGGCTCAAGGGCGTGGGCGAGGTGGGCCTGAACGGCCCGGCCCCGGCCGTGGCTGCGGCCCTGCGCCATTGCGCGGCCGACCCCAGGCACTTGCGGCGACTCCCCTTCACCCCGGAGCGCGTGCTGGCGGCGCTCAAACCCCAGCGCCCGGCCGCGAAGCGCGGGAGGTCCGCATGATGCTGCGTTTTCGGCTCAATGGGCAAGACGTCGAGGTCGATACCGAACCGGACAAGCGCGCCGTGGATCTGCTGCGGGAGCTGAACGCCCTCGACGTGAAGGAGGGCTGCGGCACGGGCGAGTGCGGGGCTTGTTCCGTCCTCGTGGACGGCCGGCACACGCTGTCCTGCCTGATGCTGGCCGCACAGCTGGAAGGCCGCGAGGTGACCACGCCCGCTGGCCTGGGCAGCGAGGCCGCGCCCCACGCCATCCAGCAGGCCCTGGCAGAGCGCGGGGCCGTGCAGTGCGGCTTTTGCACGCCGGGCATGAGCATGGCCGCCGCCGCCCTGCTGGCGGAGAACCCGGCCCCCACGCGGGCGGACATCCGCACGGCCATTTCCGGCAACCTCTGCCGCTGCACCGGCTACGTGATGATCGTGGACGCGGTGGAGGAGGCTGCGCGAAAAATGTTCGGCGATTCCAAGCCGCTGCGGGAGACCGCGCAGGCATCGCGCAAGAAGCCCGCTGCGCCGCGCAAAAAGGGGGGCAAGTGATGCACGTGCTGACCCCGCGCGAGCTGCCGGAACTTTTCGCGGCCTTGCAAGAGCCGGACGCGCAACCGCTGGCTGGCGGCACGGACCTGCTCGTGCGCCTGCGCGCCAGTCAGAAGACGGGTCGGGCGATTCCCAAGGCTCTGGTGCGCCTGGACGGCATTGCGGAATTGCGCGGCGTGGGCCAGGAGGCCGACGGAGCGTTGCGCCTGGGCGCGGCCTGCACCCACGCGGAGCTGCTGGCCCACCCCCTGGTGCGGCGGGAGCTGCCGGAACTGGCCGCAGCCCTGGCCGAGCTGGGCTCGCCGCCCATCCGCAACATGGGCACCCTTGGCGGCAACGTGTGCACGGCCTCGCCCGCGGGCGACTGCCTGCCGCCGCTGTACGCACTGGGGGCCGAGGTGGAGCTGGTCTCCCAGGCCGGAACGCGGCGCATGGCCCTTGCGGAGTTCATCACCGGCCCGGGGCGCACGGAACTTGCGCCGGGTGAGGTGCTCGCGGCGGTCCTTGCGCGGCCAGCGGGGGGCTTCCAGGTGCGGCATTTCGAGAAGGTGGGGCGCAGGGGCGCGCTGGCCGTGGCCGTGGTGAGTCTGGCGGCGCTGCTCAGGCTGGAGCGCGGCCGCGTGGCCGAGGCGCGTCTGGCCTGGGGCTCGGTGGGGCCCACCATCTGGCGCTGCCCCGAGGCCGAAGCTGCGCTCATCGGCCGCAAGCCCACGCTCACGGCCCTTTCCGCCGCCGCAGTCCTCGTGCGCGAGAACGTCCGGCCCATCGACGACGTGCGCGCCAGCGCAGACTACCGCAGGCAGGTGGCGGGCAACCTGCTGCTGCGCCTGGCCCTGCTCTAGCCCTGCTTCTTCAGCGAGGGCGTCAGGCGCCCCACGGGCGTCACCAGCAGTCCCGCGGCCAGCAGGGCCGCTCCGCTCATGGCGAACAGCCCGCCCAGCCCCATGCTTGCCCCCAGCCACCAGCCGCCCAGGATGGGCCCCAGGATGAACCCGGCGTCCAGCGCCACCAGCAGCAGGTTCGTGTTGGTGCCGCGCAGCTTCGGCGGGCTTACGCGGAACATGGCCGCGTTGAACAGCGGCATGCCCAGGCCCAGGGCCAGACCATACAGCACGGCCATGGCCAGCAGCGCCGCCTCTCCGGCCTCGCCAAAGCGCGGCGCAAGGCCGAAGCAGGGCACAAGCAGTCCCAGAAACAGCAGGGCCAGCCCGGCGGTGCGGCCGGGGTTCAGGCCGTCCAGGCGGCGCATGCCCAGCACCCGCAGGGCGATGGTGGACAGGTTGGCGCAGGTGAAGAACAGGCCGGGATTGGCCGCGCCAAGGTCCAGGCTTAGGGTTTTGACAAAGAAATACACGATGGTGTGCCCGCAGATGAGGCAGAAATGGCCCAGGATGAGCGCGGTCACGCCTGGCGCGCGCAGCCCGGCGAGGACTTCAGCCCAGGCCGGGCGTGCCGTGTGTTCCGGCGGCAGGGCGGCGGCCAGGGTGCGGGTCTTGCGGCCGAAGGGAATCAGCAGCAGCAGCGCCGGGACCATGAGGGGAGCGGCCACGGCGTAGGCCCAGCCCGGACCAGGCAGGTGTGGGGTCACGGCTTCCACGAAGGGCGGCATGACCGCGCTGGGCAGAAGCGAGGTGAGGGACAGGATGCCGAAGCCCTGGGCCACGCGGTCGCGCGGGAGAAAATGGGAAAAGGCGGCCATGAGCCCGGAGGCCAGGGTCACGTAGCCCGCGCCGTGGATGACGCGCACCGCGGCGATGGCCGGAACGCTTTCGGCGAAGGGATAGCTGAGGAGCGCGGCAATGGCCAGGGTCGCACCTACGCGCATGGCCCGGGTGCTGTTGCGTAACGTCAGCACGCCGCTCAGCCAGGGCCGCAGAGCAAGCGCGGTCAGCGGTTCCAGGGCCAGCAGCGGCCCACGCCAGCCATGGGGAATATCCAGCCCCGAAAGATAGTTATAGAATCCGTAGAAAATTGCTAGATTACAGAAGCACAGCAGGCTGATGCCGCACAGGGCGCAGAACTCATAGCTCCACAGGGTTTTTGGGCCTGCCTCGGCGCTCATGGGGTTCCGCTGTTGCGCGTTAGTTCGATAACCTCTTTGAATGCCGAGAGGAAATCGTGCATCACGGGCTCCTGCACCAGACTCACGCGGATCCAGTTGGGGAAGCGGAAGCCGGTCATGGTGCGCACCATGACCCCCCGGCGCATGAGCTGGCGGTAGATGAGCGAATCGGACGCAGGGGTGCGGACCATGACGAAGTTGCCCGCGCCGGAAACGTACTCCAGGCCCAGCTGGTCGAAGGCCGGCAGCAGGAGCTCCTTGGCGCGCGCCACCATGGCCCGGGTGGCCGGGATGTGCTCGGCGTCGTCGGCCAGGGCTGCGGCTGCCGCGGGCTGGCCCAGGATGTTCACGGAATACACGATGTGCGTGCGGCGGATGTAGTCCACCACTTCCTTCTGCCCGCACACGTAGCCCACGCGCAGGCCCGCCAGGGCGTACATCTTGGAGAAGGTGCGGAACACCACCACGTTGGGGTGCCGTTCCATGATCTCCATGCCGTCCGGGAAGCGCTCGTCGTCCACATACTCGCGGTAGGCCTCGTCCAGCACCACTATGGCCCGTCCGTCCACCGCGCGCAGGAAGCGCTCCATCTCGTCGCGGTCCCACCAGGTGCCCGTGGGGTTGTTCGGATTGCACACGAAGAGGATCTTGGTGCGTCCGTCCATGGCGCGCAGCATGGCCTGGGAGTCGAAGCCGTAGTCCTTCAGCGGGATGAGCCGGGCCTGGAAGCCGGAGAACTCGGCCACCCATTCGTACACGGCAAAGGTCTTGTCCGCGGTGATGATGTTGTCGCCCTTGTCGCAGAAGGCCTTGATGACGCTCGCGATGACCTCGCAGGAGCCGTTGCCCACCAGGAAGCGCTCCGGGTCCTTGCCGAAGCGTTCCCCTAGGGCCTGGCGCAGGGCGAAGCAGTCTCCGCTGGGGTAGATGGACGCGCGCGGCGCTTCGAAGCCCGCCAGGATGCGTGCCGCGGCCGGCGGCGGGCCCAGGGCGTTTTCGTTGTTGTTCAGGCGATGCAGGTGGTCCACCTTGTACGCGCGCATGAGCTCCGGGTCCGGCTTGCTCGGCACGTAGGCCTCGAAGGCCCGGATGTGCGGCGGCACCAGCTCAGCTATTGGCAGGGACATGCTGGCACACCAGGAGGTCGGAGGAGCCCGCGTGGGGCAGGATGAGTCTGGGCTGGAAGCCGCAGGCCTTTATGGCCGGGTAGAGCGCGGCCTGCCAGGGTTCGGAGAGGTCCAGGTGCAGCAGGATGTCCGGCGGGGTGCCCAGGGCCTGTTCGTGCAGGGCCGTCACGTGGGCCGCGAGGTTGGCGGCAAAGTCCTGGCCGTCCAGCAGGGGTTTCAAGAGCGCCAGGCCGCGCCTGCGGTCAAAGCTGGTGGCCAAAAGCGAATGTTCCGGCGCGCGCTGGATGGGCCGTTCCTCGGTGGTCAGGATATCGCGCGAGAAGGCCAGGAGATCATACTGGCGCGAAAGGAAGGGCGCCAGGTCCGGGTGCGCCCATACCGCGCCGCCCACGTCCTCGCGCAGGTGGCGGAACAGCGCCGTCTGGGTCTCGGGCTCGCAGCTGTCGGTGTCGCTGCCGTCCGGGTCGCCGCACAGGGTCAGGCTGCCCAGGGTCTCGAACCAGCCCTCGGGCACGTCGCTGGTGGCCCGTTCACTGAAGGCGCACACGGCCTCGGTGCGGGCCACGGAGGCCAGGAAGCGCTCGACCAGAAGGCGCGCGGTTTCTTTCGCCAGGCCCCGGTCCGGGTTGGCGTCGAACACGTACGGCCCGGAAAAGACCACGGACTTGGGTCCGGAGCCGCGCCAGCAGATGAGCCCGGCCGGGCGGCCCGCGCCGTCCTGGGCCAGCAGGGCGTGGTACTGGCCGTAGGCCACCATGTCGGCGAAGCGCGCCGGGCGGAAGAAGCTGGCCGGGCAGGAGCGCGCGGGGTAGCGCCCGGCGGCGAGGAGCGCCGCATGGCGCAGCTGGCCGTCGCTCGGCGGGGCGGCCTCCGGGCCGGGCACCTTCACGGGCGGGGAAAGAAGCTGTTCCGAGCGCAGGGGCTCGGCCTCCGGGTACTGGCGGTCCACCTCGGCCAGGAGCACGTAGACCCCGGCGCCGCTGGACTCCAGGCTGCAGCGGTCCGTGGTGCGCGAGGCCACAAGCAGGCCCAGCTCGGCGTCGTGCTCGTCGTGGGCGGCCTCGCCCTGGCCTTCCAGGTCCACGCTGGCGGCGAAGTTGAGGGCCCGCAGGCTGACCTCGCCCGCGCGAAAGCGGAAGGCCATGCGCACGAAGGTGCCGCCCTGGCTGAAGGTGAGGCGCAGGGGTTCCTCGCGCCCGGCGTATTTGCACAGGTAGGCGAAGAATTCCTCCACCGCGAGCGAGAGCTTGAGCGCTCCGTTGCGGTCCAGGCCGAAGACCTGGGCGGCGTTCTCCGCCGCCGCGGCCGCGGCGGGCAGGAAGGCCACGTCGGGCGGCAGCTCCAGGATTAGGTTCTGCGGATGGTTCACTGGCACGGCGACCTCGGGGGGCTTAAGTGGGGCAGGCGGAAAGCGCCAACCCCGCGCAATGCATGACGCATAGCAGACGCGCGCGCGCCGGGCAACCGGATGCGCCTGCGGATCTGGCGCTGTTCGCCGGGTCGTTCTGCGGGGCCGACGGCCAGCAGCATGGGCGGGCGCATCCTCGTAACATCGGGAGGTCTGGTCCGGCAGCCCCGCGCTGGCCCGGAAGTTGACATCCGGAGCCCAGGCGATTAATTGCCCACACATGAACCTCTGCGCTTCCCAAAACACCTTCTTCTTTTTTACCAGCGTGTTTTTTGGGTTTAGTCGCGCCTGCGGCCGCGGAGAGGTGTGTTGACCAAGCGTTAACCAAAGCCTCTTCGGGAAGGGCCGCAGGCGTTCAGCCGGCGGCCCTTCTTCATTTTCTCCGCCGGCCTCCGCCGCAGCAGGTCCGTCCCCGGGGCGCAACCACGAGACCAGGAGGTTTCGCATGCACCTTGGAAAAGCCATCCGACTCGAACGCATCATCAACCGCAACACCAAGCGCGCCATCATCGTGCCCATGGACCACGGCACCACCGTGGGCCCACTGCCGGGCATCGTGAACATGCGCGCGGCCGTTCAGGCCGTGGTGGAGGGCGGGGCCAACGCCGTGCTCATGCACAAGGGCGTGCCCCGCTGCTGCCACCGCAACCAGGGGCAGGACGTGGGCCTTATCGTGCACCTCTCGGCCAGCACGTCGCTTTCGCCCCTGCCCAACGCCAAGACCCTGGTCTGCTCCGTGGAGGAAGCCATCCGCCTGGGGGCAGATGCCGTGAGCGTGCACGTGAACCTGGGCGACGAGAGCGAGGCCAAGATGCTGGAGGAGTTCGGCCGGGTGACGGAATCGGCCCAGAGCTGGGGCATGCCGGTGCTGGCCATGGTCTACGCGCGCGGGCCCAAGGTGGCCGACGAGTTCGACCCGGACATCGTGGCCCACTGCGCCCGCGTGGGCGTGGAGCTCGGGGCCGACGTGGTCAAGGTGCCCTACACCGGCGACCCGGACAGCTTCTGCCGCGTGACGGACGCCTGCTGCGTGCCCGTGGTCATCGCGGGCGGGCCCAAGCTCGACAGCACGCGCGACTTCCTGGTCATGGTGCGCGACAGCTTGCGCGCCGGCGGGGCGGGGCTTTCCGTGGGCCGGAACATCTTCCAGCACAAGCGGCCGGACCTGCTCACCCGCGCCCTTTCCCGCGTGGTACACGAGAACGCGGACGTGGACGAGGCCATGGAACTGCTGAAGGGGACCGAGTAGCGCACGCGAAAAAGGGTCCGCGAGACGTCTCGCGGACCCTTTGCCGTTTCAGCCGGGGAGGGCGCTAGAGCCCCTTGATCCACTGGGCGATGGCCTGCTTCTTCCGGTCCGGGAAGTCGCGGCACACCTGGTCGTGCAGCCAGCGCAGGGATTTGGCGCGCAGGCTGGCGCGGAACAGGTCCTCGGCCTCCTGCAGCACCACCTTGATCAGGCAGGGGCACTTGTCCGTGAACACGGACGGGTCGTCCACGAAGATGTTCTTCTTGCGTATCTCCGCGCACTGGAAAAAGGCCGAGGAGCCCTCCACCGCCTCGATGATGTCCCAGAAGGAGACGTCCTCGGCGGAGCGCGCCAGCTCGTACCCGCCCTTGACCCCCGGCACGGAGCGCACGATGCCCGCCTTGCGCAGCCGGGCGAAAACCTTGGACAGGTAGCTCTCGGTGATCCCGTGCAGCTCGGCGATCTGCCGGATGCCCACGGGCTTTTGCTCCGGCATGTCCACCAGGTAGAAAAGCGAGTGAAAGGCGTATTCCACGCCGACGCTGAATTGCACGTGCACCTCCGTCCGTATGCTAAAAATATCCTAATACTCCTTTCCGCCCTTGACCAGGGCAAAAATGGAGATTAAAGATATTCTGGATAGACATTGTCCATAATAATGGAAAGCAAGGAGAATGCACATGTTCACAGAGACGTTCCGCGAAGTGGCCGCCAAGGAAGGCGTGGTTTCCATCGTGTCGTGGGCCGAGAGCGAGGCCCATGTGGTCAACACCTGGAATTCCTATCTCGCTCTGACGGAGGACGGCAGGCTGCTCATCCCGGCCTGGAAGATGCGCAAGACCGAGCAGAACACCCTCAAGAACCCCAGGGTGCTGCTGACCCTTGGCAGCAAGGAGGTGCAGGGCAAGATGGGCCTGGGCACGGGATTTCTTGTGGAGGGTACCGCGCGGTTCTTCAAGGAGGGCGGGGAGTACGACGCCATGAAGGCGAAGTTTCCGTTCCTCACGCGGGTGCTCGAGGTCACGGTCACGTCCCTCAAGCAGACGATCTAGGCGCCTTCCAGCGCCCCGGCAGGAAACGAAAAAGGGCCGTCCTTGCGGACGGCCCTGATTCTTTAAGTGGTGGAGCTGGAGGGAATTGAACCCACGGCCTCTTGAATGCCATTCAAGCGCTCTCCCAACTGAGCTACAGCCCCACGTCGTTGGGAAGGTCTGTCTAGCCGGACGCGCGTTCCCTGTCAAGGATTTTGCGGCAGAAGATTATTCGGAACGCTATTCCGGGGCTTCTGGCTAGGCCTGCGGCTGCGTGGCCGGAGCGGCCGAGGCCTTGCTCCGGCGCTTGTCGCGCTGGCGGGCGGTCCACAGGCGCAGGCGCTCCAGGTACAGGTAGACCACCGGCGTGGTGTAGAGCGTCATGGCCTGGCTGAAGGCCAGGCCGCCGATGATGGCGATGCCCAAGGGGCGGCGCAGCTCGCTGCCCACGCCGGAACCCAGGGCCAGGGGCACCGCGCCCAGAAGCGCGGCCATGGTGGTCATCATGATGGGCCGGAAGCGCAGCAGGCAGGCCTTGGTGATGGCCGCCTCGGGGGAGAGGCCCTCGCGCCGCTCGGCCTCGATGGCGAAGTCCACCATCATGATGCCGTTCTTCTTCACGATGCCGATCAAGAGAATGATGCCGATGATGGCGATGACCGAGAGGTCCGTGCCGGTGACGATGAGGGCGAACACCGCACCCACGCCCGCGCTTGGCAGGGTGGAGAGGATGGTCACCGGGTGCACCAGGCTCTCGTAGAGCATGCCCAGCACGATGTAGACCGAGATGAGCGCCGCCAGGATGAGCAGGGGCTGGTTGGCGAGCGCGGCCTGGAAGGCCTGGGCCGTGCCCTGGAAGCTGCCCCGGATGCTGCCGGGCATGCCCAGTTCGCGCGCCGCGCCTTCGATGGCCTTCACCGCCTCGCCCAGGGCCTTGCCCGGGGTGAGGTTGAAGGAGATGGTCACCGAGGGGAACTGGCTCTGGTGGTTCACGGCCAGGGCGGTGGTGGTCTGGGTGTGCCGGGTGAACACGTCCAGCGGCACCTGTTCGCCGCCGGTGACGGGCACGAAGATGGAGCGAAGGCCCTCGGGTCCGAGCAGGAGCTTGGGCTCGGCCTCCATGACCACGTGGTACTGGTTCAGGGGCGAGTAGGTGATGGACACCTGGCGCTGGCCGAAGGCGTCGTACAGGATGTTGTCGATGAGCTGGGGGCTGACGCCCATGCGCGCCGCAGTGCGGCGGTCGATGGTCAGCTGCGACATGAGACCCTTGTCCAGCTGGTCGCTGTTCACGTCCACGATCTCCGGCAGGCCGCGCATCTTGGCCAGCAGGCGCGGGGCCCACACGTTCAGGTCGCCCACGGTCTCCGCCTGCAGGGTGAACTGGTACAGCGCGCTGGAGCCGCGTCCGCCCACGCGCAGGTCCTGCACCAGCTGCAGGTAGGTTGGCGCGCCGGGGATTCCGGCCAGCTTCTTGCGCAGGCGCACCATGACCTGCTCGGCGTTGATGCCGCGCTTCTCGAAGGGAATGAGCGTCACGAAGAGCCGCGCCGTGTTGGGCGAGGAGCTTGCCCCGCCCGTGCCGCCGATGAAGCCGGTGACGTGCTGCACGTCCTTGTCCTGCTTGATGATGGCGATGACCTGCTGGAGCTTCTCCTCCATCACCGCGAAGCTGACGTCCTGGGCGGCCTGGATGTTGCCGGAAAGCCGCCCGGTGTCCTGCTGGGGAAAGAAGCCCTTGGGCACCATGGAGTACAGCACCACGTTCAGCACCAGCATGCCCACGGCCGCGGCCAGGGTGATGCGCTTGTGGCGCAGGGCCAGGGCAAGGGTGCGCTCGTAGGACGCGTGCAGGCGCCGGAAAAAGCCCTCGCTCATGCGGGTGAAGCGGCCCGTGCGCTCCTGCCCGGGCGGGCGCAGCATGTAGGCGCACATCATGGGCGTGGCGGTGAGGGAAAGCAGCATGGATACGAAGATGGCGGCAGAGAGCGTCACCGCGAACTCGCGGAACAGGCGTCCCACCATGCCGCCCATGAGCAGGATGGGCAGAAACACCGCCACCAGCGAAATGCTCATGGAGACCACGGTGAAGGAGATCTCCCGCGCGCCCTGGAAGGCGGCTTGCCGGGGCTGCATGCCCGCCTCCACGTGGCGGGTGATGTTCTCGAGCACCACGATGGCGTCGTCCACCACGAAGCCCGTGGCGATGGTCAGCGCCATGAGCGAAAGATTGTCCAGGGAGTAGCCGAACAGGTACATGATGGCGAAGGTGCCGACGAGCGAAACCACCGTGGCCACGCCGGGGATGATGGTGGCCCGGAAGGTGCGCAGAAACACGAACACCACCAGGATGACCAGGCCGCAGGACATGAGCAGGCTCTTCTCCACGTCCGCCAGGGAGCCCCGGATGGGCGGGCTTCTGTCCACCACGGGCTTGAGCGTCATGCCGCCGGGCAGGGTGCTCTCCAGCCGGGGCATCAGCGCGCGCACGTTGTCCACGGTCTCGATGATGTTCGCTCCGGGCTGGCGGAAGATGACCAGGAGCACGGCGGGCTTGCCGTCCACGTAGCCTGCGGCGCGCACGTCCTCCACGCTTTCGGTCACCTGGGCCACGTCGGACAGGCGCACGGCCGCGCCGGAGCGGTAGGCCAGGATCAGCGGCTCGTAGGAGCCGGTCACGGGCTTCAGCTGGTCGTTGGTCTGGATCTCCCAGGAGGAATCCCCGCGCGACACCTGGCCCTTGGGGGTGTTCACGTTGGTCTTGGCCAGCACGCCGCGCACGTTCTCCAGGCTCAGGCCGTACTGGGCCACGGCCGCCGGGTTGAGCTCCACGCGCACGGCGGGCAGGCTGCCGCCGCCCACGAACACCTGGCCCACGCCGTTCACCTGGGCCAGCTTCTGCTGCAGCACCGTTGCGGCCGCGTCGTAGAGCTGGGCGCGGGTGTGGTTCTCGCTGGTCAGCGCCAGGATGATGATGGGCGCGTCGGCCGGGTTGACCTTCCGGTAGTTGGGGTTCGAGGGCATGTTCGAGGGCAGGAA
Source organism: uncultured Desulfocurvus sp. (assembly GCA_964446455.1). Classification (GTDB taxonomy): domain Bacteria; phylum Desulfobacterota; class Desulfovibrionia; order Desulfovibrionales; family Desulfovibrionaceae; genus Humidesulfovibrio. Next base: position 21,614 of record CAYUOW010000017.1, read on the forward strand.
GCCGCGTGCGGCGTTGATGGCCGCCTGCACGTCGCGCGCGGCGCCGTTGATGTCGCGGTCCAGGTCGAACTGTAGCGTGATGCTGGTGCTGCCCCGGTAGCTGGTGCTGGTCATCTCGGTCACGCCCGCTATGCGCCCGAACTGGCGCTCCAGCGGCGCGGCGACGCTGGTCGCCATGGTCTCGGGGTCGGCGCCGGGCAGCGCCGCGGAAACGCTGATGGTGGGGAAGTCCACCTGCGGCAGGGGCGAGACCGGCAGGAAGCGGTAGGCGATGGCCCCGGCCAGGGCTATGGCCAGGGTGAGCAGGGTGGTGGCGACCGGCCGCCGGATGAACGGATCGGAGAGGCTCATGGCTTGTCCGCGTGGCCCTGCTTCTTGTCCTGGGCGGTTTCGGCTTCCTCGTGCGGATGCACCGAGGCTCCGGCCGCGCCGCGGCCCAGCACGCGCCGGGCCAGGCGGTCGAAGGCCAGGTAGATGACCGGCGTGGTGTACAGGGTGAGCACCTGGCTGATGACCAGGCCGCCGATGATGGACACGCCGAGCGGGCGGCGCAGCTCGCTGCCCACGCCGGTGCCCAGCGCCATGGGCAGCGCGCCCAGAAGCGCGGCCATGGTGGTCATCATGATGGGCCGGAAGCGCAAGAGGCTCGCCTGATAGATGGCCTCGCGCGGGCTCATGCCCATTTCGCGCTCCGCCTCCAGGGCGAAGTCCACCATCATGATGCCGTTCTTCTTCACGATGCCGATCAAGAGGATGATGCCGATGACCGCGATGACCGTGAGCTCCATGCGGCAGGCCATGAGGGCCAGCACCGCGCCCACGCCGGCCGAGGGCAGGGTGGAGAGGATGGTCACCGGGTGGATGTAGCTTTCGTACATGACGCCGAGCACGATGTAGACCGTGACCAGCGCCGCCAGGATGAGCAGGGGCTGGTTGGCCAGGGAGGCCATGAAGGCCTGGGCCGTGCCCTGGAAGCTGCCCTGGGTGCTTTGCGGCATCTTGGCCTCGGCCGCGGCGGCGTGCACGGCGTCCACCGCCTGGCCCAGGGCCACGCCCGGGGCGAGGTTGAAGGAGGCCGTGACCGAGGGGAACTGCCCCTGGCGCGAGATGACAAGGGGACCTACGGTCTCGCGCACGCTGGCGACGGCGGTCAAGGGCACGCTCTTGCCGTCCGTGCTGCGCAGGTAGATGGAATCCAGAGCGGCCGGGCCGTGGAGCAGGGACTCCGGCGCGGAGAGCACCACGCGGTACTGGTTCAGCTCGGTGAAGATGGTGGACACCTGGCGCTGGCCAAAGGCGTCGTACAGGGCGTTGTCCACATCCTGCGGGCTTATGCCCAGGCGCGAGGCCGTGGGACGGTCGATGTCCACCTGCACGCGCAGGCCGCGGTCCAGCTGGTCGCTTGAGACGTCGGCCAGTTCCGGCCGGGCGCGCAGGGCGTCCAGGAAGCGCGGCGCCGTGGCCGAAAGGACGGCCGGGCTGGGGTCGTCCAGGGTGTACTGGTACTGGGTGCGGCTCATGCGCGCGTCAACGGTCAGGTCCTGGGCGGGCTGCATGAACAGCGTGATGCCGAAGACTCCCTCCAGCCTGGGCGCCAGGCGGCGGATGACCTCGGTGGCGGACTCGCTGCGCTGGGACAGCGGCTTGAGCGCGATCTGGATGCGCCCGCTGTTCAGCGAGGTGTTGGTGCCGTCGATGCCGATGAAGGACGAGAGGCCGTCCACGGCCGGGTCGCGCAGGATCTCCTTCGCCAGTTCCTGCTGGCGTTCGCTCATGGCCGGAAAGGAGACGCTCTGCGGGGCCTCGGAAACGCCCAAAATGAGCCCGGTGTCCTGCACGGGGAAAAAGCCCTTGGGGATCATGACGTAGAGCACCACGGTGAGCACGAGGGTGCCCACGGCCACCATGAGGGTGGCCGTCTGGTGCTCCAGCACATAGGCCAGGGTGGTGCCGTAGCCCTTCACCATGCGGTCGAACTGGCGCTGCATCCAGGCGGCCGGGCCGGTCTTGGGCAGGCTTTCCTGGGGCACGTGCTTCAAGAGGCGCGCGCACATCATCGGAGTAAGGGTCAGCGACACCACGGCGGAAAGGAGGATGGTGACGCCGAGGGTGATGGCGAATTCGCGGAAGAGCCTACCCACCACGTCGCCCATGAAGAGCAGTGGAATGAGCACCGCGATGAGCGACACCGTGAGCGAGAGGATGGTGAAGCCGATCTGCTTCGAGCCCTTGAGGGCCGCGGTGAAGGGATCTTCGCCTTCCTCCACGTAGCGCGAGACGTTCTCGATCATGACGATGGCGTCGTCCACCACGAACCCTGTGCTGATGGTCAGTGCCATGAGCGAGAGGTTGTTCAGGCTGAAGCCCGCCAGATACATGATGCCGAAGGTGCCCACCAGCGACACCGGCACGGCCACGCTGGGGATGGTGGTGGCGGGCAGGTTGCGCAGGAACAGGTAGATGACGAGCACCACCAGGGCCACGGCCAGCATCAGCTCGTGCTGCACGTCGTTCACGCTGGCGCGGATGGTGGTGGTGCGGTCGGACAGTATGGTGACCTTGACGCTGGCCGGCAGCGAGGCCGAAAGCTGGGGCATGAGCCGCTTGATGCGGTCCACCACCTCGATGACGTTGGCGCCGGGCTGGCGCTGGATGTTCAGGATGATGGCCGGGTCGGTGTTCATCCACGCGGCCTGGCGCACGTCCTCGGGCCCGTCCACCACCTCGGCCACGTCGGTCAAAAGCACGGGCGCGCCGTTCTTCCAGGCCACCACCAGCTGGCGGTAGTCCGCGCTGGAATAGAGCTGGTCGTTGGCGCCGATGATGGCCGCCTGCCTGGGCCCGTCGAAGCCGCCCTTGGCCTGGTCCACGTTGGCGGCGGAAATGGCCGTGCGCAGATCCTCCATGGTCATGCCGAGGGAGGCCAGGGCGCGCGGGTTGGCGTGCACGCGCACGGCCGGGCGCTGCCCGCCGCTGATGCTCACCAGGCCCACGCCGGGCAGCTGGGAAATCTTCTGGGCCAGGCGCGTGTCGGCCATGTCCTGCACCTTGTAGAGGGGCAGGTCGGTGGACGTCAGCGCCAGGGTCAGGATGGGCGCGTCGGCCGGGTTGACCTTGCTGTACACGGGCGGGTTGGGCAGGTCCTTGGGCAGGAAATTGAAGGCCGAGTTGATGGCCGCCTGCACCTGCTGCTCGGCCACGTCCAGGCTCACCTCCAGGGTGAACTGCAGGGTGACGATGGAGCTTCCGGACGAGCTGGTGCTCGTCATCTGCGTCAGGCCGGGCATCTGGCCGAACTGGCGCTCCAGCGGCGCGGTGACGCTGGTGGCCATGACGTCCGGGCTGGCCCCGGGGTAGAAGGTGCGCACCTGGATGGTGGGGTAGTCCACCTGGGGCAGCGCCGCCACGGGCAGCTGCTTGTACGCGATCATGCCCGCCAGGACCACGGCCACCATCAGGAGGGCGGTGGCCACCGGGCGGCGGATGAAGGGCTCGCAGATGTTCATGGCTTGATGTCGGTGGTGGCGCTGGTCTTGGCGTCCGTATGGGCGCTGGTGGTGGCGCCGGTTCTGGCGTCAGACTTCGCATCGGTCTGTCCCGGCGTTTCCGGCTTGTACACCAGCGCGCGGTCGGGCTTGGACCGGGCTGGCTTTTCCTGGGGCGCCGTGTCTCCCGGCGCTTGGCCGGTGAGGACCTTGACCGCCTCGGGCTTGGCGATGCCGCCGCCGGTCTTGGCTGCTTCGGACTTTTCCTTGTGGGGCTTTTCCGCCTGGGGCTTCGCAGCCTCCTGCTTCGGCGCGTCCGCCTTGGGTTCATGCTTGGCTTCGGGTTTGTGCGCAGCGGACTTGGCTTCGGGCTGCACGGCGGCCGTGGTGGCTGCATTGGTGGTGGCGCTGGTGGCGGCCGCAGCTGTCTCCTGGGCCTTGGCCTGCGGGGCCTGGGTCGTGGCGTTCTGGGCGTTGCCGCCTTCCTTGCCTTCCGCCTTTCCGGCCTCGGGCTTGGCGCCGCGCTCCTTCACCTCTACGGCCGCGCCGTCGCGCAGGCGGTCCGCGCCGTCCACCACCACCTTTTCACCCGCGGCCAGGCCGGAGAGCACGGCGTTCAGGCCGTTCGCGGCCTCGCCCACGCTCACGGGCCGCAGGGCCACGGTGCCCTCGGCCGAGAGCACATACACATACGCGCCCTGCTGGCCGCGCTGCACGGCGGAGGCCGGGATGACCACGGCGTCCTTCATGACCTCGAGCAGCAGCTTGGCGTTGACGAACTGGTTGGGATAGAGTTCGGAGCCGGTGTTGGCGAACACGGCCTTCAGGCGCACGGTGCCCGTGGTGGTGTCGATCTGGTTGTCCAGGCTGGCCAGCTCGCCCTGGGCGAGCATGTGCACCTGTTCGCGGTCGTACACGTCCACGCGCAGCTTCTCGCCCGCGCGCAGCTTGGCCATCACGCGGGGCAGCTGGTCCTCCGGCAGGGTGAAGGCCACGTTGATGGGCGAAAGCTGGTTCAGCACCAGCAGGCCGGTGGCGTCGCTGGAGCGCACCATGTTGCCGGGGTCCACCAGGCGCATGCCCACCTGGCCCGAGGTGGGCGCGGTGATGCGGCAGTAGGTGATCTGCAGCCGGGCGTTGTCGGCCGTGGCCTTGTCCGTGGCCACGGCGCCCTCGTACTGGTGCACCAGGGACTGCTGGGTGTCGTATTGCTGACGCGCGATGGCGCCCTGGGCGATGAGCTCGCCATAGCGCTTGAGGTCCAGGCGGGCGTTTTCCAAAAGCGCCGTGTCGCGCTTGAGCTGGCCTTCGGCCTGGGCCAGCTGCACCTGGAAGGGGCGCGGGTCGATGACGAGCAGCAGATCTCCGGCCTTCACCTGCTGGCCTTCGCGGAAGAGCACCTGCATGAGCTGGCCGTCCACGCGGCTCTTGATGGTGATGGAATTGAGCGGGGTGACCGTGCCCAGGCCGGTGAGGAAGACCTCCACGTCCTGGGTCTTGGCCTCGGCCACGGCCACGGGCAGCTTGCGCTGCTGGTTGGGCGCGGCAGCCTTGGCTCCTGGGCCGTAAGTCTTGTACCAGTAGGCTCCGCCGCCCAGGGCCAGACACAGGGCCAGGGCCAGGCTGAAGACACGCCTGGAGCGCCCGGGTGCGGACGGGGAGGGCGGGTCGATCTGCGGGGCTTCGTGCTTCGGCGCTTCGGTCTGCGGCGCCACGGTCGGAGCGGCTTCGTTCATGAGTCTCGCCTGTTGGCGCGCCGTGGGCTGCCTGCCCTGGAGCGCGCGGTGTTGTTGTGCTGGCGCTGTCTGTGCCTATGCTTAACGGGCGTTTCGCCGGATTTCTTTACACACTGGTCCGCTGATGCCGTGGGTTCTTATGCAATATGCGTACCCGCCTGCTTTTGCACGCCCTTTCCAACAATCGGGGGGAGGAAAGCTGGCGGCCTGGGCGCTGCGGAGCAGCGCTGTATTGCCGCAGGGGTCGTCAATTGGTTAACTAGGAGAACCAATACACCCGGAGTTTGCACTTTCTCAAGTGCAAATATTACGAAAAAATGTTGCACAAGTTGCACATGTGCAAGGCCGGAAATGGTCAATTTTTCCTATGTATACCGAGTTGCGGCGGGCTGTTGGAACAGGGCTTCCCCTGCGGGGGCTTTCGGCGTAAGGTGGGGCTGACGCCAAGGGATCGCCTTGGAAAACACTTGCCGAAATGCAAGCATTATCGGAGTTCTTGTGCCTGAAAAAGCCCGGCTGTGCGCCGAACGTCTTTTGGCCATCGTGCCCACGCTCATGCAAGCCCTGCGGGTGGAAATGCGCGCCGGACGGTCCTCGGACCTCACGGTGCCGCAGTTCCGCATCCTGGTGTTCTTCCAAATCCACCCCGGCGCCCCTCTGACCCAGGCGGCGGAGCACCTGGGCTTGAGCCTGCCCGCGGCCTCCAAGCTGGCCGAAGGCATGGTGGCGCGCGGGCTCCTGGCGCGCGAGACCTGCGCCAGCGACCGGCGGCGCATCGCCATCGCCCTGACCGAGGACGGCCTGAAGCACCTGGCGCTGGCCCGCACCGCCGCGCTCTCGGTGTTCACCGGCAAGCTCGCCGACCTCTCGGCCCTGGAGCTGGACGTGCTCTTTGCCGTGCTTGGCTCGCTGCAGACGGTGTTCGGCATACCCATGGAGGATGAAGCTGGCGAGGGCGCTGGCGAGGAATCCAAATACACGGCCGGGGTGCCGCGCCTGCCCCTGGCTTGAGCTTCAGCCATCGGACAGCACGAAAAAGGGCCTGCGGATGTCATCCCCAGGCCCTTTTTGTTTGGGCAAATGCGTGCACGGAGCAGGCGGCCGCGTGTGCAGAAGACTGCGCCCGGCCTCAGCGGGGGCGACGCAGGTCGGAAAGGGCGCCTGCGGTCAGCTCGGCCTGGTCCGAGGCGATGGCGGTGTTGATCTCCTCCTGGCTGACCTTGTCGTAGGTGTAGCGCCGGGTGAAGCCCTTGCTTTTTCCGTCGCACTGGATGCGCAGGGTGGTGTCCACGGTCTCCGAGATCTCCTCCATATGGTACAGGTATTCCCCGGCCTTGATGATGGACTTGATGGCCAGGGACTCCAGCCCGAAGGAGGGCGAGAACTTCTTCTTCGGCGCGTCTTTCGGCACGGCGGTGATGGTCTGGTCCACCCGGCACTGGCCGTTTTCCTGCGTCACGGAATACCCGGCCGAGGCGAGGGCGCTCGTGAACGCCGTGGCGTAGGCCTCGCCAAAGGACTCCGGCGTGTTAAGCGTCAGCGTCAGCGCCGTGGCGTTGGCGGCGGGACCGGCCGCATGGTTCGGCGCGGCGTCGGCCTGTGGGCCCGGCGCGTCCATGGGCGCGCAGCCGGAAAGGGCCAGGACGAGAGCGCAGGAAAGCAGTGCGGCGAGGCGTCGGACCATTGGTTGCTCCTCTGGGCAAGTGTGCGGATGGGCAGGCTATATCCGTTGTGCCCCGGCGATGCAACGCTTGGCCTTGGTCCGGCCCGCGCGGCAAAGGAAAAGGGCCATCCTGTTACGGACGGACCTGGTTCTTTCAGTGGTGGAGCTGGAGGGAATTGAACCCACGGCCTCTTGAATGTCATTCAAGCAGGGCGGTGCATAGGTGCTGAAATAATTCGCGAGTTTGTATCCTGCGCGACAAATCAACAGCTTTTTCGGACTGTTGTGGTGCGGGTTTGCAGTGCAGCCTCCCCCGAGCGAAGGGGACGCGACCATGCGGGGTATTGCTCCGGGAGAGGCGCCGCGCATCGGGCGCAGGGGCGGAGCCCCTTGGATGGGACCGTTGCGAAGGGCCTCAAGGGCAGCGGCGGGGGCGAGAGAATTACCGGCCCGGTTTGTCGGCCTTCCCTGAAGAGGCCCGCCACCTCGCTTATGTTCTTCAAGCGCTGGCGGGCGTTGCTCCAGCGGGCTGCGCGGCCTGATGACACCCTCCTTGCGTTGGAGTATTCTGGCCGCAGGCTCACGCCGCAAGCCTGCAGCCGGTTCCCCGCCGCCAAAGGAGAGACGATGCCCATCAACCATATTCTGGAAAGTGCTGCGGAACGGAGCCCGGAGAGCATCGCCTTGCGGACCGCCGACGCTGCCGTCACCTACGGGGCGCTTGCGAATCAGGTGGCGCGCCTGGCGGGCGGTTTCGCGCGGCTTGGCCTTGTTCCCGGCGACCGCCTGGCGGTCCTGCTCCCCAACTCCGTGGAGCTCGTGGCCACGGCCCTTGCGGCCTGGCGCCGGGGCTTGATCCTCGTGACGCTATCAAGCGCGTATGCCCCGCAGCAGCACGCGGGCATCCTCGCCGACACGGGGGCGCGTGCGCTCGTCGTCACTCCGGCCCTGCGCGGCGCCATCCCCGCCGCAGCCCTGTCCGCCCTGTCCGCATGCATCGTCACCGGGCCGAAGCTCCCCGGCTGCATCCGCCACCAGGAGCTCCTCGGCGCGGACGCGCTCCCGGCCGGGGAAGCCGACCCCGATCCCCTCGGACTCGTCGTCTACACCTCCGGCACCACGGGGAGGCCCAAGGGCATCGCCCACAGCCAGGCCCGGCTCGTGGCGCGGGCCAGGGCATTCGTCCACGACATGCCCCTGACGGCCGACGATGTTGCGCTGACGGTTTTTCCCGCCATGCGGCCGCTGTGCCTTGTGCACCAGCTTCTGGCCATGCTGCATGCAGGCGGCTCCACGGTTTTGGCAGAACGCCCGTCAAGCGGAGCGTTTTGGCGGCTCTATGCGCAAACCCACCCCACCTACTGCCTCGGCATGCCGAGCTACTTCCGCAAGCTCATGGAAGACCCGGCGGCAATGGCGGCTGACCACTCCCGCCTGCGGTTCTTGATTTCCGCCGGCGACCAGCCCGGGCCGGAGCTGTTCCGTCTGGTGCGCGAGACCACCGGCAGGCCGCTGTTGAACCAGTTCGGCATGACCGAGACCGGCGGTCTGTTCATTCAGCCCCTTGACGGTGCTGACAAGCCTGGCGCCATGGGCAGGCCCATGGGCGGCGTGGAAGGCCGAGTCGTCGGCCCGGACGGAGGGGATGCGGGCGTGAACACGCCCGGGCGGCTTTTGGTGCGCTCGCCCAACATGATGGTCGGGTACTGGAACGATACCCTCGGCACCCACCGGGCCATGGGTTCCGGCTGGCTCGACACCAAAGACATCGCCCAGGTCGACGCCGACGGCGACTATTGGTTTGTGGGGCGCGCGGCGGATGTCATCGTCCGCAACGCGATCAACGTCTCCTCGGCCCTGGTGGTGGAAGCGCTGACGGAACATCCCGCAGTGCAGGAGGCCGCCCTGGTGGGAGTGCGGGATGCCCTGGCCGGACAGGTGCCCGTGGCGTTCTACCAGATCCGGGCGGGCAAGGCGGACCCCGGGGCCGAGGCCCTGCTGGCCTGGGTGGCGTCGCGGGTCGACACCGAATCCGTGCCGGTCCGGTGCCTCCGGCTGGAGCAATTGCCCCTTACCCCTCAGGGCAAGCTGGACCGGGCGCGGCTGCTGCGCCTGGCGGAGGAAGACGCGGCGGAGGAGAAGCGGTCCTAGTCCGCCCTAGTCTGGAAGACTGCCCGTCTGTGGCTCCGGCAGCAGGAACGACGCGGCGATGTTCACCGCGAACACGGCCAGGGCCACCCCCGCGGCGACGTAGGCCACCTTGTGCGCATGCATGGCCTCCACCGGCAGCCAATAGGCCAGCCACTGGGTGAGCGCGGCGAAGCAGGTGCCGATCATCCGCCCGCCGACATTGGCGGCGAAGCTTTCGCCCGTTCCCCGCAGGTGCAGCGGAAACACGCGCGGCAGGTAGTTGCCCCAGAAACTGAATTGGGCGACGACGCAGAAGCTCGCCGCAAAGATACCCCACTCCAGCCGGTCCAGGCCCGTCACCGCGGCCCAGCCGAAGCACAGCGGCATGACGATGAGTCCCGGCGCAAGAAACAGGCGCAGCAGCAGCCGACGGCTGACGATGCACAGGGCCAGCCCGGCCAGGGCTATGCGCCCCGCCAGACCGCCAAGCTCCTGCAATTTCATCAGGTGCGACGAATGGAGCTGCTCGGTGGTCGCACCGGCCCGGCCCGCCGCGGTGCCGGCCACACCCGGGGAACCCGCTTCAGGCCGTGCCCGCTCGGCCTGAAACGCGGCAACCTCGGCCCGCACTTCCGGCAGGCCGGGAACGATCTGCGGCACCTGCAGGAGCGCTCCGAAGGACGCGGCGTAGCTGCAGGCCACCATCAGCGTGGTGATCATGGTCGTGCGGCGCAGGCCGGGGCTGAACAGTTCGGCGATGCTCGGCCGCTTCAATGTGCCTGCCCGGCGCTTGCGCAGCCACTGGGGCGACTCCTGCAGGAAGGACCGCACCGCCATCAGCAGGATGGCGGGAACAAGCCCGGACATGAGGGTGTAGCGCCAGGGGGCGTAAGGATTCGCTATGTTACCAATAAAGGCGAGAAACTCCGGCAATTGGAGGGGGGGCAGCTGGAGCGCGGGCAGCTCAAGCCCCATCAGCAGCGGCGCTGGGCGGTTCACCGCCCACGCGGCGGCAATGCCGTTGGCCAGGGCCACCATCAGCCCGCCGATGGAGGAAAAGGCCTGGGTGCCGCCCAGCACGCCTTCGCGCTGGCGAGCGTTGGGGAAGAGCTCCGCCAGCCAGGCCACCGCCGCCACGAATTCCACGCACACCCCGACGAACACCAGGCAGCGCAGCACCAGGAGCATGGGCAGGGTCGTCGAAAACCCCGCAGCGAAGGACGCGCCGGCGTAAAGGAGAATGCTCCAGCTGAGCACGCGCTTGCGGCCAAGGCGGTCCGTCAGGTAGCCGCCCACCAGGCCGAAGCAGCCCCCGCACAAGGCCGGGACATAGAACAGCAGGCTGAACCAGAGGCTGAACTCTGGCGTGCCCGGACGGATGCCGCCCAGTTCCAGCAGCGCGGGCCGAACGACCAGCGGGAGGGTGAGCAGCTCGTAGATGTCGAACGCAAAGCCCATGGCCGCGACGGCGCAGATCAGCCATTGCGCTGGCGTGAGCGGTGCCGGCGCGGAACCGGTCTGCGGTTCAGCCATGCTGCCGGGCCATTTCCCCCGGCCGGAGCATCAGGGCCGGCAAACGCCAGCCCTGTCCTGCGCGGCCTATTTCCTGACCAGGAAGCACCCGACCTCCGAGGTGAAGTACGGCTTGGTGGCGACCCAGCCCTTGTTCTTCAGCGCCATAAGGGCCGGCGTGTTCGCCTCCAGGTTGCAGAAGATCAGGTCGATCTTCTTGGCGCTCAGCGCGGCGAAGCGCGCCTGGCTTTCGAGGGACACGAACTCGAAGTTGACCTTCAGCAGCTGGCTAAGCTCGTTCAGCAGCGCCACGTTGAAGCCGGCGGGCCTGCCGTCGGCGGCGATGTAGTCCAGAGGGGCGTAGTCTCCGCAGACACCGACGTACACCGTCTTGGCTCCGGGAATGGGGGCCGCGCTCTTGTTCGCGGGCTCATTGGCGGCGGGCAGGTTGGTCACCCATTCGTTCTCCAGGCTCTTCAGCTTGCCGTTTTCCTGCAAGGTCGTGATGGCCTTGTCCAGGTCGTCCTTCAGCTGGGTGTCCTCGCTGCGCAGGGCCATGACGACGTTGACCTTGACCGGCTGGCTGGCGACAATCTTCAAGGCGGGGTTGCGCTTCACGAAATAGTCCGCCCCGAACCGCGGGCTCAGCACCGCGTCCACCTTTCCGGCCTGGAGCGCCATGATGCAGTCGCTCATCCTGCTGAAGTATTTCACTTCTTTCTGCTTGCCGCCGATGATCTTCTCGACGGACTCCTCCAGCTGTTTCTGGGTGCCCGGAGGAGTCACCGAACCGACGACCTTGCCCTTCAAATCGCCCATTTTCTCAATTTTGGCGGGGCTGTCGCCGCCGCATCCTCCAAGCGCCATGGCCGCCACAAGCATACAGGCCATTGCCCAATAACGCGCCATACTGCCCCCTAGATGTTGATGGTTACGCGGTTGCTTCCCTGGCTGAAAGCATGGCCGCACTGCTTTGTATAGTTCCGTACCAAGAGCATCCCCAAATCGTCGGAGTCCTCCCCCTGTGGAGCGAACGGGTTGAACTCCGCCGCCTTGAAGACAAGGTCGAGGGTGATGTCGTCCTGCTCCTGGGCATAGGCCATCGTGAACTCCATGTCAGGCGGCTCGTGCTGGTAGCATTGCTTGAAGATCACCTGCACAAGTTCCTCCAGCACCAGTTGGACGCGGTATATTCTCTGCTGCTCAATGGAATATTTTCTACAGAACACCTCAATCTGGGCGTTCATCGAGACGGCGTCGAAATCAAGTGAGTGTATCTCGTGGGTGAAGGTCTTCAACCGGGTGATGAACGCCCTGGTCTTGTCCCTGCTTGGGTTCTCGAAGATCTGCCTGGGGGAGCCCTGCTCGTAAATGGTGCTTTCCGCGATGAAGAACACCCTGTCGGCCACATCCTGCGCAAAGGCCATCTCGTGGGTGACGATGAGCATGGTGAGGCCCATGCGGGTGAGTTTGCGTATGATGGACAGCACTTCGCTGGTCATTGCCGGGTCAAGGGCCGAGGTGGGCTCGTCCAGGAGCATGATCTGCGGCTCCATGGCCAGGCACCTGGCGATGGCGGTCCGCTGCTGCTGCCCCCCCGAAAGCTGGTGGGGAAAGCTGCGGGCCTTGTCCGCCATGCCCACCATGGACAGCAGCTCCATGGCCCGCGCCTCGGCGTCCGCCCTGCCCAGCCTCTTGATCCACCGCGGCGCGAGGGTGATGTTGTCCAGCACGTTCAGATGCGAGAACAGGTTGAAGCCCTGGTAGACCATGCCCATGGACTCGCGGACGCGGTTCAGGTCGACGCCTTTGGCCGTGATGTCCATTCCGTTGATGTAGATCGCGCCCGCATCCGGCCTTTCCAGCATGGCGATGGAGCGCAGCAGCATGCTTTTTCCGCTGCCGGACTGCCCGATGAGCGCGATGCACTCGCCCTTGGCCACATGCGCGTCGACCTGCTTCAGCACATCGACCCGCCCGATCCGCTTGGAGACTCCGGCCAGCCGTATCACCGTTCTTCAGCCCTCCCCCCGCCGATGGAGAACAGCGCGTGGACGAGGTAGGACAGGCCCAGGTAGAGCAGCACGCCGCAGAACAGCGAGAAGAAGGGATCGCCCGTGCGGTTGCCGATGTTGTTCACCGTCCGCGTCAGGTCGGTTATGGCCACGTACCCGACGACAGAGGTCCATTGGATGGTGTTGACGATGGTGCCCTGGTACACCGGCTTGGCGATTTTTCCCGCCTGCGGCAAGGTGATGGCCACAAAGGCCTTTGCCCGCGAGAAGCCCAGCATCCTGGCCGCCTCCAGCTGGCGCTTGTCCACGGCCTCCAGAGCGGAGCGCATCAGCTCCGCGATGTGCGCCCCGCTGTTGAGGGCGAAGGCCAACACCGCCACGCCCACGGGATCCACCCGGCTTCCCGCGAACACGACATAATAGAGCAGCATCAGCACAAGCAGCACAGGGCTTCCGCGCAGCACGACGACCACGCACTGCGCCAAGGGGCTCAGGATCGGTATTTTGGAAATCCGCAGCCAGCAGAGCACCGCGCCGCAGAGTGTGCCGAGCAGCAGGCCCTGGACCGAGATGGAGACCGTTACCTGCAGCCCTTCCAGAACCGAGAGGTACGCCCCCCCTTCCAGCAGGTTCCGGTTGATGGAATCGATGGCGGCACTCAGCATATCTACCCTGCGACTCTCGATCCGCGTGCGCGGCCAGGCTGGCGCACAGATAATTCATGTCCCCGGGGCGGCCCCGGCGCCGGGCTACGCGTGCTGGGGCAATCGCCAACGAACCGGAATGATTTCTGCGCCGCCGCCGTTCACCTCTTCGGCACCGGGCAAGCAGGAGCAGAGCCATTTGGGTCGGCAGGCCGGAGGCGCTGCGGCAGACGCAGGCGCCTTGCCGCATTCAAGTGATTCTATTGTACCAGTGTTTGAATCTGACTAGAAAATCAGTGCAAAGTCAAGGTTGTCCCCCCGCTTGCTCCCCCGGAGGAGGCCCCATGCGCACCCGTCCTGCATCCGCCGCAACCCGGCGCGCGTCAGCAGTGCTTATGAACAGGCGCACTTCCTACAGGTTCAGCAACCCGGACGTGCCCAACAATATCCCCTGGGGCGGCGGGAGTCCCCCTTGGAGTCCCCCTCGGCGGGCATCGAGGTCCGGCCCGGGTTCGGCCGGGAAAGCCAGGGGCGCTGCCCCTTGGCCCTGGTTGAAGTGGAGCCATGTTGCTTGAGCCGCACAGGAATCGCGTGCTGTGCAGCAAGGCTTGGATACTTCTATTCCCGTCGGTTTCTCTCCCACTGCTCTTCGACGAATTGGCACTCGTTCCGGTACAGTCCCACGACAGAGCGCACCGCGTCCCCGAACTCCATATGCGTGTCGGTCTTCCCGGTGTACGCTGGCCAAATTGGCAGGCCCGGCCCGTTGGGATTCCCGGACCTGGCGAAGTTTACCCAGTAGCCCATGACTGTGCGTGAAAGGGCGTGGTCCGTGCCGTTGTATGCTCCCGGCTCATCGAGGTTGCCGAACACGTAGGCCAAGTCGACTCCGTGGTGAGCGCCCCCCGACTTGGCCAGCCTGGTGGCCGGAACCCGCGTGAAGTGGAACACCCAGGCGCGGTTGCCCGTTCTGGCCGCGCTGCCCGCCGTGAGCCGCGCGGGCTGCACATTGGCGCCCACGGTGATGACCCTGTCGATGGCGCCGGGCACATCCGCGTCCGTGGCGGCGGGAAACACGGCCAGGGCCTCCTTCGTCTGCGCACCGAAGCGCGCCGCCAGAAACTTCTCGTAGCGGGCCAGGCCCAGGTCCTCCTCGCCCGTCAGGTACAACGCGCCCTCATTCGCCGTGCTGCCGGTGATGACAGGCACGGCCTGCTGGCGGCCGTTGCGGAAGGCCGCCAGCGGGTTCTTGGGCAGCACGCCGCCATCGAACACCGGGGCGAAGAAGATCTCCTCGGCGAAGAGACCCGTGTCGCAGGCCGCGGCGGCTATAACCTCCTCGGCCGGCTTGGCGCGCATGCAGGTCAGGGCGTCGGGCCCGCTGCAGCCCAGCCGGCGCGCCAGTTCCTCCCCCATCTTCGAAACGGCGGCTTTGTCGCCATTGAAGGCCGGGTTCAGGTATTCGGAACCGAGGATCGGACCGCCGCTCTGGGCGATGGCGCGGTGGAACAGGCCCCTGGCCTGGGGGCTCAGGAGCAGGAGCGAAACCGAGCGCGACCCCGCGGACTGGCCGAAGATGGTCACGTTTTTGGGGTTGCCGCCAAAGGCGGCGATGTTGCGCCGCACCCACTTGAGGGCCGCAATCTGGTCCAGTAGCCCGTAATTGCCGGAAGTTCCCCGGGGCGATTCCCGGTCCAGGCCTGGATGGACCAGATAGCCCAGCGGACCGAGCCGGTAGTTCAGGGTCACCACCACCACGCCTTGGCGGGCCAGGTTCGCGCCGTGATACTCGGCTAACGAGGAGGCCCCGAAGTTGAAGCCGCCGCCGTGGATCCAGACCATCACCGGCAGGTGCGCCCCGGTTTTGCCGGCCGGGGTCCACACGTTCAGGGACAGGCAGTCCTCGCTGTACTTGCCGCCTTCCTTTTGCTTCGGCTGGGGGCAGGCAGGCCCGAATTCCGTGCAGGGGCGGACCTCCTTCCAGGCCGCTACGGGCTGGGGCGGACGCCAGCGCAGAACGCCCACCGGCGGGGCGGCGTAAGGAATGCCAAGGTAGGTCCGCACGTCGTCGTGCGCAGTCCCGCTGATGGGGCCGCTGTCGATGCGCAAGGCGCCGCTGTTACTCTGTCCTGCCCAGGCACCCTGCCCGCAGGCAAGCAGGACCAGGAGCCCGAGCGGAAGGGCAAGGAGCAGCTTGTGCATGGTGTTCACCTCGTTCTCCTTTGCCCGCTACTGCGTGGGCACCGTCAACTGCACCTGCGAGTCATGCTTGGAGTCGTCCGTCAGGGTGAAGGCCATCAAGATGAAGGAGAACAGGCGCTTGGTCGCCATGTCGCTGTCGTCCACCCAGAACCAGTGCTCCCGGAAGCGCACGGAGGTGAAAGCGTTTCGAGGTTCGTCCTCGCCGGAGCGGATGTGCGCCCCCAAGGGGTTCAACCGGCCTGGTTCCATCGGCGGGGCGGGCGTGGCGCGGCCCGCCTTCATGTCGGCCTCGGGCACGTCCACGCGGATGGAAAGGGACGCGAGTATCTGCATGATGGCGTAGCAGTTCACGGCGATTTCGCCCGGATCATCCGTGCCGTGTCCGGCCACTACCCGGTAGCTCGCGCGCGCGGGGTCGAGACCGAGCAGATTCTTCAGCTCGGTGATCTGGGCGCGGGTTTCCTCCGGCAGTTCGCCCTTTGGGAAGCCGATGGTCACCGCGCCCTCCGCGCTGTTCTTGCCGTGCATGTTGATGCGCAGCATGCCCGCCAGCTGCAGGGAGCGCAGCAGCGCCACCACCCGCAGGAACCGCCCGTCAGCCGGGCGGAAGCCCGCAGTGGTGACGCCCTCATTGCGCAGGCCATTGATGGTCGATGCGCTTGTGGTGAGGAGGATGTCCGCCGAGGCCCCGGACTGCATGTTCTGCATGATGTTCTGGACCGGGATGGGGAGCATGACGCTCTTGAGGAAGGTTTTGCCCGTCAGCGGGGTATACGTGATGGTTGGCCTGTCCGTGTACTTGCCCGAAAGCTGGGCATTCACCGAATAGCTGTCCAGGGTGGTGGGCTTGTCGTAGCCGGTGCGCGTACCGCTCAAGGTGGCGCCCGACTCCATGGTGTAGGCTGACACGATCTGCCCCACATCAACAAAACTGATGGGCTCCACGTAGCGCAGCTTGACCACGTTGAGGAGCACCTGGCGCTTCCAGGAATCAGTGAGGGCCACGTTGTAGTCGAAGCGGTCGCGGTTCACGCTTCCGGGCCCGATGGATGCGCAGCCGCCAAGCAGCAGCGCGGCAAGCAGAAGAAGCGGTGTCAGTTGTTTGCGCATATGATTGTTCCTTGATGATTCGGGCGCGGCGATGAGGCCCCGCGTCCTGTTTTCCCGTGCTACTTCAGCGCCGCGTCCAGCCAGTCGAAGACCTCCTGGGCCATGACGCTGCGGTTCTCCATGATGCAGTGGTTGGAGGCCCCTTCCATCAGCGGGGTGACCACGAGCTTCTTGTTGGGGTTGGCCGCGCCCTCGATGCAGAGCTTCTGCTGGCGCTTGACCTCGTCGCCATTGCTGTACTCGCCCTCGCCCACAACGGAGAAGAGCGGCACGGTGATCTTGGAGGGGGTGAAGGAGAAACCGCGGTTGGCTTCCACCAGGCCGGGAATGTTGTCCATGGGCACGTTCCAGCGCCAGGCCACGCCTTTCACCGTGTTGGCGTGGAAGCTGTTCCAGCTGGCCACCTTCTCGGCCGTGGCCGTGGTCACCGGAGTCATGGAGGCGAAGAGGGGATGCGCGTCCACCACGCAGCTGTTCACCACCACGGCCTTGAGGCGCTTGTCGTGCTCCGCCGCCTGGGGCGCGAAGCCGCCGCCGCCGCTGATGCCGTAGACGGCCAGGCGCTTCTTGTCGATCTGCGGGCGGTTGATGTTCTTGTCCACCACGGCCATGACCGCCTTCCACATGTCTGGCCGGAAGTACTTGCCTTGCAGCGGCATGAGGCCCTGGCCCGGCAGGTCCACGGTGATGAAGTTGTAGCCGCGCTCCAGGGCCTGGGGCATGATGTAGAAGATCAGGTCCTCGGCGAAGGTCTCGCCGCCGCCCAGCATGAGCAGGGTCTTGCGGGGCTTGCCGTCGGCCTTGGCCGCGCGGAAGAAGCCCGGCAGCACCGTGCCCTCGAAGGGCACCTCGAAGTACTCCAGGGGCGGCTGCATGAGCTTGCCCGCCTTGCGCATGAGCTCGCGGCTCTTCTTGCCGGCCTCGGGCAGTCGCGGGTCGTCGGGCAGCATGGCCATGAGGCCGATGCGGTAGTAGTTGGAAGCGCGCATGAACTGCTGCCGGGCGCTTACCGTGTGTCCGCCCTTGAGGGACCTCTCGCCGCGCTCCTCGGCCATTTGGGCCATCTTGAGCCATTCCGCCTGCCAGCTGGCGGCGTCGCCGTCCTTGATCTTGGCCGCTGTGGCGAAGGCCTCGCCTATTTCCACGCCGCCGTTGGTGGCGCTGCCCAGCACCACAGAGCCGAAGGTGAAGTCCATGTCGCTGTCTTTGAAATGATAGCGCACATAGGCCGCGTGCATGTCGAACTCGGCCTCGCCCTGTTTGGCTTCCGCCGCAAGGGCGGGAACCGCCAGGGCGAGGAGCAGGAGAGGGGCGAACCATGTGGCGAAGCATCGTTTCATGTGGAGCCTCCGGAAAGTTGTGGCGAGGCGGGCCGGGCCCGCCCGGTTCCTGTCGCGCGTGCTACTTCAGCGCGCCGTCCAGCCAGTCGAAGACCTCCTGGGCCAAGACGCTGCGGTTCTCCATGATGCAGTGGTTGGAGGCCCCTTCCACCAAGGGGGTGACCATCAGCTTCCGGTTGCCCTTGGCCGAGCCCTCGATGCACAGCTTCTGCTGGCGCTGCACTTCCGCGCCGCCGTATTCGCCCTCTCCCACCACGGAGAGCATGGGCACGGTGATGTTGGCGGGCGTGAACGAGAAGCCCTTGTTGGCGGCGATGAGGCCGGGGACGTTGTCGGGCGGCACGTTCCAGCGTCCGGCCATGCCCTTCACCGTGTTGGCGTGGAAGGTGGTCCAGGTGGCCATTTCCGCGGGCGTGCCCTTCTGGATGTGGCTCCAGGTGGAAAGAAGGGGCTGGGCGTCCACCACGCAGCTGCTCACCACCACGGCCTTGAGGCGCTTGTCGTGCTCCGCGGCCTGGGGGGCGAAGCCGCCGCCGGCGCTGATGCCGAAGACGGCCAGGCGATTCCTGTCGATCTCCTTGCGGCCGATGACCTTGTCCACCGTGGCCATGACGGGCTTCCACATCTCCGGCCGGAAGTACTTGCCCTGCAGCGGCATGTTGCCCTGGCCGGGCAGGTCCACGGTGATGAAGTTGTAGCCGCGCTCAATCGCCTGGGGCATGATGTAGAAGATCAGGTCCTCGGCGAAGGTCTCGCCGCCGCCAAGCATGAGCAAAGTCTTGCGGGGCTTGCCGTCGGCCTTGGCCGCGCGGAAGAAGCCCGGCAGCACCG